>QHUC01000152.1:2207-15502 GCA_003221045.1 Gemmatimonadota bacterium | reverse complement strand
TCACCGACCACGGCAACCTGCACGGCGCGTGGCAGTTCTATGCCGAGGCGCGGGCCCGTAAGGTCCGCCCCATCCTCGGCTTCGAGGCGTATCTCGCGTTCGGCGAGCGCCATCGGCGCGAGCGCCCCACTGATGCGCCAGGCCCGTACTCGCACCTCGTCCTCCTCGCGAAGAACCGCACCGGTTACCACCACCTCGTCAAGCTTTCCTCCATCGGCTTCCTGGAGGGCTTTTACCGCCGGCCCCGGATCGACCGCGAGGTCCTGGAGCAGTACTCGGACGGGGTGATCGGGCTCGCCGCCTGTCTGTCGGGTGAGATCGCCCTGTATCTCCGACAGGGGAACTACGAGGCAGCCAGGGCGAGTGCCCAGTACTTCGCGCGCGTGTTCGGCCCCGACGGGTTCTGGCTCGAGGTCCAGAACCACGGGCTGGCCGAGGAGAAAGCGGTCACCGCGGGCATGTTTCAACTGGCTCAGGAGCTGGGCCTGCCGGTCGTGGCGACGAACGACGCCCACTACCTGCGGAAGGAGGACGCCGAAGCGCACGACGTCCTGCTCGCGATCGGCACCGGGAAGGACCTGGACGATCCGAACCGCTTCCGGTTCTTCGGCCAGGAGAGCTACGTCAAGTCCGAGCCGGAGATGCGCGCGCTGTTCCCCGACCACCCCGAGGTGGTGGCGGAGACCCAACGCATCGCGGAGCTGTGCGAGTTCGACTTCGAGAAGCGCTATTTCCTGCCGCAGTACCCGCGCCCCGCCGAGTTCGCGTCCGACAACGACCTCCTCGTGCACCTCGCGCGCGCCGGGACGCGGGTGCGCTACGGCGATGCGGTGCCCCCGGAGGTCCAGGCGCGCCTCGACTACGAGCTCCAGGTCATCTCCCACACCGGGTACGCCGGGTACTTCCTGATCGTCTACGACATCGTGAAGGCCGCGAAGGACCGCGGCATTCCGGTGGGGCCCGGCCGCGGCTCGGCCGCGGGCTCGCTGGTCGCGTACGCGCTCGGCATCACGGACATCGACCCGCTCAAGTTCGACCTGCTGTTCGAGCGGTTCCTCAATCCCGAGCGCATCTCGATGCCGGATATCGACCTCGACTTTTGCTTCGAGCGTCGCGGCGAAGTCATCCAGTACATCCGGGAGCGCTACGGTCGCGACTCCGTGGGTCAGATCATCACCTTCGGAACCCTCAAGGCGCGCGCCGCCTTCCGGGACGTCGCGCGCACGCTGCGGGTGGAGCCGGGCGAGGTGGACCGCTTTACCAAGATGATCCCGGCCGGCCCCGGCATCACCGTCACGCTGGCGGACGCCCCGGAGCGATCGCCCGAGCTGCGACAGCTCGCCCGCCAGGACGACCGCGTCCGGAAGATCCTCGAGCTGGGCACACGGATCGAGGGGCTGGCGCGCCACGCATCGGTGCACGCCGCGGGTATCGTGATCGCGCCCGGGCCACTCACCGATTACGTGCCCGTCTGCCTCGCCCCGCAGGAAGCGGAAGCGATCATCACGCAGTACGACATGGTCGCGCTCGAGAAGGTCGGGATGCTCAAGATCGACGTCCTCGGCCTGCGGACGCTGACGGTGATCCACGACGCGGTCGCGATGGTCCGGGAGCGCCACGGCGTCACCCTCGACATGAACGGGCTCGACCTCGCAGACCCCCTCGTCTACGAGCTGCTCGGCTCGGGCCGGACGGCGGGCGTCTTCCAGTTCGAGTCCCCCCTCGCCACGGATTGCCTGCGCAGCATGAAGTGCGATCGCTTCGACGATCTCGTGGCGACCAACGCCCTGCTCCGTCCCGGTCCGCTCGACACCGGGATGCATCTCGTGTTCATCAACCGCAAGCTCGGCCGCGAGCCGGTGCGATTCCCACACCCCGCGCTCGCCGAGATACTCAAGCCCACCTACGGCGTCATCACGTATCAGGAGCAGGTGATGCGCATCGCGAACGTGCTCGCCGGCTTCTCCCTCGCCGAAGCCGACGTGCTGCGGAAGGCGGTCGGGAAGAAGGACAAGGAGCTGATTCAGCGCGAGCTGGGCCGCTTCGTGGAGCGGGCGGCGGCGCTCGGGCACGCCCGGCGTGTGATCGAGGACATCGCCGCACAGATCGAGACGTTCGGGCGCTACGGCTTCAACAAGTCGCACGCGGTGGCGTATTCCGTGCTGTCCTATCAGACCGCGTGGCTCAAGGTCCACTACCCGGCCGAGTTCATGTCGGCGCTGCTGTCGTCCGAAATCGGCGACACGGACAACGTGGTGGGCTACATCAACGAGGCACGAGAGCTGGGACTCGACGTGTTGCCGCCCGACGTGAACGAGTCAGGCTTCAAGTTCACCGTGGTCGCCGACCGGCGGCTCCGGTTCGGGCTGGACGCCGGCGCCTGTGACTCGCTCACGGGAAACGGCGGGGGGCAGCGGGCCCAGCTCGTCGCGGCGCTCGACGCCGCGTTCGCCGAGGCCCAGGTACGCCAGCAGGAGCGACAGGCTGGCCAGCACGCCCTCTTCGGGGAGGAGACACCGGTGGTTCCCAGCCCCCCGGCCCCCTTCCCGGAGGTGGCCCCCTGGAGCGAGCACGACCGGCTGGCACGCGAGAAGGCCGTGCTCGGCTTCTTCATCTCCGGCCACCCTCTCGCGCGTTACCGCCTGGAGGTGGAGCTTTTCGGGACGCGTACCACGGCCACGCTGGGGCAGTGGAGCGACCAGAAGGTGCGCGTCGCGGCGGTGGTAACGGTGGTCAAGCGGCAGATCTCGAAGAAGACGGGCGCCGAATACGCGCGCCTCACTCTCGAGGACTTTCACGGCACCGCGGAGGCGCTGGTGTTTCCAGAAGCGTGGGCCAAGCTGAACGACGTGATCCGCACCGACCGGGCGCTGCTGCTGTCGGGAAGCTACAGCGCGCGCGACCGCGGGGAGGAGCAGGCGCCGTTCATCGTCGAAGCCGCCCAGCCGCTCGCCGAGCTCAAGGCCAGCGGCGCGATCGGCGTCGCGCTCCGCTGGTCGCCCGATGCCCCCCCGCCCCCCGACGCGACGCGCGCGGTGGCCGCCCTGTGCGCGGCGCACCCGGGCCCGGCGCCCGTCCTGGTGGAGTGGACGGAACGGGAGAGAAACGGACCTTCGGGTCTCCCCGGGCTTACGCCCCGGGGGGGGGTCAGCGCGCGGCTCCGCAGCCGCTCGCTGCACGTGGACGTTGCGGACGAGCTGGTGGCAGCGTTGCGCGAGCTGGTCGGGCCCGACCGAGTGCACCTCGTGAGAACGACCTGACTCGTGGCGACGCATACGCTGGACTTTGAGCGTCCGCTCCTCGAGCTCGAGCGCCAGATCGAGGAGGTGAAGCGAGTCGCGGGCGAGACCGCGGTCGACATGACCAAAGAGCTCGCGCCGCTCGAGAAACGGCTCGCCGAGCTCCGCGCCGAGGTCTACAAGAACCTGACGCCGATGCAGCGGGTCCAGGTGGCGCGGCATCCGAAGCGGCCATACACGCTCGACTACGTGAGCACCGTGTTCACCGATTTCGTGGAGCTGCACGGAGACCGGCTGTTCCGGGACGACCCGGCGATCGTTGGCGGATGGGCACGGCTCGACGGCATGAGCGTCATGGTGATCGGCCACCAGAAGGGGCGCGACACGAAGGAGAACCTGCGGCGCAACTTCGGGATGGCCCATCCCGAGGGGTACCGCAAGGCGCTCCGGCTGATGCGCCTCGCGGAGCAGTTTCGTGCGCCGGTGATCACGCTGGTCGACACGCCGGGGGCGTACCCCGGTCTCGGAGCCGAAGAGCGGGGCCAGGCGGAGGCGATCGCCCGCAACCTGGTCGAAATGGCGACCCTCCGGACGCCGATCATCACCGCCGTCATCGGCGAAGGAGGCTCGGGAGGCGCACTCGCCGTCGGCCTCGCCGATCGCGTCGTGATGCTTGAGAATTCCGTGTATTCCGTGATTTCACCGGAGGGGTGCGCCGCTATTCTCTGGAAGGACGCGAGCCAGCGGGAGCGCGCGGCCGAAGCGCTCAAGATCACCGCAGACGATCTGCTCGAGCTGGGCGTGATCGACGAGATCATCGCCGAGCCGCGGGGCGGGGCGCATGCCGACCCCGAAGCCGCGGCCGAGGCCCTGGGCGACGCCCTGCGCCGGCACGCGCGCCACCTCCGTAAGGTCAGGATTGAAAAGCTCCTCAAACGCCGGGAAGAGAAGTACCTTTCGATGGGAGCGTTGAGCGAGAAGTGAGTTGACCGACGTCGTCGAAGTCCGGTTCAAAGGGAACCGTAAAGAATATTTCAGCTGGCCATCCGCAGAGCCCCTCGCCTTACACGATCCGGTGATCGTCGAAGTCGAGCGCGGCCAGGATTTCGGCCGCGTGTCGGCGCTCGGCCCGGTCGCCGCGAAGAAGTGTGCCGGAGGCTGCAATGGCTGCAGCCTGGCGGCGGCAGCACCGCCTGCCGACGCACCGCCACCACGGCGAGTGCTCCGACGCGCCACCGCCATCGACGCCGCGCAGGCCGAGCAGCTGCACCGCGAAGAAGACGATGTCCGGCGCCGCGTGATGGAGCAGGTGAACCGGCACGCCCTCTCCATGAAGGTCTCCGATGCCGAGTGGCAGTGGGACCGGAAGAAGCTCACGGTGTACTTCACCGCCGAGCAGCGTGTGGACTTTCGCGCCCTGGTGCGCGATCTCGCGAGCGCGTTTCGCACGCGCATCGAGCTGCGCCAGATCGGCGCGCGCGACGAGGCGAAGCGGCTGGACGGGGTGGGCCGCTGCGGCCGCCAGTACTGCTGCTCGAGCTGGCTGCCGGAGCTCCGGCCGGTCAGCCTGGCGCTCGCCAAGGACCAGCACCTCTCGCTCAATCCGTCGCAGATCTCGGGAGGCTGCGGGCGCCTGCTGTGTTGCCTCCGCTACGAGCACGACTTCTACGTGCAGACACGCAAGCGCTTTCCCAAGGAAGGCAAGACGGTGCGCACGAAGGTCGGTGCCGAGCGGGTGCTCGCCGTCGACATCTTTCGCGAGACGGTGACCCTCCGGAGCGAGGAGGGGGGGGGCGACACCCGCGTGCTGGCGCTCGAGCGGCTGAAGGCCGAGGTCGCCGATGTCTAAGTTCTACCTCACCACCGCCATCGACTACTCGAATGGCGAGCCGCACCTCGGGCACGCGCTCGAGAAGATCGGCGCCGATTGCATCGCCCGCTACCACCGGTTCAAGGGCGACGACGTCCATTTTGTCATGGGAATGGACGAGCATGGGCAAAAGGTCGCCCAGGCCGCGGAGAAGCAAGACCTGCCGCCGCAGGCATGGGTCGACCGGATCGCGGCGAGCTTCGAGGCCACGTGGCACCGCCTCGACTGCTCGAACGACGATTGGATCCGCACCACCGAGCCGCGCCACACCGCCTCCGTGACCGCCTTCATCGGTCGGATTCGCGAACGCCATCCCGATGACATCTTCATCGGCGAATACGAAGGCCTGTACTGTGTCGGCTGCGAGGAGTTCAAGCAGCCGTCGCAGATCGTCGACGGCCACTGCGTCGAGCACCCCACGCTCACGCTGCAAAGACTCAAGGAGACGAACTACTTCTTTCGCTTGAGCCGATACGCCCAACGCCTGCACGGGCTGATCACCTCGGGGGAGTTCCGCGTCGAGCCCGAGATTCGACGCAACGAGATCCTGCGCCTCCTCGAAGATGGCCTGGCCCGCGGACCTGCACGTGATCGGCAAGGGCATCACCCGGCTGCACTGCGCGCTCTGGCCGGCCATGCTGCTCTCGGCCAACCTCGCGCTGCCGCGGCTCGTGTGGGCCCACGGGTACGTCCAGTGGGGCGGTGCCAAGGTGTCGAAGTCCACGGGTGGCGCCTTGAGCGTCGACGAAGCGATCGACCGTCGCGGTGTGGACGCCCTGCGCTACTTTCTGCTGCGTGAGGTCGGCTTCGCGAACGACGGCGACTTCACGTGGGAGCGACTCGATGCGCGCTACAACGCCGACCTCGCCGATACGCTCGGGAACCTCGTGAAGCGCTCGCTCGACATGATCCACCGCTACCGCGGGGGGACCGTGCCCCGGGACGCCGCGGGACGCGCGGCCGACGGACCGCTCGAGGAAGCGGCGTGCGAGCGCGCGGCCGCGTATCAGCGCGCGATGGATGGCTATCGCCTCGAGGAAGGCGCGGCGCAATGCGTCGAGCTCGCCGCGCGCGCCAACCGCTACATCCAGGAGACGGCGCCCTGGGAGCTCGCGAAGGCCGGTAAAGACGCCGAGCTCGATCGGGTTCTCGCCGCCCTGGCACGCACCGTGGCTCGGCTCGCGCTGCTCACCCGGCCGTTCATCCCGGCGACCGCCCGCGCGATCTGGGCTCTGTTTCCGGAGGCCCCGGCCCTCGACACCGTTTTGCTGGAGGACGTGCCCGGGCTGGACGTCCGAGGGCAGCGCATCGCCAAGCCGCCCATCCTGTTCCCGAAGCCGAAAGCACCGGCCGCCTAAAATGCCCCAAAAGACGGTGATTTTGATCACTATCGAGTGTGTTGACGCCTTCTAAATCGAGCCGTACTTTAGACCTCCACCCGGGAACCGGACCCCACGCCCTGTCCGGATTCTCCATCCGCAGGTTGATGCGGGACCGGTGCGCCATTGTGCCGGGTCGAATGGTTTTTCGATGCGAGGTCGCGTGGGGCACATGCGTAAAAAGGTCGAGCGACGCTGGACCGTTATGGTGGTGCCTCATGGCTCGGGTTCGTCCCGCGCCGTCGAGGTGTCCCAGACGTTCGTGAAGGTCCTGGTCGGGATCGGCAGCGTGCTCGCGCTGGCGTTCCTCGTGCTGGGCGTTGCCGCTGTTTCCCGTGGAGTGAACATCACCCACAGCCGCGCGCTCGAGAACGAGAACCGCATCCTCGCCGATGAAATCCAACGGATGCGCGAGCGCATGACGGGGCTGCGTGACACGTTGCACTCGTTCGGCGTGCGCGAGCAGGAGCTCCGGCTCCTGGCCGGGCTCACGCCCACCGATACGACCGTGCAGCAGGCCGGCATCGGCGGCCCCGCCGGCACCTGGTCGGAGCGCGACAGCCTGAAGGGCCTCGGCCCCAACGGCCAGCAGGCCCTCGCCGCCCGCCTCGACGTCGACGCCCTCGCCCGCCGGGCGAACATCCTGGTCCGCTCGCTGAACGAGGCATACGACTCGCTGTCCCGCCAGCGCGAGCGGCTCGCCGCCACACCGTCGATCATGCCGACCAAGGGGTGGCTCACGAGCGCGTTCGCGCGTGAGCGCTATCATCCGATCCTGCACCTGGCCCGCCCGCACGAGGGCATCGATGTCAGCGCGCCCATGGGGGCCGAGATCGAGGCGCCCGCCGCCGGCGTGGTCACGGACGTGAAGTGGGAAGAGGGTTACGGCAACATGATCACGATGGATCACGGCTTCGGGCTGGTGACGCGGTTCGCGCACTGCTCGAAGATCCTCGTGGTGCGCGGGCAGCGCGTGAAACGCGGGCAGAAGATCGCGCTCGTCGGCTCGACCGGCCTCTCCACCGGGCCGCACCTGCACTACGAGGTGTGGGTGAACGGCAAACCGGTGGACCCGATGAAGTACGTGATGCCGGATGCCATCGTGGATTGACGGGTCGCGGGTGAAGCTGGTCAGCGAGAGGGGGCGCGGCGGGTTGCGCCCCCTGCGTCGTTTCGGGACCCCATCTAGGGTCGCGTGGCTGGCGCTGCTCGGTGCCGCGGGTTGCGGTGGCGCGCGCTCCGCGATGGAGCAGTCGGGCGCGCCGAGCGCCGGCAAGATCATCACGGCCGACGTGATTGCGGCGTCCGGCGCCAAGACAGCCTGGGATGCCATTCGGTTGACGGTTCACAACGTACAGCTGCGCGAGCGCCGTGGCCGCGCGAGCGGAATTCAACGCCGCGGCCAGGCGTCCATATACCTGGACGATCAAGTGCGCGTGATCCTCGACAACAGCCGCATCTATGACCTGCAGGTGCTCCAACAAGTCGCCGCCGCCGACATCGTCACGATCGAAGTGCTCACGGGGCTCGACGCGACGACGTACTACGGTGCCAGTTCGACCGCCGGCGCCATCGTAATCACGACCACGACCGGCAGGCCCTGACGCCGGCCGGGGTCCCGCCGGGCGGCCGCCCCTGCCATCTCCTGACATCACCTGACCCTCACGGATTGCGGTCCGTACAACCGTGGAAGTTTGGGTTGTTCAACTCCTCCACCGGGATTGCCATCTGGATCGCGTCGCCATAGGTGCCCCCCTTAAACCAGGCACCTATCGGGTAGACGGTAATCACAGTGAAGAAAGCACTGTACTGGCGGACCTCCCGGCGCATGTCACCCAGCCGGTGTCCTGTGCTGAACATCCAAAACGCGCGTTCGGAGAACATCAGGCGCCTTCGGGCGAGGGGGCTTCCCGGATCGGCGAGCGGCGCCAGCGTCGTTCCAGCCACGGGGCGGTACGACGTGTCCAAAGGCACGGGCAACAACGTCGCATCCGCCCTCGGAACGTTGAGCTTACCCAGCCAGGTCACGGCATCATTGGCCTGCAGCGCCGCCTCGGCCTCGATGAGTCGCGCTTCGATTCCGCTCGCGATCTTGACGGGACTCGTCTGTCCCCAGATCCCCTGACGGAGGACCCTGAAGCCGTACTGGCTGTCGAAAATCAAGTCGCTCGCCTTTCCCAGTTGGGTCGGAACTCGTGGATCCCCGGCGCTCACGAAGGGAAGGCCATTGACGCCCTCGGTATCGGCCACCGTGTAGCGTTTGGCGCCGTTGTTCAGCGCATTGATCTGGTTCACGTTGGCGGCGACCGAGTGCGTGACGTCGTAATGGAAGGTGGTGGGGACGCTGCTCACGGCGACGCTCGCGTCCGCGAAGTCGCCGCGATCCACGAGTGCCCGTCCCTTGATCACGTTGGCGAAGTTCGCCACGCTGACACTGTCGGCTCCACCGAGGTTCGCGAGCGCAGAGTCGGCGTTCGCGATCGCCAGGGCGAACACGGAGTCGTCAGACAATGGATTGCCGTACGCGACGTCACTCCCGGCCACGCTGTCGAGCGGAATCCCGTTGCAGTAGTGCTCTCCCATCAGCACCTGCACATACCCCATAACCGCGAACATCCGACCGATGTTGGTCAGAGGCGTCGGAGAGTACTTCCGCAGACCGTCGATCGCGACGCGCGCCTGGGTTCGAACCCGGTTGAGGTTGCGAAACGGCCCCGCATTGAAGGTGTTCGTCGGATCCCAGATGCGCTGGTCTTGATTGTTGCGCTGGACGAACGTGTCACCGGAGCGCCACTCGTCGGCGAGCAACCCGCCGAACATGAACAGTGCATCCGGTCCCTGCGTGCCGCTCACAGCCTGGGCCAGCCGCAGCACCGCCCCATTGTGGAGAGACACCGCACTGGCGGCTGAGTTGGCTTGGAGGATGATGTCCGGGTCCGTCACGCTCAAAAAGTCCTTACACCCGAGAAGCGGCAGCGTCGCCAGGCCGGTCAGGCTCAGGGCGCGCCGCAGCCACCGGACGGTGTGGTAGGAAGTCATGGTGCTAGATCCCCCCTTCGCTAGGGTCGATGTCCGGTGGCGTTCTCAGAATCCGACGTTGAGCCGAAACGTCCAGTAGGTCGGCGGCGGTGCGGTCTGGAAGTTGCTCACGATTCCAGTCGCTCCTTCGAAGTAGTTCGCCTCGGGGTCGATGCCGCTGAACCCGGTGGCCTTCCAGAGGTTCCGGCCAGCGACCGTGAAGCTCAGCCGCTCAGCGCGGAAAGCGTGGGCCCACTCGGCCGGAAACTCGTAGGTGGCCGAGGCCTCCCGCAGCCGAATGAAGGTCGCGTTTTCGATGAATCCATACTGAGTCCCGGACGGCGTCTCCCGCAGCGCGACCACGCGCGCTTGCTCCCACAGCGGCGAAGTGGGGTCTACCAAGCCGCGGCAGTTGTTCCGCGACTGGCAGCGAATGCGGTCGGTCCCGTTCAGCTGGAAGTAGCCGCTCTTGTGGTCGAACAGCCCGATGATGCGGAGCCGCCTGTTGAACAGGTCGAATCCCGTCGCATAAGTCACTTCCCACCTGGGATTTGCATATCCCACGAACACCGCGCTGTCGGCCACTGTGATCTCGTTCGCGGTAATGAGGCCGTCGTGGTTCGCGTCATTGAACGTGTACGGGCGCTGCCACCAGCCATTGATCGGGTAGCCCACCTGCTGCCGCGTCGTCGCACCGATAATGGGCGGCACGCCGCCCATGTCTGCGATGAAGTTGGTGTTGTAGGCGGCGTTGACGCTCAGATCCCATCCGAACCCCGGCTTGTCGACCAGCCGTAGATCTCCGAGCGCCTCGACGCCGCGGTTCACCACGGCCCCGATGTTTTCGAACCGGGTGACTGGCCCACCCGCCCCGGGGGGCAGCGTGCGAGCGATAAGCGCGTTCTTGGTTCGTTTGTTGTAGTATGTCAGCTCGATGTTGACCCGCTGATCCAGCAGCGTCGCATCCCCGCCGAACTCGTACTCGCGCGCCCGTTCGGGCTTCAGGCCGGTGTTCCCCAGGGCGCTGAAGATGATGGCGTTATTGTCTCGGCCAGCCACGCTTGCGGTGGTCGGCAGGAAGAATCGGATCGCGTCGGTGGCACCCGGTTGGACCCCGGAGGCACCGACGGCGCCACGCAGACGCACGCTGTTGATCCAGCGCCATTTCGGGAAGAAGGGCTCGTCCGATATCACGTACGACACGCTCAGCTTCGGATAATACACCGCCTTGAAGTCCGACCCGAAGGCGCTGTTGCCGTCGGCCCGCAGGCCCGCCGAAACAAACAGCCGTTCCTTGTAGCCGAACTGCTGCTCCACGAACGCACCCAGTGTCTTCGAGACGGTCGTGCTCTCAGCCACCTGCGCTACACCGCCGGCGGTGAGGGTGGTGGCCGTAGGCGCTAGATCGTTTGCGATGGCGACATTGAGGTTGTTGTTGTTCTTGAAGTACTGCACGCCCACCGTCGTCCGCGACGTGAGTCTGGGATTGAGGGTGAACGAGGCCGTCCCGTGAAAGTCGAACGTGTACTGGAAGAAGCTCGTCCGGTTGTCCTGCTTGAACCCGGCCGTGTCCGCAAACGTGGCGGTAAAGTTGACGCACTGATTGCGCCGACAGAGGTCCGTGTCCAACCGGCTGGTATAATCGACCCCGCCGACCGCGCGAAACGCGAGCCAGCTCGTGGGCCGCCAGTTGGCTGTGCCGCTCCCGATAAACCGGTTGACGTCCTGCCCGATTTCTTCCGCAAACATCGAGTCCGGAGTGAACAGCCGATAGCCGTAATGGCCGTTGTCTTTGTTCCCCGGCCCACCCAGCGCATTCGACAACAGACCCGTCGTGTTGTTGTCCGTGGGCGGAACGCGCAGTGTGCTGGAGATGAAGTTCGTCGATGCCTGCACGTCAACCCGAGGGTTCAGGGTCGCCTGGACGTTCGCGCGCACGCTGGTGCGCCGCAGGGCGTTGGGATGCAGTTGCTCGTCCGAGACGGAGCTGATCTGCCGCACGTGTAGCAAGGTGTCTACGGCGAAGGGCGGCATCTTGAGCTGACCGACCTCGTCTTCCCACTCCCCGGAGAAGAAATACCGGACCGCTTCCGAGCCGCCCGATACCTGCAAGCCGTATTGCTGGCGGTGACCGGTGCCGTTGGGCGACGCCAGGGGGTCATCGAACAGGTTGTACTTGGTGACGCTGTCCTGGACGCAATACTGCGGATCCGTCGCCGCGCGCACGGTTTGGGTGAGGATACACTGCGTACCGTTCGTAGGCCGCGAGTTATGCGCGGTGGTCGTATCGGTGGCACTGCGCCAGCCGCGGTAGGCATCGGGATATGTGTTGTTATCGGTGATCACGCCTTGCTCGGCGTATACGGTCCAGCGCGTCCTGCCAGGAATGCCACGCTTGGTCGTAATGACGATCACCCCGTTCGCGGCGTCGGTCCCGTACAACGCCGACGCCGACGGGCCCTTCACCACGTCTATGGACTCGATCTCGTCAGGAGCGAGATCGTTGACCCTGCTCGGCGGCGCGCAGCCTACGTCGCACACCGAGGAGGACCGGTTCTGACTGATGATCCGGATGCCGTCGACGACATACACCGGCTCATTGTTGAGTGAGAGGCTGTTGGTCCCGCGGATGCGTACGCGCGAAGGCGATCCGGTCTGCGTGCCCGTCAGCACATCGACACCGGGAGCGTGCGCGCCGATCAAGTCGGTCAACGTCTGGATGTTCCCCTTCTCGACGACGCTGGGTGCCTCAATCCGCACGATGGTGTTCCCGACCTCCTTCTTGGCCTGATCGCCCGTTGAGGTCACGACCACCTCGTCCAAGGAATAGGGCGACAGCGCCAGCGCGAGGTCGACCACGGCCGTCTCGCCGGAAGTCACGGTGAGGACGTGAGATGCCGCGCCGAAGCCAACGGCGCTAGCCCGTACGGTCACCGCACCGCCCGGGACGGGCGACAGCCGGTAGCGTCCCTCGGCGTTGGTTTGGACGATGAGGGATGTGCCGACGACCGTGACCCGCGCGCCGGAGAGGGGCTGGCCCGAGGCTTCGTCGGTGACGCGGCCCGCCACGGTGCCTTGCTGGGCTCGCACGGCGGCCGGGACCCAACCGACGAGCCCGCCCAAGACCGCGACAGTCGGGAACGCGTGACGGATGGAGCGCAGACGGCTGAGCGACATGTGACCCTCCCGGTGTTGCGTCAACGCGACGGCTGCGACGCACGCATGGCGCGATACCGCGATGGGTACCACGCCTGCGCGACGTGATCACGACTGGTATGACGAATGACATCTCGCGCGAGCCGCTTCGACGGCAGGACGAGGCGAACACGCACGGCAACAGCCGAAAAGGAACCGGGCGGCGTCCTTGTGGAACGCGCGCCCGGTCAGTGCTGCAGATACTGCGCCATTCTGAAACAAAGGGGGCGCCAGCGGTGCTGTGGCGCCCGCGCAACACCTACTTCGAGAAGTCCACCTTCGGCGGCTGCGCCGCCCCGGGCGTCTGGAGCTCGAAGTACTCGCGCGGCCCCTTTCCGATCGCCTTGGCCGTAAGCACCTGCGGGAAGCGGCGGATGTAGGCGTTGTAGCGGTTGACCGCGTCATTGTAGTCTTGCCGCGCCACGGCGATCCGATTCTCCGTGCCCTCGAGCTGATCCTGCAAGGCCCGGAAATTCTCGTTGGACTTGAGCTGCGGATAGTTCTCCGCGATGGCGAGAAGGCGGCCCAGCGGGGCCGTCAGCGCCGCATTCGCTTGCGCCATCTCCTGCAAGTTACCGCCCTGCACGGCGCCGG
>QHUC01000152.1:0-1952 GCA_003221045.1 Gemmatimonadota bacterium | reverse complement strand
AGGCCGTCGGCGGGGAAGCCCACGAGGGCCGCCGCGCTCTGCACCAGCTCCCCGTGACCGGCGGGCACCGGGCGGCCGGCGAGCCGCAGCACCGCCCGGAGCATCGTGAAGAACCCCGCGGCGCTCCCTACGATCACCCGCGACAGCTGTTTCGGCTCGTCCCGCAGCGCGGCATACGCCTGGCGCAGTCGGACGAGCTTCTCCATGAGCTCGCGCTCGACCTGGCGTCGGAGGTCGGCGCGGTCGGTGCGCACCCCGGGCCACGGGTCGCGGCCCGCGAGAAGGCGGTGGTGTTGCCGCATGTCTTCGTACTCGATCGGGAACGCATCGGCCGAAGCCCGCCACTCGGCCTCGGTGAAGATTAGGGGTGCTGGGTTCCCGGCGCGGCGCCAGTCGCGGAGTGCGGGTGCGAGCGCCGCGAACACCGCCTCGTCCACCACGTCGCAGATGAGGAGCGTGTTCATGTCCGAGCGGTCCGGCACGTGTGTCCCCCGTGCGGCGGAGCCGTACAGCACGAGGGAGACCAGGCGCGGGCCCAGCGCGCGGGCCACCGCGTCCGCGAAGCTGTCGACTGTCGGTTTCGAGGCCATCCGCAAATATCCTCCGATCCTGCCCCGGGTCCTCACCCCTTTGATCCCCTCTCCCTTCGGGAGAGGGGAAACTCCGTGACGACCGCCGTGCCCCCTCTCCCAAAGGGAGAGCGGGACAGGGGGTGAGGACTAGAATCGCCCTCCCGCGCCGCCGCCCGAGAACCCGCCGCCACCGCCGAAGCCACCGAAGCCCCCTCCCCCTCCCCCTCCACCGCCGCCCCAGCCTCCACCAAACCCGCCGCCTCCCCAACCACCACCGCGCCCGAAGCCCCCGAAGTAGAACGGCAAGAGCAGGATCCTGCCGCGACTCAATAGGATCAGCAGGATCACCGCTGCGATGATCCACCCGACAGGAATGGGGAGCTCCCGCGCGGGCTGCTGCGCCGGCGGCGTCTCCCCCGACAACGTTACACCAAATTCGCGCGCAAACGCCGCGGCCACGAGCCCTACGGCGTGGACCAGCCCTGCTGAGTAGTCCTCACGGGCCAGCTCCGGAGCCACCGCGTCTCGAATCCGCCCGGCCGCCGCGTCCGTCAGAAACCCTTCCGCCCCCCTGCCCGTCGCGATGAAAAACCACCCCGTTCCGGGCCGGTGATCCTTCCGGGGCACGAGCAGGACGATCACACCGAGGTTGTGTGCGGGATCGCCGGCCGGCGCCCCCGGACCCACCTTCCAGTCGCGCCCGATCTGGAGCGCCACGTCGCTCGCGGCCCGGTCGCCGATGTCGGCGAGCGTGACGACGACGATCTCGCCGCGCGTTTTCTCGCGCACGTCCGCGATGACGCCTTCCATGCCCGTGACCGCCGCCGGGTCGAGCACCCCGGCGAAATCGTTCACATAGCCACGCGGCGGCGGGATCTGGATCTGCACAAGCAGAAGTAGCGGCGTGAGTTGCACCATGATGGGGCAAGATAGCGATTGTCAGAGAATTGTCACCAAGACGAGGCTTGACGCTTCGCGACCGCGCCCCGACTATAGACGAAGCACGCTCGTCCTCGACCAACGAGGTCCTATGAAGGCGTTTCACGCATCGCTCGTCGCCCTCCTGCTCAGCTGCGGCCCGGGAGTCCAGAGGGAGATGCCTGCCGGCGTACCCCCAGGGACCTTCCTGATCACCGCTGAGCAAATCGAGAAGTCCGGCGCTCGGACCGCCTGGCAGGTCCTGAAGCAGAGCGCACCGATGCTGCAAACGACGGACGACCGCAACGGCCGCCCCTCCAAGCTCGGTCGGCGCGGTCGGACTAGTTTCGTGCTCGACGAGTCGCCCGCCATCCTGGTGGATGGCGTGCGGATCCCCGACTTCCGCTCGCTCGACGACATCGACGCCCAGTCGATCCTTTCGATCTACATCTACGATGGCAT
>QHUC01000151.1 GCA_003221045.1 Gemmatimonadota bacterium | reverse complement strand
TCTCTCCGGCCACCGCATGCTCATGCGGATCGCCATCGGTGGCGCGCAGATCGTCGGCGAGTGGCACCACACGTGTACGCTTGACCCGCCGATACGCATCCTTGACCACGTTCCCGCCGATCGTCATCAGCCAGGTGCGAAACCGACACTGGCCCCGGAACCGCCCGAGCGCCCGGAACGCCCGGATGAACGTCTCCTGCACCAGGTCGTCCACGTCGGCATCCCCGGTCCCCCCCGACAGTCCCGCCCCGAGAAACCGCGCGACGGCGCGCGCATGCCGGCGGACCAGCTCGGCCGCCGCCTGCTCGTCGCCGCCCTGCCAGGCGGCAATCAGCGCCGCATCGGACGGAATGGCGGCGAGGGGCTCCGCGGGAGGCATGCGCTCGGAACGGTAGACGTGGGAGATCGGAAGAAATTAAGCCGCCCTTGAATTCACTGACGCTCGCTTCTAGCTTACAATTTCGAACGATCGTTCGAACTATGCGTCCCTACGACGAGCGTCTCGATCACTTCCTCTCCCGAGCGGCGCGAGTCTTCGCCGACAAGGGATACCACTCGACTACGATGCGGGATCTCGCGGCGGCCACGGGCATGTCCCTCGCTGGGATGTACTACTACGTCCAGGGCAAGGAGGAGCTGCTCTACCGCATTCAGGAGCGCTGCTTTACTCAGGTGCTGGCGGGTGCCGAGCAGGTCCTGGCCGGGCTGCGAGGGGGCGACGTCGACCCGATCGAGCGGCTCCAGGCGTTCATCCGCCACCACGTCGGGTTCTTCGCCGCGCACATGGCGGAGATGAAGGTCCTCTCGCATGAAGCCAACTCGCTCGCGGGCGAGCGGCAGCGCAAGGTCAGCGCGATCAAGCGGCGCTACGTCGACCTCCTCGAGCGCCTGCTGCGCGACGTGGCGCCGGACGATCCGGCGGTCGAGCGCAGCGCCGCCGCTTACGTCCTGTTCGGCATGATGAACTGGATTTACAACTGGTACGACCCCGCGGGCGAGATCGACCCCGAGCGCTTGGCGGGACTCATCGCGCGCATCTTCACCGGCGGGTTTGCCGAGGCGCGTTCCACGGTACATGGAGGCTGACGGCTCATGGCTACGATGACGGAACCCAAAGTCGAGACCAAGACCCTCGTTCACTATATGGTGGAAGGGAGCGTCGCGATCCTCGAGCTCGACGATCCCCCGGCCAACACCTACACCTACGAGATGATGCGCCAGCTCGACGACGCCATTCTGCGGGCGCGCTTCGACGACAGCGTCCACGTGGTGGTGCTGCGGGGCCACGGCGACAAGTTCTTCTCGGCGGGCGCGAACATCGGGATGCTCAACACGGTCACGCCCCGCTTCAAGTTCTTCTTCTGCCTGCACGCCAACGAGACCCTCAATCGCCTGGAGCAGACGCCCAAGCTCACCATCGCGGCGCTGAACGGTCACACGGTCGGTGGCGGGCTCGAGATCGCGATGGCCTGTGACATCCGGCTCGCGAAGGAGAACGCCGGCAAGATCGGGCTGCCCGAGGTGAATCTCGGCGTGCTCCCGGGCACCGGCGGCACCCAGCGACTGACGCGGCTGGTGGGCAAGGCCCGCGCGATCGAATTGATGGCGAAGGGTGAGCTGTTCTCATTCGACCGTGCCAAGGAGCTCGGCATCGTGCACGAGATCCTGCCCGCCAAGGAGTTCTGGGAGCAGGTCATGCTCTACGCGAACCAGTTCTGCCCGCCCCACAAGGCGTCCAAGGCGGTCGGGCTCATCAAGCGGTCGGTGCAGACCGGCGCGGAGATCCCCTTCGAGTCGGCGCTCGCCCTCGAGCGCGAGCTGCAGCAGCAGCTATTCCAGAGCGAGGACGCGAAGGAAGGAATCGCGGCCAACGTGGAGAAGCGTATGGCGGAGTTCAAGGGCCGGTGAAGACCGAGCTCCTGATCGGCAACGAGTGGCGGAGCGCCGCCAAGCGCTACTGCCTCACGAACCCTGCCACAGAGGAGCCGCTCGCCGAAGTCGCCGAGGCGGGAGAGGCGGAAATAGATGCGGCCGTGACGGCCGCCCGTGCCTGCCTCGAGTCGAAGGAGTGGCGGGATCTCCCGGCCCGCCGGCGCGGCCAGCTGCTGTATCGCGTGGCGGAATTGCTCGAGCAGCGTGCGGGGTCGATCGCCGAAGTGGAGACCAAGAACAACGGGAAGCCGCTGTTCGAGTCGAAGATCGACGTCGCGATGGTGATCGAGACCTTCCGCTACTACGCCGGCTGGGCCGACAAGCTCACCGGCGACACGCTGCCGGTGAGCGGCCCCTTCTTTACGTACACGCTGCGCGAGCCGGTCGGCGTGGTCGGGGCGATCGTGCCGTGGAACTTCCCGCTGAACCTGGCTACCTGGAAGGTCGCCCCTGCCCTCGCAGCCGGGTGCACGGTGGTGCTCAAGCCGGCGCACGAAACCCCCCTCACCGCCCTGATGCTCGGGGAGATCGCGATCGAAGCCGGCCTGCCGCCAGGGGCCCTGAACGTCGTCCCGGGCCCCGGGGCGACTGCGGGCGCGGCGCTCGTGCGTCATCCGCTGGTGGACAAGATTGCCTTCACGGGGTCCACCGAGGTTGGCCAGTGGATCCAGCGCGAGGCTGCGGGGACGGTCAAACGGCTGACGCTCGAGCTCGGCGGCAAGAGTCCGAACATCATCTTCGCGGATGCGGACCTGCCCGCCGCGGTCCGCGGTGCCCAGAGCGGGATTTTCTACGGGAAAGGAGAGGTCTGCGCCGCCGGATCCCGTCTGCTGGTCGAGCGCACCGTGCACGACCAGGTGGTGGAGCAGCTCGCCGAGCGGGCGAAGAAGCTCACGCCCGGCGACCCGTTCGACAAGAACACGCGGCTCGGCGCCATCGTCTCCAAGCGACAGCAGGAATTGGTGCTCTCCTACATCGCCGCAGGAACCAAGGATGGCGCCCGGCTCGTGGCCGGCGGCAAGGCCGCCAAGGTCAACGGCAAGGGGTTCTACGTCGAGGCGACCGTGTTCGACGGCGCCGCGCCCGGCATGAAGATCGTGGACGAAGAAATCTTCGGCCCGGTGCTGGCGGTGCTCACGTTCGAAAACGAGGCGGAGGGCATCGAGCTCGCCAATCGCTCGCGGTACGGCCTCGCGGCGGGGATCTGGACCAAGGACGTCCAGAAGGCGCACCGCGTGGCGCGCGCGATCAAGGCGGGCACCGTGTGGGTGAACACGTACAACTTCTACGATCCCGCCGCCCCGTTCGGCGGCTACAAGTTCTCGGGGTTTGGGCGAGACCTCGGCAAAGAGGCCCTCAACAACTACACCGAGACCAAGGCCGTCTGGGTCGCCTTGTGAACGAAGCTTTTATCTGTGCCGCGCTCAGGACCCCCGTCGGCAAACACGGAGGGAGCCTGGCGAGCGTGCGCGCCGATGACCTCGCCGCGATCCCTATCAAGGCGGTCGTGGAGCGATCGGGGATCGACCCGACGATCATCGACGACGTGATTCTGGGCTGCACCAATCAGGCGGGCGAAGATAATCGCAACGTGGCGCGGATGGCCCTGCTCCTCGCGGGCCTTCCGGTCGAGGTCCCCGGCCAGACCGTGAATCGGCTGTGCGGCTCGGGACTCCAGGCGGCGGCGAGCGCGGCGCAGGCGATCAAGGCGGGTGAGGGTGAGGTGTTTATCGCCGGCGGCGTCGAGAACATGACCCGCGCTCCCTACGTGATGTTGAAATCCGGGGAGGTATGGAGCCGCAAGGCGCCCGAGACCGCGGACACGACCGTGGGATGGCGCTTCACCAACCCCCGCTTCCGGAAAGAATGGACCATCGCGCTCGGCGAGACCGCCGAAGTGGTCGCCGAACGCTACAGGATCAGCCGGGCCGAGCAAGATGCGTTCGCCGTGGAGAGCCAGCGTCGGGCGGAGGCCGCGCTCAAGGCATGCGTGTTCACCGACGAGCTCGTGGGGGTCCCCCTCCCCGACGGATCCACGTTTGCAAAGGACGAGTACCCGCGCTCCGGCGTCACGCGCGAGAGCGTCGCGAAGCTCAAGCCCGCGTTCAAGCGCGACGGCACGGTCACGGCCGCCACGTCGAGTGGGATCAACGATGGTGCGGCGGCGTTGCTCGTTACGGGCGGCGAGGGCGGCATGAAGCCGCTGGCGAGGGTGATTGCGACTGCGGTGGCCGGCGTCGATCCGAGCTGCATGGGGCTCGGGCCGATCCCAGCGACACAGAAAGTGCTCAAGCGCGCCCGCATGACGATCGATCAGATCGACCTGATCGAGCTTAACGAAGCGTTTGCCGCTCAGGCGATCGCGTGCATCCGGGAGCTCAAGCTCGACCCGAGCAAGGTGAACATCTACGGTGGAGCGATCGCGCTCGGGCATCCGCTCGGCGCCACCGGCGCGAGGATCTTGACGACGCTCGTGCACGCCATACATCGCACGAAGTCCCGTTACGGTCTATGTACCATGTGCATCGGCGTCGGTCAGGGAATCGCCATGCTTGTGGAGCGCGCCTGATGGCCGCCTACGATCGCGTGTTGGTGGAGATCGCGAATGGGATCGGGACGATCACCTTGAACCGCCCGGAGAAGCTCAACGCACTGGACTGGCCGTTGTGCGATGAGTTGCGGGAAGCACTCGCGCTGCTCACCAAGAGCGACGGCGTGCGCGTGGTGGTGATCACGGGTGCGGGCCGCGCGTTCTGTGCGGGGGCCGACTTGGGCGTACTGGAGGCGAACGGGCCCGCGCTCGTCGCGGCCGGCAAGGATGTGGCGCTCGCGATCCGAACGGCGCCGCAACCGGTGCTCGCCGTCGTGAACGGGCCCGCCGCGGGAGGCGGGGCCAACCTTGCGCTCGCGTGCGACTATCGGATCGCGTCGGATCAGGCGTCGATCGGGCAGGTCTTCGCCAAGCTCGGGCTCGTGCCCGATTGGGGCGGCACCTTCTTCCTGCCGCGCCTGGTCGGGACCGCCAAGGCGCTCGAGCTGGTCTGGAGCGCCCGCATGGTGTCTGCCCCGGAGGCCCTGGCGCTTGGGCTGTTCGAGCGCGTGGTACCGCACGCCGAGCTGCAGGCGGAGGCCCGTCGCCTCGCCGAGCTGTGGGCAGGACAGCCGGCGGGGGCCGTCCGGCGGGCCAAGGAAGCGCTGTATCGAAGCGATGCCAGCTCGTTGGCCTCGATGCTCGACCTGGAGATCAGACAACAGAACGAATTGTTCGCATCCCCGGAGGCGCGCGAGCGCATCGAGGGGGCGGGGGCATCACTTGCCAAGAGGAGTCGCTGATGGTTCGCAAGCTCAACAACTTCGACGAATGGATCGACTACTTCCGCTACTGGCAGGACTCGATCGGCCTGCCCCAGAACGAGATCCGCTCCTTCAAGTTCGAGGCCAAGTTCGGTGACCAGGAGGTGCCGCACATCGAGTTCGGCCATTACAAGGGCCAGCGCAAGTGGCCGACCGTGATGCATATCCCCGACCAGCGCATCCGCGACGCGCTGCTCAATCTCATCGTGTATCAGGGGGACACGGAATTCGCATCTGTCGAGCAGCAGCGCAATCTGCTGACGCACGCGCCCTCAGACTATGATCTGCTGGCGCTGATGCGGGTCATGACCGAGGAGATGCGGCACGGGTGGCAGATGTCCTACCTGCTCTGCTCGCACTTCGGCGACGAGGGCAAGCGCGAAGCGGCCAAGCTGCTCGAGCGCCGCGCCGACGATGGCGAGCGGCTGCTCGGCTCCTTCAACGAGCTGGTGGACAACTGGCTCGACTTCTTCACCTACACGCAGTTCATCGACCGGGACGGCAAGTTCCAACTCACCATGCTCTCCGTGTCGGCGTTCGACCCGCTGTCGCGCTCGATGAATCCGATGCTGAAGGAAGAGTCCTTCCACCTCGGCACCGGCAACAACGGCCTGTTGCGCATCGTGAAGGCGGGCACGATGCCCCCGGAGGTGATCCAGCGGTTCTTCTATAAGTGGATCCCGACGGCGTTCGATCTGTTCGGCACCGACAATTCGTCGTCGGCGCACTGGGCGTACGTGTGGGGGCTCAAGGGACGCTACGACGAGCGCGAGAATCAGATCGAGCCCGACAAGGCGAAGCTCAACGAGCTCAGCCGGGATCTGTACCGGCAGGAGATCACCAAGCTAGTCGAGCGGCTCAACATGTTCATCCCGGACCGTGACCGCTGGCTGCGCATGCCGGATACGAGATTCAATCGTAAGATCGGCGTCTACGCGCACCAGCGGTACACGGTCGACGGGCAGCCGATCGACGATGCGGAAAAGTACGCCGCCTATCTCAGCACCGTGCTGCCCCAGCCCGAGCATTACGAGACCGTGCACGGCATCGAGAAGGAGCCGGGCTGGATCGAGCCGAAGAAGGCGGACAGCCTGCTCAAGTGAGCCGCGCGCTCGTCATTGCCCACCGCGGCGCCTCGGGATACGAATACGAGAACTCGCGGGCCGCGTTTCGGGCGGCCCGCGCCCGCGGCGCGGACGCAATCGAGCTCGACCTCCACGCCGCCGCCGACGGCGTGCTGTTTGTGCACCACGACGAGGTGGTGAGCGGCACGCACATCACGCGCTCCAGCGCGGCGCAGGTGCGCTCGCTGCGGCTGCCGAATGGCGAGTCCGTGCCGGCGCTCGAGGACGCGCTGGCGGTGATCGATCCTGCGCTCCACGTGTTCATCGAGGTCAAGTCCCTGCCCGCACAATTCGACGATCGACTGTTCACGGCGCTGGACAGCCCAGCGGGAGGCGGGACGACGCGTTGCGCCGTGCACGGGTTCGACCATCGGATCGTGAAGCGGCTGGGGCTAGCTCGGCCGGCGCTAGTGCGGGGCGTGCTGCTGGCGTCCTATCCGCTTCATCCCCTGGAGGCACTCCAGGATACCGGGGCCAGTGTGTTGTGGGAGGACCACACTCTGATCGACGCCGCGTTGGTCGACGCGTTGCATGGCGCCGGCTACCGCATCTACGCCTGGACCGTGGACGACCCCGAGGACATGCGACGCCTGCTCGCGCTCCACGTGGACGGGCTGTGCACCAACGTCCCGGACGTCGGCCGGCGCACCGTCGAGGCAGCGGGATGAGCGCCGGTCGCGTCGCGGTGATCGGCGCCGGCACGATGGGACACGGGATCGCCTACGCTGCGGCGCTCGCGGGGTTCGAGGTCCGCCTCACGGATAGCAAGCCGGAGGCGCTGCGGCTCGCCATGGGGCGTCTGAACGACCTGCTGGCGATTGCCGTGAAGCGGGGCAAGCTCACGGAAGAGGATCGCGACGTCGCCGCAAGTCGGCTGCGCGCGGAGTCCGATTTCGCGCCGGCGGTGCGCGAGGCCGAGGTGGTGATCGAGGCGGTGCGCGAGCACCTCGGCACCAAGCAGCAAGTCTTCGCCGAGATCGAACGGGCGGCACCAGCGGGCGCCTTGCTCGCGACCAACACGTCCTCCCTCTCCGTCGCCGCGATCGCGGCCGCCGTGCGGGAACCCGGCCGCGTGCTGCCTCCAGCCGGCTGGGCCTGGCGCTCGGGCTCGAAGCGATGCGAATGCTCGAGGAGGGCGTCGCGTCGGCGGAGGACATCGACAAGGCTATGGAGCTCGGATACAACCATCCGATGGGTCCGCTCAAACTCACGGACCTGGTTGGCCTGGACGTGCGCCTGGCGATCGCGGACTATCTCTTCCAGGCGCTCGAAGACCGCCGGTTCGAGCCGCCGCAAATCCTCCGCGACAAGGTGGCCAGGGGTGAGCTCGGCAAGAAGACCGGCAGGGGGTTCTACCGCTGGGACGCGTAAATCCCGGCCGGCCGTAGAACCCCCTTCCCTACGTCCCCTTCCGCTCAGGTGCCCGAACAGATCGTCGGACCCGCCGTCTGCGTCGCAATGGCGGTGTGGTCATCGGACCCGGTGTTCCCTGGCTGGTCGTCGCTGTAGGTGATGGACGCCGAGCCGGTGATCGGGTTGGCGGCGATGCCGAAGTCGTCGAGCAGATCCCGATTGCCGGTGCACGAGATGCCTCCCTCGCACACGCCGCCGAAGTGGACCACCGGCGTGGCCGCCACCTGCGCGAACGTGCTGCCGACGGCCGCCGCGTTGAGATTCTGGGCGAAGAACACGTACCACGCCGCCGACGCGGGATAGTTGTCGGGCGCACGCCCGTCAAAGAACGACGTGCCGTACCACACGACGTTCAGCTGACCGGGAGCGCAGGCCACGCTCCATGGCATGATCGCCGTGGCGGATGGGGCCTGGTTGATCTGGATCGGCCCCGTCCACGTCCCTCCTCCGTCCGTCGAGAAGCTGTAGAAGAGATTGTGGTCGTCCGTGTATACGACGTACACGGTGCCGGCCCGGTCGATGCTCAAGTTGACGAACTGGTGACCATACGAGACCGAACTGTTTGGATTCACGTAGACAGCATGGTCAGTGAAGGTCTGGCCGCCGTCGCGCGAGACGGCGATCCACACGGCGTGGAAGGAGGTCGGGAGCAGCGCCTCGGTGGCGGTCGCGATGCCGCTCAACACCTGATAGATCACGTGACTGTTGGGATCGATCGCCAGGTTGCCGATCTCGTTGTCTTCGAGCAGGAACGCGTGCGCGACGTCGATCGCCGAGCCGACCTGAGTGAAGGTGGCGCCGGCGTCGAAGCTGCAGTTGACGTCGATGTTGAACGTCACGATGTCGTGGTACGAGATGCACACCTTGGACGCCTGGTCGGCCGCGATCCATTCCCGATCGTCGAGGGGAATCGTGGCACTCAGGATGTTCTTGCTCCAGCTCTGCCCGCCGTCCTGGCTGGCGCTCACCGTGACATTCGCCAGGCTGAGGCTCGCTACGTAGACGTTGTGGACTCCGCTGGCATTCGCCTGCGGCGCGACGCCGAGGTCGGTATCGCCGCCCCCTGTTGCGAGTCCCCCGGCCGCCTGAGAGAGCTGGTTCGGCGAGACGAGCGCCGTGTAGTGCAACCCGCCGTCCGTGGACTTCCAGGCGAGCGTGCCAGCGGAGAGGCCAAGCTCCGAGGAGACGTAGAACGTCCCGGTGGCGTCGGCGCGAATCGCTGGCTCCGCGGCGCCATTGGTGCAGCCCGACGGGCCCGGGCAGTCCGTGCCCGGGGCGGCACCCAGCTCGAAGTTTTCGAACGTGAAGGCTCCGGCGGTCACCGTGGCGGCCCCGATGTCCTTCCCCCGGGAGGGTGACGAAGGGGCGATGCCAGTGTCGCAGGACGCCAGGAGCAGGATCGAGCCCAACACCGTCGCGCCACGCGCGCGCGTAAAGTGGATTCCCATGAGCCGGCCTCCGTTATCGTGGAAGGGTGTCGTCGACGTGCACCGCGCGAGCGGCAAGTTCCGCACCTCGGTGCTGCGCCCGGGCAACGGGACTAAAGGGGGGCACGCGGCGCCGGAATGTTGCGACCGCGCAACCCTCCCTGTCGCGGCGCCTCGGCGCTGCGAGCGCGTCCCACGCTGGCGCGGTTGAGGGCGCACCGATCGTGCGATAGCTTCTGCGCCCCATGCGCATCACCGACGTCCACATTCACATCCAGCCCTGGCGTGAGCTCAAGCCCGAGGTGCTCGAGGTCATGTGGCGCGACAAGAGCGCGGATCGCGACCACCTCCTCCAGCTCATGGACGATCCGCGGGTGTTGCTCGAGGCCATGGATCGCGCCGGTGTCTGGCGGGTGGGGCTCGTCAACTACCCGTCACCCGACGTGATGGGCTTCACCGACGCCACGAACGCTTTTGCCGCCAAGTACGCCCAGGCCGATCCCGAGCGCCTGCTCCCCTACGGCGGCGTGCATGCGCGATTCACGAAGGATCCGGCGGGCGACGTTGACCGCCTTGTGGACCTGGGGATCCGCCTCTTGAAGGTGCATCCGCCGCATCAGGGGTTTCCCGCCAACGCCTACACGAACGGGCTCGAGGCGCTCGGACGGATCTACCGCCGCTGCGAAGAGCGCGGGCTACCGGTGATGATCCACACCGGCACGAGCATCTTCCCCGGCGCCCGATCCAAGTACGGCAACCCTATGGAGCTCGACGACGTGGCGATCGATTTCCCGGATCTCCAGATCGTCATGGCGCACGGCGGGCGCCCGCTCTACATGGAAGAGGCGTTCTTCATTCTGCGACGTCACCGGAAGGTATGGCTCGATCTCTCCGGGATACCGCCGGTCCGTCTGTTGGAGTACTTTCCGCGACTCCCGGAGCTCGTGGATCGGGTCCTGTGGGGGACCGACTGGCCGAGCCCGGGTGTGAAGACGTTGCGCGTGAACATTGATCAATTCCTCGCGCTACCCCTCAGCGATCCGCACAAGAAGGCGATACTCGAGACGAATGCGCTGGCTCTGTTTCCTTCTACTCGTTAGCCCGGCGCCCGCCCGCGGCCAGACGGAAGGAGGGGGCCCGAAGCCCCTCCGTTTCGATCTCGCCGCGCTGCCCGCGACGCGCGACTCGTTCGTGTTCCGCTTGAACGGGCAGGACCGCGGCTGGGCGGTGTGGCAGTATGAGATCCGCACGCTCGAGATGAGCCAGGAGCTGGTGTACACCGCCAGCTCGGAGTTCCAGCCGATCGAGGCGGAGCACCTCAAGGTGGTGGTGAACCGGCAGACGGGCGAGCCGATCTCGACGTTCCACCATATCGACGTGTTTTCGCCCCAGAGCGATACCGTGATGGTTGAGCACGACCTCGAGGTGAAGCGCGGGGAGATCTCCGGTCGGCGCCGCGTCGGGACCAAGAGCGGCGAGGTGCAGATCGTGCCCGTGCATCATCCCTTCCCAACGGGTACGGTCCTCGGCGACTACGTCTTCCTCGCGGGTGCGGCGACGAACGCCGCGCCCGGCGATTCCCTCGCCGGCCCCGCCTACAAGGAATTCGCCGATTCGCTGACGACGTTGAGCTTCATCGCGGAGCCGCCGACCACGATCGACGTCCCGGCCGGCCGCTTCGACGTGCTGCCGCTCCGGAGTGGCGGCTTCCGCATCTACACGACGCGCGTGCCCCGGCGCGTCGTCAAGGGCGAAACGCTGGACGGGGCTTTCTCGTTCGAGTTGGTGCACTCGGGGCCGGTGGTCCCGACGCCCGACTGAGCCCACCCGTCCCATTCGGCAACGGAGCCCGCGTCGTATGCGTCCACGTCGTATGCGCGTCCCGACCGTGATCGGAGGCCTGCTGCTTCTCACCTCCGGCGCGGGCGCCCAGGTCGGCCCGGTCTCCTACGAAGCCTTCACCCTTCCCAACGGGCTGCGCGTCCTCTACTCGCAAGACC
>QHUC01000150.1 GCA_003221045.1 Gemmatimonadota bacterium | reverse complement strand
CTGGTTTAAGCTGGCTGCGTGGACTTGGACCAGTACATCATCGTCCCGGACTTCCGGTTCCGGCATTTCGCCGAGACGTACTGCGCTCTTGCTCTTATAACGATCGACGACGAATGCCTTCATGGCCTTGCTGTCATGCAATGGGGCAGCTTCAAGCGCTTGTTAGGCGGCGACCGCTTCAACCAACCACAACAGTCCGATAAGCAGTAGAGCAAGACCAGCGGCCACACCCCAATAGTTTGAGCGCTTGGCCTCCGTTTCCAATACCGCTTGCGTCGGATTGTTCGGATTGTACCAAACCCCAACCTCCGCCCCGACGTGGTAGCGCTTCGATAGAGGCCAACGCTCGGGGCCACGGCGTGCCGCGCGGACCCGCCTCGAAATAGGCTCCCGGCACTGCTCCTACGATCGTCCCGGTGCAGCGCGCCCAGGATCTCGTCGCGCGTGCGCGGGTCAGGAGGCGCACTTGTGCGGCTGTCACGCTGAGGCCCGCGGCGCTGATTATGCTGGGCGCGACGAGAGGGAGAATTAGCATCGAACAACACCAGACATTGGGTCGCCCCCTAACGGCGCAGTCGGATCCGTACGAGACATCAGAACGAGGTCGGCACGCTGGTCCCATCCGAGGTGAGCCCAAAAGGCCAAGGCCTCGGTGTTGTCAGCACGGACCATCAGGTGACACTTGTGAATTCCTTGAGTGCCCAGCGCCTTCAGCACGTGCTCCGCGAGGGCCCTACCAACCCCTCGGCGGCGATGGCTCGGCGCAACGGCGAGGTGGTGAAGATAGCCGCGACGGCCGTCGTGTCCTCCCAGGACGGCGCCAAGCAGAGTGCGCCGTTCTCGAGCGACGAAGCTGGTCCCGGGATTGCGTTTGAGATAGTGCAGCACGGCCTCGCGCGAGTCTGCGCCTCGAAGGGCAAGGCCTTCGGTCTGCCGCCACAGAGCCATGGCGTCATCGTAGTCCGAGGGCTGAAATGGGACGATTTCCGTCATTTCAGGGATGGTCGTGAACGCCTAACAGATCGCGGTTAAGCTGCGGGCGCAACACCGGCGGGCGCAAGGAGGTGGAGCCGAGCGAAAGGCTGGGCGGCGAGGCAACGGAATTCTTCCCTACTTGCGAGCGCCCGGCAGCTTCAAGCGCTTGTTAGGCCGCGCGTTGCCGCCCCGCCCCTTTCTTGGTCTGAGCGTGAGAACCGAATAATGGAGACGAACAACGCCATCTGGATAACGCCGACATGAACGTAACTGTAGGGGCACGTCGAGATGCCGCGCTGCGATCAGGGGGATGCCCTCGCCGATAAGGGTTGGTATCACATGGAGGATGAAATCGTCGATCTCGTTCTCATCGAGAAAGGATGCGATGAGCCCCGCCCCACCCATCATCCAGATATCCTTCCCGGGCGTCGCGCGCAGGCGCCTCGCAAATGCCGGAATCGCCTCTGTGACGAACTCGACGGGCGGCGCCGCCGATGACGGTGGATGATGTGAGAAGATGTAGTTCTTGACCTTTGGGTCGAATGCGGCGCCCTTGATTCCTTGCTTCTGGAACTCGAGCGCGACGTCGTAGGTCTTGCGTCCCCAGAGAATCGTATCGATGGAACGGTAGAACGCACGTATGCCATAATCGCCGGCGGCACGGGGACGGTTCAGCCAGTCGACGTTGCCATCGGGGCGGGCAATGTAGCCGTCTGCGCTGGTCGCGATGTAGACGATGATCTTGCGCATGACGCTCTTCGTAGCGCGGCCTAACGGATCGCGCTTCAGCTGCGGCGCCTAGTTTGGTTCGACACAAATGGAATTCTACGCTGACAAGCGGGCGCCGCCAGCTGCAAGCGCATGTTAGGCAGCACGCGCCGCAGCGATCTGCGTGCGGTCGCGGCCAGATTACTGCCCACCCTTCAGAGCGGCCACCGCTCCGAGCAGCGTTAGCAGCGCCGCCAGCATCCCGCTGCCGACGGTTACGATGTTTGCCCCGTAGGCGATCAAGGTGGCAAGCGTGCCGTTGGGCGACAGCGCGCGTACGCCGGTAATACCCTGGACGAGAACGGCAGTACTGAAGGCATATGCGGTCACAAGGAGCGACCAGCAGAGGGCACTCTTCTGGCGCGGCGGTAGGACGAGGAGGGGGAACACCGCACCTGTTGCCAGCAGCCACACGCCGGCGAGCAGCAATGCTGCATGTGCCGCACGCCAGGTCTGGGGCTGAGCGCGTGCGAGTTCTTCAGCGACGGCAGCAAGGCCGCAGAGGAGGCCGAGGAGCACCTCAGCTGCGCCGTGAAGAATGATGAGGCCGCGCTCGTTGTGGGTCACATGCTCTGGTGCTGCCTAAGGGGTCGCGCTTAAGCTGCGGGCGAAGGGTTCGCGGGCGCAAGGCGGTCGAGCGGCAGACAAAGAGGCCAGCCAGCGAGGCAACGCAATTCTTCCCTACTCGTGAGCGCCCGGCAGCTTCAAGCGCTTCTTAGGCCGCACATTCCCTCACGGCGGCGGCAAACGGGTAGACTGCCAAGCGATCAACTCCCAGCCGCCAGCACTGCGCCGGTACACCGCCAGATACCGAATGCCGAACGCGCGGACTTGCCCTTCAGCTTGAACTCGCATCGCCGAGCGGCCTGTGACGACCGCGCTTGAGCCCAAGACCCGGACCTCGCGTGCCTCAGGCGCGATCGACGCGTACCGGAGGGTGCCGCTCCCCAAAAGCTGCAGGAGCTCCGCCCTCGTGTTCTGGGCACCGTCAGTATGGGTGTACGTAAGATCGGGGGCGAGGAGAGACGCGAGCGCACTCGTATCCGCATGCACCATGGCCGCAAACCGCCGATCCTCGGCCGCAAGAACCTGTCGGATGGCCGCGCTATCGCCTTGTGCGGCGGAGGGAAGGGCCCAGAGCACCCATACGGCAACGACGAATGGTGAGCGATGGTTCACGAGAGGTGCGGCCTAACGGATCGCGCTCCGCTCACTCATCTGGTCGGATGAAGTAACCGGATACTCGCCACCCTCGCTTCCCCTCAAGGACGGGGATCACCGTCTCCACCACTTGTCGATCACCCGATACGTTCGTCTCGAACTGGAAGAGCACGTACTGGCCCCGTGGCGCATTGGGGAGGTCAGTCGTATATCGGGCCATTATTGGGCGCCGTGTTCCGAACGGTTCAAAGGACCCGCGAGCCTTCTTTGCTGCTTGCACCCACTTCGCCTTAGTGACCGCGAGCTGAAACGTCAAAGCCGCCTCGTCCCAGCTCTGCTCGATCTGCCCCGTGTCCAAGAGGTCAAGCCAGGCATGGACGGCCGTCTCGGCGGCGCGGAGCGCCGCCGCAGTATCCGCGGACGTCTGACTGGCAAGCGGGGGTAGGACCAGCGTCACCAGAATCGCAACCACGACGGGGAGGCGGAGTGACAGTATTCCCATGGCAGTCCTCCAAGACGAGCGGCCGCCTAACGGATCGCCCTTAAGCTGCGGGCGACCCGCCCGCCGGCGCAAGCGGGGCACGTCTAGCGTGTCGACTTGATAAAGGCAGTCACCACCCTCGCAAATCGATCCGGCTCGTCCAGATACACGAAGTGCCCGCTATTCTCGAACTCGACATACCGAGCATGGGGGAGTTTCTCAGACAGCGGGCGCAAACCGGCGGGAATGGACGCGCCGTCGTGTTTACCGGCGATCACCAATGCCGGCATAGTCAGGGCCTCGAAACGTGTGAAGCGATAGCGATCCAACCCTGCCGCCATAACAGCTCGATTCACCTCCCAGCCGTAGACGACGTGCCGAGCCGTGTTGACGCTGTCGAGGCGCCGAGCGAGAGCCGAATCGACGAATACCGTCTGGAGATCGAACAGTCGGCGGTCGTCGCCAAGTCCATTTCGGGCCCGCAACTCGATATCACATTCGTTGCGCCTCGAGCCATCCGGAGCAAGCGTATCGTTGCGAGCTCGTTCATAGACGTCGGGACGCAGTTGCGCGAACCGCGCCAGGCGCAGGGGACATTGAACCTCCGTGTCCCATAGCCCCGCAACGATTATCACATGAGAGGTCGCGGTTGGGTACTTAGCCGCGTATTCGAGCGCCAAGACCGCGCCGAATGAGTGACCCATGACCACGATCTTGGGCGTATGCTTCACGTCCGCCCGGCGCAGCGAGTCCGCTTGGCAAACCTCAGCACCCCAGACCGCAGATCGATCCAAAAGAGACTGTCAATTCCGGGGATCATCCCCGTGTCGGGACATCCGGGCGCTAACTTGGGTAGCTCCGAGCCTCGCCACACGCCGATGGTGAACGAATCCGGTCCAGCAATAGGAGTCCCGACGTAATCAGTGTGCAGGAGGTGGCGCCGGGTGCGGAGGTCGATCACGATGAGACCTCGGTAATCAGGGCCCGTGCCGCTGTCTATGAAAAGCACGTCGCCGCGAAGGCCAAGGAAGTACTCGGCATCCTTGTTGCGCCACACGAAGTCGCCAGGGAGGCTGTCAGGTTCGCAACGACCAGAGGCTGCGGGCCGAACAAACAGATCGGACCCGACCTCCGTAGCGCGGCGTTGCACTACGATATAGCGACGGTGGTGGTAACAGACCACACGGTCGGTCTTATCCGCGCGGACGGGATCAAACGCGCCCACCTGCGCCGAAAGGTTGCCGGGCCTAGGGATTAGAGCAACGGAGGCTGAAAGGCACAGGAACTTCAAGGTCATGAAGGCCGCCTAACGGATCGCGCCTAAGCTGCGGCGCACAGGTGGTCGATCACAAATGGAATTGTACCCTGACCGCCAGGCGCCGAGCTTCAAGCGCTTGTTTGGCAAGGGCGCCTCCCTCACCGACCGTCGAACGGTTTGTTGACGCACCGGAGGCCGTCGAGGGAGCTTTCGGAGAAGGCGTGCAGCTCCAGGTCAGCACGCCAAGCCTGGCTTGTGACCCGAAACGCCTCGCCTCTCTCGACCCCAGCACGGACGATCGCAGCGATACTCCCATCCGCCCGACCGCCGTAACTGCATGTTCCGCGGGCCAGAACGTAACCCGGAGAAAACGGAGGCAAGGGCTGCACGGCGATGATCTCCCAGATCAGGGAGTTCGAGGCGTCAGGGCGATAGACGCGCTCAAGCAACAGGACGCGCGCAATGCCATAGTAGGCTTCCCTGATTCTGAATTCAGCCGCCCACGCTGGCGTCCCTTCCGGAAGAATGAGCCAGCCGCTGATCGGGGCAAGGGCCGAGGGTGGCCTCGTGCCGGCGCCGTAGCGAAGGCCAACAAGGTCACTAGCGTTGAGACGCGATACGTCCCCTGATATCCGAGGAGTGGACGGCCCCGAATCGACGGCAAGTTGTGGCGCCGTGCTGGCGGTCGACGCGCGGTGGCGGGAGATCCGGGTTTCGCATGCCGCCGCGAGGCCGAGGGCAAACGTCATCAACGGTACCAGGTGATGCCTCCACATCGCGCCCGCCGCCTAACGGATCGCGCTTAAGCTGCGGCGGACAGCTCGAACAGTAGGGAACATGACGGTTCCTTTGAAAGCGGCGCCGCCAGCTTCAAGCGCATGTTAGGCAGCGACGAGACAACGGGATCAATCCCATTCTAAATACAGGTACCAGCTTCCACCCAGCAGCTTGTAGCATATGCCAGACCGATTGTCTCCTCGAGACTGATCGAGCGATTGGCACTGCGGCTCGAGTTGGGCATCAGAGTACGCGTACCCCTTTACTGACCCACTCGTAACCAAACCCTTGGTCTGCGCCATAAGGTAGATGATTCTCGGCTGGTCCTGCGGCCGCTGCAGCAGCCCCGCCTCAAGACCAAGACTCTTGAAAAGACCACGATACTGGTCCCAGCGATCCGGGCTGAAACCCAAGTCCGAGGCCGCTCGCGGCCAAGCGACGCTCTTCCGAGTCCAGGTGAAGTCTGGTGCGATGCGCACAAGTTCACTGTCGACGCGCGCCATGACTATCAACCGGTCGAAGAGAGGTTGATGCTGCCGCCAGCGGGCGCCGAGCTCCGAGTCGGTAGGAAAGGGACGCCGCACGTCTGCCATCACGAGGGCCTCGAAAGTCGAATCCCGGACCCGCTGTTGAGTCGCTGAATCTGTCGGGATCAGCCTGGATTGTGGCGTTTGCTTGCAGGCGACTGCGCTTACAGGAATCGCGACAAGAAGCGCGACCCGGAGTACTCTCTCGCGGGGCGTCACGTTGCCTGTGATCAGTGCTCGTCGGTCGCGCCTAACGAATCGCGCGCTTGTTAGACGGCGGCCTTAGCGCAGCGCATTCGCACAGAGCGGGCTGGGAGCAATCTGTGATCCGCCTGGGAGCGCGATCTGCCACCCGGCCGCCGTGGCTGGTACGAAGGCCCTAGTGCTCGGCGCTGCCATAATCCGTGGGGCCGATGGCGCTTGGACGCCCAGCGAGAGGCCCATCGCGCTCGTCCATGTGTAGATCCTCGTGTCGGCGCTGCCGTTAGCGTTGACACCGATGACTCGGAACGTTGCTGACACCGGTATGGTGACACATAACGCCGCCCCACTCATGGCGCCGAGGTCGAACGACCAATAGCCGCCGGGCGTGGCTGGCTGATTGCTGGGGAAGCCGAGGATTTCGAGCGCGCTGCACGGCGCACAAACGGCGATCTGGGGCCGCCGTCTAACGGATCGCGCTTAAGCTGCGGGCGACCCTTCAAGCGCTTGTTGGACGGCGCGCTAATTGGAAGTGGAAGAACCTGCTGATCGCACAGCCGCCCAGAAGCGTGCAATCCCTCGTGCTCCGAAGAACAAGCCGATACCCAAGACAAGTTGCGTAACGGCTGACCATTCGATGCGGCCACGCCCAACCAGCCGGGAGATCGACTCGACGACGAAGTAACAACCCAGAACTGAAAGCGCCACCGCCTGCGTGTCGCGAGCAGCGAGCGACCCTGTGTCGGCTGGGAAAAGACGTTCAGCGAGGCGAACGCGGCTAAGCACCAGCGCGACCCCCAGAATAAAGGCGATGATCGCGCCGATTAGGAGTGCGATCGCCCAAGCGACGGGAGCGGCCTGAACACCAGCCGCCAATATGCCAATCGACACGACGATCTGTGGAAGCCCAGTGATAGCGATGAACGCGCCGAGAACGGCGAACAGGACACTTGCGAGCTGACGTTGACTCATCGCGCCGCCTAACGGATCGCGCTTCAGCTGCGGCGCCTAGGTTAGTTCGCCACAAATGGAATTCTACCCTGACGGGCGGGCGCCGCCAGCTGCAAGCGCATGTTAGGCCGCAGCTTCGAATCGAGGGATCGTCACTAATTCACCACGAACACGAGATCCGCCGAGATCTCGTCCTGCGTCCAACGTCTCGCCACTATGGCACCGTCCGGCGAATGGAGTGTGCGTGGAAAACCGTGGACGTAGGCTACTCGCGGGCTGAGGGCGAAGTGCCCCGAGTGCCCAATGTAGATGTCCCATCCAGCGCCCAACGTACCGCCCATCCCCGTACCCTTCGCGTAGGTCGTGTCGGCGTTCTCAAAAAAAATGCTCTTCTGCAAGCCTTTGAGAAATCGATAGTCCGAGAGACCGATGCCTCCTTCAACGAAGAAGGTCCGGCGGGCCAGTGGGTAATAGTATAGCCAAGCGCTGGCAGTTGTCGTTTCTCTCAGTCTCTCCCCGTCGCTCAGCGTGTGATCCCAGATGTTCAACATGATGCCGAGGCGCAGGTGTCGAGTCGGGATTGCGCCAACCGCGACGATAACGTCCCAGCCGTCGACGTGGTGGGTCGCTTGGCATGTGTCGCAGGAGAAGTGAGCTGAGCCATAACCGATCGCGGCATTGGCCCAAGCCTTTGCTGCTGTCGTGTCCTGCGCGAGCGCAGGTACGGCGCACATGGCCGCGATGATGGCGGCGGTAAGCAGGGATGGAGTGAAGCGCGTCGTTCTCCGCACCGGTTGTA
>QHUC01000149.1 GCA_003221045.1 Gemmatimonadota bacterium | reverse complement strand
CCCCTCGGAAACCGAAGCCGCGGCGCGGGTACAGGCCCCGGTCATACGTATCGGCCTCGAGCACGGCTGCCGCGGTGTAGAACGTCCGGTTGATCGGCGCGGAGTCGATCGCCGACACCGACTCCCCCCAGTGGGCGTGCTCGGCCTTGACCCGCACCGCGGCGAGCCCGCCGGCGCCGAAGTTTGTCGACAACGACGTGGTGACCGCCCCCAGGTCCACGCGGGCCTCGGCGACTTGATGACCCGCGGCATAGAGATCGAAAGGACTCCGCACATAATCGACGCGGGCGCCCAACGCGACCGGCCGGCTGCTGCCGGCGGTCTGCGAGCCGCCGATGCCCACCCGGATCTGCTGGCCGAGGCGGGCATCGACTTGAGCGTTGGAGCCGAACCCCGGCACCCCGAAGGCACCCGATAACAGCAGTGACGCCTTGTACCGACTATCGTAGCGCAGCCCGAGCCCGAACCGGCCGCCCGCGCGCTCACGCACCAGCAGCGTCAGCTCGCGCTCGTCCGGTCCCCCCTCCGGGGCGGGATCGAGACGATACCGCACGCTCTCGAATAATCCGGTCGCGTAGAGGCGGTCGATGCGATGATCGAGCACCCGCGGCGTCACCCACGTCCGGTCCCGCACGCCGAACACGCGCCTGAGAAATTCCGGTGTGACGCCCGCCATCGAGTCAAACCTTACGTGGGTCACCAGCACGGACTCGGGCTCCACGAGCGGCGGCCGCTCGACGCGCGTCCGAGGCGAACGAGGAGCGAGCCGCGCCAGCACCGAGTCGATGCGCGGGAGTGCTGCGCGCGCGGCGGCCTCGCCCCGGGCGATCAGCTCCCGCGCGCGTGTGAAGCCGGCACTCGAGAACCCCCGTACCTCGGGCAGGATGAGCACGTCGCACTGGGCGCGCTCGAACTTCTGGGAATCCCAGATCCGGAACGACACCGACTGCAGCAGGACGTCTGCGAACGAACGGAGACTGTCGCGCGGCTCGAGCGGGTCGGTCACGTCGCTGCAGATCAGGACGTCGGCACCGAGCGCACGGGCGTCCTGGGCCGGCAGGTTGCGGATCACCCCGCCGTCGATCAGCACACTGTCGTCGATCTCGACGGGCGAGAACACGCTCGGCAAGGCCATGCTGGCGCGGAGCGCGTCCGGGAGGAAGCCGTGATCGAGCACCTTGGCGGTGCCCGTTTCGAGATTGGTCGCTACCGCCGTGAACGGGAGGGACAGCTGGCGGAAGTCGCGCACGCCATGCACCGACCAGGTGAGCCGAGTCAACAGCTGGAAGATGCGCTGCCCGGGTACGACGCTCTGGGGCAGCTTGATCGAGCCGCGGGCGATCGGCAGCGTGAGGACATAGTGGTCTTCCGTGTACTTGCGATCGACCGGCAGATCACGGCGGTCCACGGGATCGGTGAGCAACCGCGACCAGTCTACTGACGTAATGATACTGTCGAGCTGCGCCGGCGTGTATCCCACGGCGTAGAGCCCGCCGATGACGCTCCCCATGCTTGTGCCCGCCACGACGTCCACCCGTACGCCCGCATCCGCGAGCACCTTGAGGACGCCGATGTGCGCGAGCCCGCGAGCGGCGCCGCCCGAGAGGGCGAGACCGACTCGTTGGGCGCTCAATCGAGCCGGGAGCGCTGCGCTCAGTACCAGCAACGCGACGAAAGCCGGGAGCAGGGAGCGGGGAGCGGGACCCTCTGAGCGGAGACTCGCATCCATGCGCGAAATATCACTCCCCGATCGGGACCTTGGCCTCTTCGCAATGGGATTTGGATACTCGGCGGAAGGTACCGCTCCCCGCTCCCCGCTCCCGTTTGCTACTCTACCGGAAACACGCCCTTACACCGCCGGCAGCGCAATGTCGACGGCTGGCCGGCGAGCGGGACGCGTTCACGACAGCTCGGACACACGGCGTAGCGCGAACCGAGACCGCCCCCGGCCCGTGCCGACCCGCGCACATCGATGATGGTCCAGCAGACCGGCGGAGTGCTCGAGACGTCGACGTAGGGACGGGCCACCAGCACAGGCCTCTGATGGACATCCACGACCACTTCGAACTGGGAGACACTCAAGACACGATACCAGGCACCACGGCGGAGCGGAGCGTCGTACTCAGACCGGAGCCGGGCCCACTGGATGGGGAGGGCGGTACCGATTGTGGTCATAACCGCCGTCCGCGTCGGGTGGGGCCTAGCCCGCGAACAGGGCGCGCAACAGGCTCTGCGGCGTGAACGAGGCGCTCGGGCGAGCGCACGCCCTGACCACCCGCTCCTTGACCGGTCCGCGAGACTGGGCAGGGCCCACAGATCGCATTTGCCAGGCGAGCACGCTCGCCTGCTCCCAGAGCGGCGCAATCGGCGCCAGCTCGCGTGTGCACAGTACCGCGTGACGTGTCAGGCGCCATGCGAAATCGTCGATGCGCTCCGCGCGGAGGTGGAGCTTGAGGTGGCGCGCGTAATCATTGGCGTAAGCGCCCATGGCCACGGCGGCGGCGTATTGCCAGTCCCCGCGGTCACGCAGTCGTCCAGCCACCACGGTCGCCAGCTGGGCGGTGGCGCGCAACCGGGCACGTAGGTCTCGTCGGGGGGCGTCCATGCGCCGCCCGCTGACCGCAACCAGCGTGCCTCTGGTCACGCGGATCGAGGCTAGAAGATTGAGGCTGAGAGAGATACGTTCTGGGGCGCGAGCGCGACACAGGCATCAGTCGTCGTTGCGTCAACGCGACGTGAGTTGCGCGCCCGCAGCTACGACCGGATCGTGCAGGATGGTGAAGGCGAGGTCGCGCAGGTCGGAGCCGTGGCGGGTCGAGAGCTCCCATAGGGCCCGCTCATCTCCCGAGGCTACCCGCTCCAGGAGGGTGACGTCTGAGGGGACGGGGGTCGGGGCCGGGGCGGACATAGGTAGACTAAAGAGCACCGGGAGCCAAACGGGGTAACGGAGCAGCGGGAGCGGGCTCCCACGGTTACGTTACCCGTCCCATGCCCCCGGATCACCCTAGATCCAGCCCCGACCGCCGACAGGGGGACCGCCGCCGGCACTACAATCGGCGCAGCGGCGTCGATCGCCGGTTCCGGGAGGACCCGGTGGGTGACGATCGGCGCCAGGGAGCCGACCGCCGGTCCGGCCGCGATCGCCGCCGCTGGGTCGAGCGACGCAAGACGCCCCGCTCTTAGCCTTCCCACTCGCCGTCCTTCGCTTCGGACTGAAACGGGTCGTTACGTAGCAGGCGTTTCCCCAGTCTTTATGTCGCACAGGGGGTCCCGCGGACTCACGCCGCGGGGGCCCCTTTTTCTACGCCGCCATCGATGAGGGACACTGGCGCAAGCCATGAAGCTGCCACGGGAGCCTCAGCCGACTTTCCTCGACCCCAGCGGACGCCGCTGGAGGCGGTTGCGCGCCGGCACGGTCGTGGCGGGCGTCGTGAGCACGGCGCTCTTCGTCTTTGTGCTCACGGGCGTCATCGTCCCGCCCCTCCTGCCCGATCTCCCGTTTGTGCAGACGGCGGTCGATTCCCTGGGGCACGCGCCTCGGGCACGCCGACCGGTCGTGACGCATTCGCTGTCGGTCCGGGCAGAGCGAGAGCGCGTGGCGAGCCGCCAGCGCCTCTTCGCTTACCTCGCCAAGCACCCGGCCCCGCCCGGGGTGCGCTACGCGCAGCTGCCCCTCGTGCGGCGCCGCACGGCACCCGAGCCAGCCGGCGCGTCCATCGTCACCGGCTTTTACGTGAACTGGGACGACAACTCACTCGCCTCACTCAGGAGCCACATCGACGCGCTCGATTGGGTGGTGGCCGAGTGGGGCTTCGTGGACCGCGGGGTGGACAGCGTGCCCGTGCGCTTCCAGGTGGACCGGCGCGTGTTGGGCTTGGTCACGCTCGCCAAGCGACCGATCCGCGTGTTCGCGCTGATCACGAATTTCACCGGCGACGATTTCGACCGCGTGGCGGTCGCCCGCCTGCTCGCGCATCCTCGACTGTGGCATCGCGCCATCACCACGATCGCCGACACCGTGGCGCGGTACGATCTCGCCGGAGTCACCGTCGACTTCGAGAACCTGTCCGACGCGAGCCACCCCGCGCTGCTCCGCTTCCTGGGAGCGCTCAAGACACGGCTGGCAAAGGACGGCCGGCTCGTGACCCAGGCGATCCCGGGCGACGACCCGAGCTGGCCGATCGAGCGCTACGGCGCCGTCGACGACTACCTCTTCCTCATGTTGTACGACGAGCACGATCCCTCCGATAATCCCGGTCCGATCGCGAGCCAGGGATGGTTCGACCATCACCTCGAGCGGGTGCTCGCGCGCGTGCCGGCCTCGAAGCTGATCGTGAGCGTCGGGCAGTACGGCTACGAGTGGTCCGACACGGCGCAGTCCGCCACGGAGCTCACCTTCCAGGACGTGATGCAGCTGGCCCGCATCCATCACCGCACGCCGGCGATGGACTCCGCGGCGGTCAATCCCATGCTCGCATGGGACGACCTCGATTCGACCGGTCACATCGTCTGGTTCCTGGACGGCGTCACCGCCTACAACCAGATCCGCCGAGCGCTGCCGCTCGGCGTCGCCGGCGTGGGTATCTGGCGGCTCGGCTCGGAGGATCCATCGCTGTGGACGGTGCTCGACCGCGACGGACTACATACCCGCCCGCAGGCGTTGGACACAATCCGGATTGGCTACGACGTGGAGTTCGTCGGGACCGGGGAGATCCTCCGTATGGTGGCGCAGCCGACGCTGGGGCGCCGCGCTACGCGGATCGACCCGGCCACTGGGCAAGTCGTCGTGGACTCCGTGCTCACCACGCCCTCGACCTACGTCATCGAGCGGTACGGCCGCCGCAAGCACACCGTGGCCCTCACGTTCGACGACGGGCCAGACGGCACGTGGACGCCGATGATCCTCGACACGCTCCAGTCGCGCGACGCGACGGCGACGTTCTTCGTCATCGGCGAGAATGCCGAGCTGCACCCCGCGCTGCTCCGCCGCATCCTGCGCGAGGGACACGAGATCGGCAATCACACCTTCACCCACCCGAACCTCGCGCTCGTGGGCCCGCGCCTGACGCAGTTCGAGCTCTCCGCCACCGAACGGCTGATCGAGGCCGTGGTGAATCGGCGGACGACCCTGTTCCGGCCCCCCTACTTCGGGGACGCCGAGCCGACCACGGCCGACGAGCTGGGGCCGATCGCCGTCGCCCAGGACCTGGGCTACGTGACAGTGGGACTGCGGGACGACCCGAGCGACTGGCTCGAGCCCGGCGTGGACACCATCGTGCGACGCAGCCTGGCCCAGCTCGACCGCGGCAACGTGATTCTGTTGCACGACGGGGGCGGCAACCGCGCGCAGACCGTCGCGGCGCTCGGCCCCCTCATCGATTCGTTGCGGGCCCGCGGCTACCGGTTGACCACGGTCAGCGAGCTGGCCGGGCTGACGCGTGACGAGGCGATGACACCGCTTCCCCCCAGCACGGCGCTGCGTCGCTTCGTCGAGCTGACGTCGTTCTCGCTGGTGGGATGGTTCGAGCTCGGCCTGCGCGCCGTGTTCCTGCTGGCGATGGCGCTCGGCGCCCTGCGGCTCGTGTTCCTGCTCGCGCTCGCGATGCGCCAGCGGCGTCTCCGCCCGTTCGCGCGGCGGGGGGCCGATGGGGCGGGCGCGGCCGGCCGGCCCACCGTCAGCGTCGTCGTGCCGGCGTACAACGAGGAGGGGGTCATCGCCCGGACGGTGCAGTCGCTCCTGTCGCAAGGGTACCCGGACCTCGAAATCCTTGTCGTGGACGACGGGTCCACCGATCGGACGGCCGCGGTGGTGACCGAGACCTGCGGCCACCACTCGTGCGTCCGGGTCTTCTCCAAACCCAATGGCGGCAAGGCGAGCGCGTTGAACTTCGGCGCAGCCCGGGCCACGGGCGAGGTCGTCGTGGCGGTGGACGCCGACACGCTCTTCGCCCCGGGGGCGATCGCGGCGCTCGTGGCGCCCCTCGCCGACCGGCGCGTCGGCGCCGTCGCGGGCAATGCCAAGGTCGGCAACCGCATCAACCTCGTCACCCGGTGGCAGGCGGTCGAGTACATCACCAGCCAGAACCTCGACCGGCGGGCGTTCTCCTTGTTGAACTGCATCACGGTGGTCCCGGGCGCGATCGGCGCGTGGCGTCGCTCCCTCGTCCTTGCCGCGGGCGGCTTTTCCGAGCAGACGCTCGCCGAGGATCAGGACCTCACCCTCACGCTCCTCGAGCGGGGGTGGCGAATCGCCTACGCGGACCACGCGGTGGCGTACACCGAAGCCCCGGACACCCTGCGGGGGCTCTCGGGGCAGCGGTTCCGCTGGAGCTTCGGAACGCTGCAGTGCGCTTGGAAGCATCGCGGCACTCTGTTCCGGTCGCGGGCGCTCGGTTGGGTCGCGCTACCGAACGTGTGGATCTTCCAGCTCGCCTTCCCGTTCCTCGCGCCGGCGGCGGACCTGCTGTTTGGATGGTCGCTCCTCACCGTGTATCTGAACAAGCTGCAACACGGCACCGAGTACGCGATGCAGAGCCTCGAGCAGGTGCTCGCGTTCTACGTCGCGTTCTTGGCAGTCGACTGGCTGGCGGGGATCGCGGCGTTGCTGATGGAGAAAGGCGAAGAAAAAGGACTGGCATGGCTGGTGCTGCTGCAGCGGTTTGTATACCGCCAAGTACTCTATTGGGCCGTGGTCAAGGCGGTCGTCGCGGCCGGGCAAGGCCGGGCGCGCGGGTGGGGGAAGCTCGCGCGCAAAGGCACGGTCGAGCTACCGAAAGCCGCCTAAAAGGAGTGCCTGTGGTGAGACTCGGGATGGTTGTCCTGATCGCATGTTTATCGCTGTTCAGCGCCGCCCTCGCTCAGGACCGCCGGTGGGCGGCAAATGCGACCATCGGTACCGTGCACCTTTCCGACACCACGTCACTCGACGCGATGGGCGCCGTGCTCGAATTCAGGGCGCTGCGCTGGCTGACGCTCGGAGCCGCGCCGACACTGGTACGCCGCACCGCGGGAGCTCAGACGACCTCCGGGTTCGGGGACCTGCCTCTGACCGCCGCCGCGTCCAAGCAGCTCGGCACCGCTTGGGGACCGGAGCTCGCCGCGGCCGTGAGCCTCACGGTCCCGACCGGCGACGCGGCCTGCGGCCTTGGGAGTGGCGTGTCGAGCGTGGGCGTGGAAGCCGGCGCCGGGATTTCGCCCGCCGAGCGCGTCCACGTCTCCATGGACGCCAGCCGTAGCCTGTCCGCGGTCACGCTGTCGTCGCTCGACGCGCCTCAGTCGACCTGGCTCGACCTGGATGCCGACGTGGATGTCACCGGACGGTTGACCGCGAGCGCGTCGCTCGGGGGCGATTTCGGCGGGGTGGACACGGCCGCGGCTGCCCGCGAGGTGGGCGCGGGCGCGCGCTACACCCTGAGCGGGCCGCTGGCCTTGAGCGTCGACGTGACGCACCGCCTCTCCGGCGCCGCACCCACATGGGGCCTCGCCGTGACGCTCGGAACCGCGAACGCCGGGCTGTCGGCGCTCGACCCCAGCTCACCCCTGTGGCACCAGCGGCAGGTGTTCGTGGGAGGCGTGAATAGCCGTGGTCGGGGGAAAGCCGGCACCGGTTGTTAACCAGACCTGACGACGTCTGGGACTCCTTGCCCCCCGGGCTCAGTTGATGTCGAATGAGGCGGTCGTATCCCCGGTCAGGCTTCCCGCCAACGCCGTGAGAGTGTAGCCCGTCCCCGCATTGTTGATCGTCAAGTCGGAGAAGGTTGCGACGCCGCCAACCGCCGCGATGGTCGTGGTCCCCCCGAGGGTGCTCGAGCCAGGATTATTCCCGAACGCGACCGTCACGGTGCCTGCAAAACCCGTCGCGACGTTGCCGAACTGGTCTTGCGCCGTCACCTGCACCGCGGGAGTGATGATCGAGCCGGCGGTTGTGCTCGTCGGCTGGACTGTGAAGACGACGCGCGCGGCCGCCGCGGGTGAAATGTTGAACGTGTTGCTCGTCTGGCCGGTCAGCCCCGGCGAGGTGAAGACCAGCGTGTATCCGATGCCGACCTTGTCGAGGGTGAGATCGTCGAACGTGGCGAGTCCATCGACAGCATTCACGGTGGTCGTGCCGCTGAGCGTGCCGCCGCCCGGATTGGCACCCAGAGCCACCGATACCGCGTTGGTAGCGGTGGTCACCAAGTTGCCGCCTGCGTCCTCCACGCGTAGCCGCACGAACGGACTTCCGATCACGACGCCGGCGATTTCGTCGTGCGGGTGCGCCCCGAAGTCGACGTGGGTGGGTGGACCCACAAGCACGTCGAACGACACGCTCGTCACCGGCGCGAACCCGGTTGCGTTCGCGGTGAGCGTGTACCCCGTGGCGGCCACGTTCACGCTGAGCGGGGAGAACGTCGCCACGCCGCCCACCGCCGCGACCGTCGTGGTTCCCACGAGCGGCTGCCCACCGGGATTCGCACCGAACGCGACCGTCACGGTTCCGGTGAAGTCCGTCGCCAGGTTTCCGAGCGCGTCGAGCGCCCGCACCTTCACGGCCGGGCTGAAAATCGTGCCGCCGGTGATCGTCCCCGGCTGCGTGCCCCATACCAACTGCGTGGCCGGCCCAGCGGTGATGTTGAACGAAACGCTCCTGGCGCTGCTCAAGCCCGTCGCCGTCACGGTGAGCCAGTAGCCGGTGCTGGTCTTGTCGAGGCTCAGGTCGCCGAAGGTCGCGATGCCATTCACGGCCGACACGGTCGTCGTGCCGCCGAGCGTGCTGCCGCCCGGATTGTTCCCGAGCGCGATCGTCACGGTGCCTGCAAACGTCGGCACGGGGTTGCCCGCCGGGTCGAGCGCGCTCACCTGCACGGCCGGTGTGATCGTCTGCCCAGCGACCGTGCTCGTGGGCTGCCCGGCAAAGAGCAGCTGAGTGGCGTTGCCCGGGACGATGTCGAACGGCGTGCTCGTAATCGGACCGAGTCCACCCCCCGCGCTCGCCGTGAGCGTGTACCCCGTGCCGGTCTTGGTAATACTCAGATCAAAGAACGTGGCCACACCGCTTACCGCGGCCACTGGGTTGGTGCCGCTGAGCGTGCCGCCCCCGGGATTGGCCCCGAGCGCTAAGGTGACGTCGCCGGTGAAACCGGTCGCGACGTTGCCGAGGGCATCGAGCGCGCGCACCTTCACGGCCGGGCTGATCTGGCGGCCTGCGATCGTGGTGCTCGGTGGCGTCCCGAACACGAGCTGCGTCGCGGTACCGGCGGTGATAGTGAACGAATTGCTCGTCGCCGTGCTCAAGCCGGTCGCGGACGCCGTGAGCCCGTAACCGCTACTCGTCTTGTCGAGGGTCAGGTCGCCGAAGCTCGCCACCCCGCCGACGGCCGCGACCGTCGTCGTCCCGCCCAAGGTGCTACCCCCCGGGTTGTTGCCGAGCGCCACCGTCACGGGTCCCGTGAAGCTCGGCACCACGTTGTTGGCGGCATCGAGCGCGCTCACCTGCACCGCCGGGGTGATCGGCGCGCCCGCGACCGTATTGGTCGGCTGCTGGGTGAAGATGAGCTGCGTCGCCGTGCCCGGCGTGATGTCGAACGCCGTGCTCGTCACCGGTGCAAATCCGCTGGCGCTCGTGGTCAGCGTGTAGCCGGTGCCGGTCTTGTTGATGCTCAGGTCGAAGAAGGTGGCCACGCCGCCCACCGCGGCGACGGGGGTGGTCCCGCTGAGCGCGCCGCCGCCCGGATTGGCGCCGAGCGCGACGCTCACGCTCCCCGTGAACCCGGACACGAGATTCCCCAGCGCGTCGACGGCGCGCACCTTCACGGCCGGGCTGATCTGGCGGCCCGCAATCGTGGTGCTCGGTGGCGTCCCGAACACGAGCTGCATCGCGGTACCGGCGGTGATAGTGAACGAATTGCTCGTCGCCGTGCTCAAGCCGGTCGCGGACGCCGTGAGCCCGTACCCGCTACTCGTCTTGTCGAGGGTCAGGTCGCCGAAGCTCGCCACCCCGCCGACGGCCGCGACCGTCGTCGTCCCGCCCAAGGTGCTACCGCCCGGGTTGTTGCCGAGCGCCACCGTCACGTTCCCCGTGAAGCTCGGCACCACGTTGCTGGCGGCGTCGAGGGCACTCACCTGCACCGCCGGGCTGATCGCCGCACCCGCCACCGTGGTCGACGGCTGCACCGTGAACACCAGCTGGGTCGCCGTCCCAGGGGTGATGTCGAAGGCGCTGCTCGTGACGGGCGCGAAGCCGGCGACGGCCGCCGTCAACGTATAGCCCGAACCGGTCTTGTTGATGCTCAGG
>QHUC01000148.1 GCA_003221045.1 Gemmatimonadota bacterium | reverse complement strand
GACCGGCTCGCCCTTCAAGTCGAACGTGACGACGGCGACGCCGCCATCGACCAGCTCCCAGGTCAGGGCGGCGCCGGGCGCCATCAGTTGCGCTCCAACACCATGGCGAACCCCATGCCTCCCTGCGCGCAGATCGACAGGAGGCCGAATTGTGCGTCGCGGCGGACCATCTCGTGCGAGAGGGTAGTGACGAGCCGCGTGCCGGTGGCGCCAAACGGATGGCCGATGGCGATCGACCCGCCCATCACGTTGATGATGTCCTCGTTGATCTCCCAGCCTTTCGCGGCCCAGCCCTGCAGGTTCGAGAGCACCTGGGCCGCGAACGCTTCATGAACCTCGATGACGCCCAGGTCCTTCCACTCGATGCCGGCCCGTTCGAGCGCCTTGGGGACGGCGAAGATCGGAGCCTGCAGGAGCTGCCAGCCGGGATCCACGGCGGCGACCGCGTACGACCGGATATGGGCGAGGGGCGTGTAGCCGAGCGCCCGCGCCGCCGCCTCGCTCATGAGCAGGACCGCGGACGCGCCATCCGTAAGCGGCGACGAGTTCGCCGCCGCGACGCTGCCGTAGCGGCGGTCGAACACCGGCTTGAGCTTGGCCATCTGTTCGAGGGACGTGTCGCGCCGAATCCCGTTGTCCCCCGTGACCACGGGCTCCCCGGGATGGTCGGGCAGCCAGGGCACGACCTCGGCGGCGATACGACCGTCATCCGTTCCCTTGGCGGCGAGCGTGTGGCTCCGGAGGGCCCATCGGTCCTGCGCTTCGCGCGTGATGTGGTTCTCCTTGGCCATCTTCTCCGCGGACTGGCCCATCGATTCGCCCGTGGACGGCTCGGCGATGGCGGGCGAGACGGGGACGAGATCGCGGGGTCTGATCCGGCTGAAGCTGCGGAGCCGGGCGCCGAGGGACTTCGCCTTGCTCGCCTCGACCAGGATGTCGGCGAGCCGGCGGGAGGCGAGGATCGGAATGTCGGAGAGCGACTCGACGCCTCCCGCGATCACGACGTCGGCCGTGCCGAGCGTGATCTCGTCGTACGCGTTGGCGACGGCCTGCCCCGAGGAAGCACACGCCCGGTTGAGGGAGTAGGCGGGGATCTCCTTGGGAAACTGGGGGAGCAGGCTCACCTCGCGGGCGACGTTGGGCACGAGCGCCGAGGAGACCACCTGCCCGAAAATGACGGCGTTCACGTCGGCGCCGTCCAAATTGGTGCGCTCGAGCAGCTCGCGCGTCACAAAGCGCGCCAGATCCACGGCCCGCGCGTCCTTCAGCGATGTCCCCGACTTGCAGAACGGCGTGCGATAGCCCGCGACGACCGCGACGCGCCGCCCATTACCGACCGGCATTACATTCCCCTCCCGTCAGGCAGTCACGAAACCTACCACGGGGCCGGCCGCCGGGCCAAGCCGGAGAACGCCGACGAGCGAAGCACCGTTTTCACATCGCACGCGCGCCGCCGCACTCGAGTCCATGGCACACGAGCCGGTGGATCTGCTCGTCATCGGCGGCGGGATCACCGGTGCCGCGATCGCACGGGACGCGGCGTTGCGGGGCTTTCGCACCGCGCTCGTGGAGAAAGGCGACTTCGGGAGCGGGACGTCGTCCGTCTCCTCCCGCCTGATTCACGGCGGTCTCCGGTATCTCGAACAGTACGATCTCCACCTGGTGCTCGAGGCGAGCCGCGAGCGCCGCGTGCTCCTGCGGATCGCGCGGCATCTGGTCCACCCCCTTCCCTTCCTGTTCCCGGTGTACCGCGGTGCGCGCGTACCGGCATGGAAGCTCCGCTGCGGCCTCTGGCTGTACGACCTACTCGCCGCGTTTCGAAACGTGCGGCTGCATCGCTGGCTGGGGCGAAAGGCCACATTGCGGCTCGAGCCCGGGTTGCGCGAGCGGGATCTGAGGGCGGCGGGACTCTATTACGACGCCCAGACCGACGATGCCCGCCTCGTGCTCGCCACTATGCGCAGTGCCGCACAGGCGGGCGCCCTCGTGGCCAGCTATGCCGAGGCAGTGTCGCTGCTCAAACCCGACGGGCTCGTCCGGGGCGCGACCGTGCGCGATCTCCTGGGCGAGGAGACTCGGGTCGTGCGGGCCCTCGTCGTCGTGAACGCATGCGGCCCGTGGGTGGACGCGGTGCGGCGCCTGGACGCGCCCGATGCCGACCCGCTCCTCCGCCTCACGAAAGGAGCGCACGTGGCGGTGCCACGGCAGCGTCTCGGCAACACACACGCGGTCACCCTGACCTCACCTATCGACGGCCGGGTGATGTTTGTCCTCCCGTGGGCGGACTCGGATCAGAGCTACATCGGCACCACGGATACGGACGAGGACGTCTCGCCCGATGAGGTGCGCGCCACCGCGGAGGACGTGATCTATCTCCTCCGTTCGGCGAACGCGTTCTTTCCGCAGGCGCGCCTGTCGCCGAATGACGTGGTCGCCACATGGGCCGGCCTGCGCGCGCTCCTGCGGCCCGACGGGAATCTCGCCCCCTCGCAGGTCTCCCGTGAGCACCGCATCACCGAAAGCGCCAGTGGGCTGCTCACGATCGCGGGGGGCAAGCTGACCACCCATCGCGCCATGGCGCAGGAACTGGTCGATCGCGTGGCGGTCCGCTTACGAGCGCTGGACGGCCGGCCGCGCGCTCCCCGTCCGCCGACCCACCGGTTGCCGCTCCCGGGCGGGGAGACCGCCGACCTGGAGGGCCTCATCAAGGCGGCCGTGGAGCGGGGCGCGTCGGACGCCACCGCCCGCCACCTGGTTGGCACCTACGGGAGCGAAGCGGCTGCGGTGCTCAACCTCGTGGACAAAGACCGCGCCTTGGGCGGGCGCATCGTGGCGGGACGACCGGAGCTCTGGGCCGAGGTAGTGCACGCAGTCGAGCGCGAGATGGCGGTCCGGCTGTCGGACGTGCTGGTACGGCGATTACATCTGTTCTACAAGACGCGCGATCAGGCCGTCCCCGCGTCGAGCGCGGTGGCCGATCGCCTCGCCGCGGCGCTGGGCTGGGACGGGGCGCGGCGCGCCGAGGAAGTCGCCGCCTATCTCCATCTGGTGAAACGATCGCGCGCCTTTGCCACGGAAGTGGCGACGCTCGGAAAAGACTGATACTATCTTCAGCCTTGATCCGTCACTCCTGGGCTTTCGCCCGTGCGCTGGGTCCGGCGACAGCCGCGCTCGCCCTGGCTTGTGGCCGTCCTGAGGCGAGCCCAGCCGCGGAGCGGCGGATCGTGCTCCGCGGGCCTGGCGATTCCTTCATTCCCGATGGGCCGCTCGGCACGTCGATCCGCCGCGGGCGCGCCCTGCTCGCCGCCACGCGCGACAGCCTTCCGGCGCACGTCGGCAACGGGCTTCGGTGCGTGAGCTGCCACCTGGATGACGGCCGCCGTCAGAGCGGTTCCTGGGTCGGGGTGTACGTGCGTTACCCGCAGTACCGGCCCCGCAGCGCCACGGTGGAGACGATCGAGTACCGCGTGAACGACTGCTTCCGCCGCAGCATGAACGGCACCCCACTCGCGAGCGACGGTCCAGACATGCGGGACATCGTCACGTACTTCTGGTTCCTCGCCCGCGACGTGCCGGTCGCTCCCGTGCCTCCGTCCTCGAGCCGGCTGGCCAAGTGGGCCTCGCTCGTGCCGGACACGGCAGCCGGGGCGCGCGTGTACGCGGCCAGCTGCGCCCGGTGCCACGGGCCGGCCGGTGAGGGCACGGCGGTGGCGCCTCCGTTGTGGGGGCCGCAATCCTACAACATCGGCGCGGGGATGAGCCGTGTCCGCACCGCCGCGGCGTTCATCAGCGAGAACATGCCGTTCGATGCGCCCGGCAGCCTCACCGACCAGCAGGCGATCGACGCGGCGGCGTTCGTCAACGCTCAGCCGCGCCCGGATTTCCCGGATAAGGTACACGATTGGCCGAACGGCGACGCCCCGCCCGACGTCGCCTACCCGACGCATGCCAAGCCCCACACCGGGCAACCCCGATGACCATCGATTCCACATCCGACAGGAGGATCAGCATGTCAGAGCTCACTAGCGGTCGCCGCGGATTCCTGGGCCGCCTCGCCGCGGGCGCCGCCGCCATGGGTCTGAGCGGCCTCGTCGCGCCCGTCGAGGGTGCGGCGCAGCCGGCTCGGATGCCGCGCGCCGGCACCAATCCGGAGTTCGAGGCCTGGTTGAACAAGATCACGGGCAAGCACAAGATGATCTTTGATGTACCGGAGCCGAACGACGGCTTTGTATTTGCATGGACGCGGGTCTTCCTCAACACGACCAACGAGAACTACGGAACCACCGACGCCGACAACTCCGCAGTGATCGTCCTGCGCCACGCGGGAATCCCGTTCGCCATGGAAAGCGCGATGTGGGCCAAGTACAAGTTTGGCCAGGCGTTCAAGATCAACGATCCCGCAACAAAAGGCCCTGCCATCCGCCATCCACTCATCCATGTGAAACCCGGCGACGTCCCGATCCCCGGGATGGCCACTGATGAGTTACTGGCGAAGGGCGTTCTGATAGGCGTCTGCAACATCGCCCTGACCTTTTACAGCATGAACATGGCAAAGGAGATGGGGACGCCAGCCGAGACCATCAAGAAGGACTGGGTCGCCAACCTGCTGCCTGGCGTCCAAGTGGTTCCCTCGGGCGTGATCGCGGTGAACCGCGCTCAGGAGAAGGGGTGCGCGTACTGCTTCGCGGGGTGAAGGATCGGCAAGAACGGTAGGGGCGCATACTGCGCCCCTACCGTATCATCCTCGCGAATCGTTATCTGCGGCTGCGCGCCTTTGCCAGGAGTCGCAGGATCTCGAGATACAGCCAGACGAGCGTGACCATCAGACCGAACGCGCCGTACCACTCCAGGTACTTGGGGGCACCGCCCTGCACGCCGGTCTCGATGAAGTCGAAGTCGAGGATCAGGTTCAACGCGGCGACGACGACGATGACGCCGCTCACCACGATGCTCGCAGTGCTGTTCCCCTGGAGGAACGGCATGGCGACGCCGAAGAACGAGAGCACGAACCCGATCACATAGTAAAGAGCGATCGCCCCTGTCGCCGCGACCACGCCAAGCTTGAACTTCTCGGTCGCCTTGATGAGGCCCGAGCGGTACGCCACGAGCATCACCGCCAGGGTCGCGAACGTGAGGGCCACGGACTGCATGGCGATGCCCGGGTATTTCATCTCGAGCACCGATGAAAGCCCGCCGAGTGCGAGCCCCTCGAGCGCCGCGTAGATCGGGGCGGTGATCGGAGACCATTCCTTCTTGAGTATGGTCGCGAATGCCACCGCGAGACCCCCGAGCGCCCCGATCAGGTCATCGGCGGGGCGTTGGGATCGTGACGGACGTCGGCGAACGTCTTGGCGTTAAGGGCCGGATTCGAGGTACGCATCAGCGCCATGGTTCCACCTTCGATGAAGAACGGGCTATGAATCTAATGTAATTGTGGAGATTCTCTTGGCTGATGAGGGTCAGTTCCCGCGGCACGTCCGCCGGCGCGAACCAGCCGATCCCCGCGCATTTCCCGGGCTCCAAGATTGCCGGGGTGCCCGTCAGGATTCGACAAACGAACGCGGGCGACACCCAGTGCTGGCCCTCGTCCGGGAGGATGTGGTCCACGACGTCGAGCAGCTCCCCGACCTCGATTTCGACACCGTATTCCTCGCGGATCTCCCGCCGCAGGGCATCCGCGAGCCGCTCGCCGCGCTCGACCGCACCACCCGGGAACTCCCACAAGCCGCGTTCGTTCTTCGCCTGCGGCCCCCGGCGGGCGAGGAACAGGCGGCCCTGGTCATCCACGATGATGGCGCCCACGCCGACACCGATGTAGTCGATCCCGCGGATCATCTCCATCCCCTGAGACTGCGTATGTAGTCGCCTAGGACGAGAAACTTCTCGAACACCGGGACGCCCTTGCGCTTGCGGCCGAACTCGGCGAACAACTCGCGCAGGCGCCCCCGCCGCGTGACGTAGAATCGGAACGTCTCCGCGAAGTCCTCCTGGGGGTGCGTGGCGGCGTACGCCGTGACGTAGTTGGCCAGCGTCGTGGTGACGCCCCGGCGCTCGAAATCCACCCACTTGGAGTCCGAGACGCGGTACGCCTTGCGGACCTCGCCGAACGCGCGCCGGAAGCGTCCCGTGCGCGTGAGCGACCAGTTGTGATAGAGGAACGAGTGACCCAGCTCGTGCAGGATGAGGCCCGTGAGCATGTTCCACGAAATCTCGTCGCGACTCCGTTTCCTGGTCACGTAGCGACGTTCGATCTCGATCACTTTGGGCGAACGGTGGGTCACACCCGAGACCCCGGGGCGCAGTAGCACACGGTAGTTCCAGGTCTTCAAGCGCGACACGACCAGCCGTTGCCGGACCCGGCGCAGCGCCTGGCGGATCAGGTCGCGACCGGTCGCGTCCTGGCCGCACCAGGGACACACGTCCATCCAGTCGTTGACCCCCTTGCTGCAGTGGGGACAGATGTTCTCATAGTCGTCGTACCGCCACTTCTGCCCTCGGCCGCACCATGGGCAGTGGCGCATCGGGTACATGACGCCGCCTCCGCAGCCCCATCGGCACCGGCGGTCGTAGCGAAACCCCTTGGGCGCCTTGAGCGGCTCGGGGCTCGAATCCCGGTCCGCGATATCGCGCCCGCACCAGGGACAGAACGAAAAGCTGTCGGAGACCACCCAGCCGCAGTAGTAACACTCTGCTCCGGTCTTCTTGGTGGTATCCCGCCATTCGAGGCGGCGACCGCAGTTCGAGCAGTGTGCCCAAAACGGCTCGACCTCCGCCGCGCAAGTCGGGCAGCGCAGCTCCGGGGTTGGGACCTCGCGCCTACGCCGGGTCACGGGCCAGCGCCTCGTCCACGATGCGCTCGATGAAGTCCGGGTAGCTCATCCCCGCCTTCTCCGCGGCGTCCGCCATTTCGTTCTCGCGAGCGATGAAGGGGTTGGGGTTCACCTCGAGGACGTACACTTCCTCATCGTGCGCGAGCCGCAGGTCGACCCGCCCGTAATCCTGCAGCCACATGGCGTGGAACGCCGTGCTGCACGTGTCCGCGATCTTTGCCGTGACCTCGTCCGACAACCCCTTGGCGAAGGTATTTCGAATCTTCTTGCGCTTGCGATACTCCTCGTCCCATTTCGCCTTGTAGGTAGCGATGCGGTGGTCGCCGTCCGCATCGCCGAACGTCAGCTCGACGATCGGGAGGACCTGGACGGGATCGTTACCGATCAAGCCGACATAGAGCTCGCGGCCCTCGATCAGCTCCTCGACGATCGCGGCCTGCCGGTATTTCTCGTGGATGAACTTCACCCGCGCGCCGAGATCGTCGTCGTTCTCCACCACCGATGCCTGGGAGATACCGACGGACGCGTCCTCGAGTAGGGGCTTCACGATCAGCGGATAGCGCAGCTCCGAGGGGCGGACCGGCTTGTCTCCCGGGCGGAACTCGGCGAACGCGGGCACGCGGATGTCGTGGTGCGCGAGGATCTTCTTGGTCAGGGACTTGTTGCGCGCGACGAGCAGGCCGGTCGGCGAGGAGCCCGTGTACCGATAGCCGTGCATCTCGAGCACCGTCGCGATCGCGTACTCGTGCCGCGCATGGCCGCGGAACGACTCGCAGCCGTTGAACACGACCTTCGGCTCGAACCCGGCCAGCCGCTCGAGCATCCACCCCAGCTGCTCGGCCACGCCCACGAGAAGGACGTCGTGCTCCTTTCCCATTAGCGCGCGAGCCACGTCGTACTCGGCCTCTTCGACCTTGGCGTCGACCTCTTTCTTGTAGTCGGCGTCCTCCCATTCGGGGTGCAGGGTATCGAAAACGACGGCCACCTTCATTGTTTCACCCGTGCCATATCCCGAGCGACCGTCGTGAGCGCAATGAGGATCACCAGTCCCCCGACCGCGCCGGCCGTGGGGAGCAGCAGCATCGCCGGCCGCAAGCCGAACCGGTCGGAGAGGTAGCCGATGAGCGGTGGCGCGATGGCATCGCCCGCGAGATGCGAGTACAGCACGACGCGCATACCGGACCGCCAAGCACGAATCCCGCTCCCGACACGACCACCCGGCCCCCGCTCCAACGCGTGAGCAGCCAGTCTCCCGTGCGGCCTCCGAACAGGGCACCCAGGGCTCCGCCCGCCAATCCCCAAAACCCGAACTGCCGCCCCACCGTGGCGACCGACAGACCGTGCGTGCGCTGCATGAAGCTTGGCGCCCAGGCGATCAGGCCGTTCACCGCGAACGTCACCAGCGCCCCCCCCACGAACATCCAGATGAGCGTCGGCGTGCGGAGCACGGTCCTCGCGGCCTGGAGGAACTCTCCGTATGCCGTGGCCGCGACCTCGCCCGCTTCGGTGGTGCCCCGGAGTGCCACCGGCACCAGTCGCACGACGGTCCAGATGATTCCCGCACTAACGCACACGCCGAACACCGCGGCGTCGATGCCCTCGGGCAGTTTCCTGAAGAGCTGAAGCACCCCACCCAACATTGCGCCGAGCAGCGTGAGCCAGATCAGCGGCGCACCGAGCGCCAACGCCTGCCTGACGCCGTGGCGGCCGCGTGCGTACCACGCTTCCACGGTGGCTCGGATGCTGGACGGTGGCCGGCCGCGCGGCTCCTTGAGTCGCGAGGCGAGCAGCGCGAGCATGAAGCCGGGGATCCCGACGGCGACGAACGCCGCGCGCCACCCGTACCGCTCCGCGAGGACTCCACCCACCCAGATCCCGAGCACCCCGCCGAACGCCATCCCCACCGAGTACACGCCGAGCGCGAACGCGCGACGTCGGCCTCGAAAGAACTCGGCGATGAGCGCCTGGGCGGCAGGCCCGTATCCCGCTTCCCCGACCCCGACCATCGAGCGACACACCAGCAGCTGCCAGAAACGGCTCACGGTCGAGCCCAAGGCGGTGAAGGTGCTCCACAGGGCGACACCGAACGCGATGACCGCGCGACGGGATTTCAGGTCGCCGAGCACACCCAGCGGCAGCGCCGCGAGCGAAAGCACGATGACGTAGGACGAGCCGAGCCAGCCGAGCTCCTGATCCGAGAGAGCCAGCGTCCGCTTGATCGGCTCGAACAGGGCGAAGACGACGTTCCGATCGATGTAATTGAGGAGATTGATGAGCGTGAGCAGCCCCAGGGCGTAGGCCGCATACGCTCTGGACGGGCCCGCCGACGCGACGCCGCTAGGGCCGGCGTCCGACAGTCGTCGCCTCCGCGCGCGCGTCGCGGTCCGCCTTCGCCTCCCGGTACGCCTCCGTGAGCTGCCGCATCATCTCCTCGCGCTTGTCGTACAGGCGTTTGAGCGGCCGCTTCTTCCGCCTGGCGAGCGCGTATGCCGCGAGGATCGGGAAGCCGACCGTGTTGTCGAGGTAACAGACCACCGTGCCCGGCAGCTGGTCGGGGTCCACCTTCCCCCAGCTCACCGCCTCGGCGGGCGTGGCGCCCGAGAGGCCGCCCGTGTCGGGACGAGCGTCCGTGAGCTGCAGGTAGTAGTCGTGACCCTTTTCGCTGATCCCCAGGACCTCCTGGATCTGCGGCTCGGTCTGGAGCACGAAGTTCTTGGGGCTCCCGCCGCCGATGATCAGGACGCCGCTCTTCCCGCCGTGCGTCTTGGCGTCGAACACGATGGCCGACGTCTCGTTCACGTCCGCGCTCGGGTCGAACCGCAGCCGCGAGCCCGTGAGCGCCTGCTCGGCCACGTTCATTCCGATCGAGGAATCGCCGGGGGAGGAAGTGTAGACGGGCACGCCGCACCGGTGGGCGACGCCGAGCACTGACTTGCGGGAGATGCCCAGTGCCTGTTCACGCCCGAGGATGTAGCCGCCGAGCAGGTAGTGGTATTCCGCGGTGCTCATCGGGCGCTGGAATTCCGGACCCGCGGACACCTGGCGGATATAGGCGTCGGTCGAGAGCAGCACTTCGAAGTCGAAGAAGATGTCGTAGATGCGGACGACACCCTCTTCGCGCAGCTCGACGTCGTTCGCGAACGGCGTCCCGCGATGCATCGCCAGCCCCAAGCCGAAATGGGCGTCGTGATACATGTTGGCGCCGGTCGAGACGATCCAGTCGATGAACCCGGCCTCGAGCAGCGGAATGATCGTGGACATGCCCAGGCCGGCCGGGGTCATCGCGCCGGTGAGGCTCATCCCGACCGTGACGTCGTCCGCGAGCATGCGCTCGCTGTAGAGCCGGCATCCCTCGGCGAGCCGGCCGGCGTTGTAGGCGAGGAACGCGTTGTCCACCAGCTCGGCGACGGTCTCCCGGCCGGTGACGGGCTTGGGCTCGATACGCGCCCCCCGCAGCAGATCCTTTCGAGTCGTCATGGGCCCCTCCCCCTAGTCGCGCTCGGCCTCGAGCGGGTACGCCTTGCTGCGTTGCTCGCGGGCCTTCCGGATGATCGTGACGGCCTCCCGGGGACTGTCGGTGATGGTGAACAGGGTCAGATCGGTCGTGGCGATCTTGCCTTCTCCGGCGACCCGGTCGCGCAGCCAGTCGGCCAGCCCCCGCCAGTACGCTTCTCCGAACAGGATGACGGGAAAGTCCTTGACCTTTCCCGTCTGGATCAGGGTGAGCGCCTCGAACAGCTCGTCCATGGTACCATAACCGCCGGGGAAAACCACGAACGCCGTCGAGTACTTCACGAACATCGTCTTGCGCACGAAAAAGTAGCGGAAGTTGATGGCGCGCTCCACGTACGGGTTGAGCCCCTGCTCGAACGGCAGCTCGATGTTGCAGCCGATCGAGAGTCCGTTCCCTTCCTGGGCCCCCCGATTGGAGGCCTCCATGATGCCGGGCCCGCCCCCCGTGATGATCGGGAACCCTTCCTTGGCGAGCATCCGGGCGGTTTCCACCGCCTTCTCGTAGTAGGGGTCGTCGGACCGCGTGCGGGCCGAGCCGAACACGGTCACCGCGTTGTAGACGTCCGACAGCGTGTCGAAGCCCTCGACGAACTCTCCCATGATGCGGAGGACGCGCCAGGAGTCCGTTTTGACGAAGGCCCGCCGCTCGCGGGGGACCTGCGCGAGGAGTTGTTCGTCCTCAGTGATCGACGTGTGTGGCGAGCCGCTCGAGCGCTGCGACATAGTCGTCCTGCACGTTATAGAAGAAAGGAGAGAGGCGAATGTGGCCCGGCCGCGCGTCACCAATGATGCCGCCGGTGGCGAGATGCCGCACGGCGGCCGCCGGGTCGGCCGCGGGGAGCATGACGATAGCCGAGCGCTCGTCGGCCCGGGACGCGACGTGCGGTCGGAACCCCCGGTCCCGCGCCTTATCGATCAGGTCCTCGGTCAGTGCCGCGGTCACCCGGCGGATCGCCGGGATGCCGATCTCGTCGATGTAATCGAGGCCCCCGAGCTGGGCATACACCGCCGCGAGGGAAGGCGTGCCGAGCTCGAAGCGCCGCGCGTCGTCGTGCCAGGACAAGGTGCGCGGGTCGAACGCGAATTGATCGCGGTGGCCGAACCACCCGGCGATGGTCGGAGCGAGGCGCCGAGCCAGCTCCGCCCGGACGTACAAGAAGACCACCCCCGGCCCGCCGAGCAGCCACTTCAGGCCGCCGGCGGTGAGAAAATCCACGCCGCTCGCCCCGGCGTCTACGGGAACCTGGCCCACGGACTGGTATGCGTCGATCAGGCAGAGGGCGCCCTTCGCGTGGGCCGCGGCCGCGACGGCCTGGATATCCTGAATCGCTCCGCTCGTGAAATAGACGTGGGACGTCGCCACGAGGGCGGTCCGCTCGTCCACCACGCGGGCGATTGCCTCGACGGGCACCGAAATCCGATCCGGGCTCTCGACCACCGTCAGCTCGACGCCGCGCGCCCGCTTCGCGAGCCACTGGTAGGCGACGGTCGGAAAGTCGAGGGACGTGACGACCACGCGGGGACGGGAGCGATAGTCCAGCGCCTCCGCCACCGCCGAAATGGCCACCGAGATGCTGGGCGCAAGGGCGATCTCGTCAGGACCGGCCCGAATGGTGCGCGCGTACCGCTCCCGCAGCTCGCCCAACGCCGCCCACCACACGTCGTACCACGCAGATGCCCCGCGCGCCTGCCACAGATCGAGGAACTCCTCGAGCCGGCGACGCGTACGGTCGCCCAACGCGCCTAAGGAGCACGTGTTGAGATAGATCTGATCCCGGAAAATCGGGAATTCGTTGCGATAGCGGGCGAGCGGGTGCGCGCCGACGTCGAGCCCACTGGCGAGCGTCATAGGCCGTCAATATACAGACGGACGAGCGCACCTGGCACGCCTCGCGACTACATTCAGTCATCATGGAGGCACCGACCCGCTGGCCCGCACTCGTCACGCGGCTCGCCTTGCGGGCTCTCGTGAACCCGCGGCTCGCCTTCGACCTCCTGCGCCTCGCGTGGAGTTTTCGGGCGCGCGACTGGTACCGCCGCGCGCCCTTCCTCCCAGTGCCGCCCGCCGACTACCTGCGGTGGCGCATGTTCACCGCCTACGGCGACGAGCGTGCGGTGCCGCCACTCGAGGACGTCGTCCGCTTCGCCAGATGGCGGCGCGAAACGATGCACCTATGACCAAAGACGTCGAGCAACAGCGTCACGTAGAGACGTCGAGAAGAACCGTGGAGGTCAAGCGACGTGCGCTCGAGCTCGGATTCGACGCGGTGGGAATCGCGACGCTCGAGCCGAGTGCGCGAGCCACCGAATTCGATCGCTGGCTGTCGGCGGGCTACGCCGGGACGATGACGTACCTTCACCGGCAGGGCGAGAAGCGGCAATTCCCAGCTCGCATCATGGCCGACGCGCGCGTCGCCATCGTCACGCTCACGAACTATTTCCATGGCGCTCGGGGCACCCAGGGAACCGGCAAGGTCGCCCAGTACGCCTGGTCCACCGATTATCACCTCGTGCTGGGCCGCCGCCTCGAGCTGCTCGCCACCGCCCTGCGGGAGATCGTTCCTGGCGCCACCAGCCGTTGCTACGTGGACGCAGGCCCCGTCCCCGAGCGGGAGCTCGCGCAGCGGGCCGGGCTCGGCTGGATCGGCAAGAACACGATGCTCATCCGCGCCCCGCGCGTCCTCGACGCCCGCCGCTGCATCTCATACCTGACGATCGAGCGTCACGGCGAGTTCACCGAATCGGAGCGGGCGCTGGTAGGCGACTGGCTCTTCGGATGCGACGTCTGCCAGGACGTGTGCCCGTGGAACGTGAAGTTCGCGCGCCCCACCCCCGACGCCGGGTTCGGCGTTCGCTCGGAGCTCACCGCACCCGATCTGACGGCGTTGCTCGAGGGTGACCTCGAGACGTTCGACCGTCGCTTCGGAGATACGCCATTCGAGCGGCCGGGCGCCGCGGGGATGCGGCGCAACGCGGCGGCCGTCCTCAGGAACCTCCCGGCTCCCGGCTGATGACCGAGACACCGGTGTCGCCGAGCGCACAGGCAAACGCGATCCAGCACCGGCTGGGCGAGGGGCTCCGCAAGATCGACCCGCACCATCGGCTGGTGGGACGGCCGGTGGCCTATCGCATCGTGGACGGCACGACTTTGGAGATCACGTATCGGGACGTGCCGGGGATCGCAGAGGCGGAGGTCCTGGGAGTGAAGCGCCTGATCGGCGCCGGGTGCTTCTGCACGGTCGCGCCACAGACGGCGGAAACGGTGACCGTCCGCTTTGTCGTCCCCCTCGGACTCCCCGGCGCCTAGTCGCTGACGAGACGGATCACCGGCAGCTCGGGCGGATTGCGCCAGCGCGGAATCGCCGCCGTTCCGACACCCGCCGACACGTACAGCCATGTGTCCCCCACGTGCTTCAAGCCGTGGAGGTAACGCCCGCCGAACTGCGACGGCACGGTCACGGGCCCGATCAACGGCAGCTGCGCCTGGCCGTTGTGCGTGTGCCCCGACAACATCACGTCGACGCGCAGGCCCGCCGGCAAATACTCGATCAGGTCGGGCTTGTGCGAAGCGAGCAGGCGCGGAACATCCGGGGCGATGCCGGCGAATGCTTCGTCCAGCCGCACCGCGCCGTGGGTGAAATCGTCGACACCGGCGATGGCAAGCAAGGCGCCCACGCCCCGCCGAATCTGTACGTGCCGGTTCGTGAGGAGCGTCGCCCCACCGCGCTGCACCAGCGCCGCCACGGCGTCAGGATCGACCCAATGATCGTGATTCCCGAGCACCGCCACGACGCCGTCCCGCGCCGCGAACTGAGCGATGACGCCGTCCAGCCCGTCCAGATCGCTCCGTGCATGGCTGACGAAGTCGCCACCTAAGACCACCAGGTCCGGGCTGAGCTCCGCGACGCGACGAGCGACATACGCAAGCCAGCGCTCCGGGACCGCGGGACCGTGATGGAGATCCGTGACGAGCGCGATCCGGTAGTCCACGAGCTCGGGAGCGAGCCGCCGCACCGGCACGGGCACCTCGGGAGTGAGGAGGCGCGCGTGATCCCATCGATTGAACGGGGCTGTCAGTCGCTCGACCAACCAGCCGAGTGAGCCCTTGGTGAGCCGTTCCCAGCGAGGCGACCGCCGCTCCCGGGCCGGGGGCCGGCGCCGCGGGTAGAAGAACGGCCCGATCACTTCGCGACGACGCGCGACACCACGTCGTATACGAAATGCACCCCAAAGGTGAGATTCTCGAGGCTCACGCGCTCGTCGTTGCCATGCACCCCTCGGGACTCCGCCTGGTTGAGCGGGAATGGCGACAACCCGTAGCTCACGATGCCGAGGCGCCGGAAGTAATGGCTGTCGGTGAAGCCGGTGAGGGGTGGAGTGGTCACCAGCGCGTCGGGCGTCCGCTGGCGGGCCGCGGCCACGATAGCCCGGAACAGTTCTGTATCGGTAGGACTTTGCGTCGCCGCCCAGTTCGGTCCCTGCGGTGTGATCGCAACCCCGGAGTCGTCGACGACGCGCACCAGGTCGCTCAGAAACGCCCGTGGGTCCTGACCCGGCAGCAGTCGGACGTCGAGCGCCGCACGTGCGACGGGCGGAATCACATTCGTCTTGTCACTGCCCGCGAGACCAGTGATCGAGATCGTGTTCCGGAGCAGCGCGTTGTACGTGAGATCGCCCGTGAGAAACCGGACGGCCGCGCTGTCGCGTAACGCCGCCCGCACGTCCGCGAGCCACGCCCGCCGTGTGGGGTCCGTCTCGATGGTCGAGAGGTCGCGCAGGTAGCGCTCGACCACCGGTGTCGGCACCAGGGGAGTCTGGTAGGCCGCGACCCGGTTCAGCGCCCGGACCAGCCGATGGACGGGATTGTCGGGCGTGGGTCGCGAGCCGTGCCCCGCCGTCCCACGGGCGGTGACGTCCAACCAGAAGGGCGACTTCTCCGTCGTCCCTACACCGTAGTACTCGATCCGCCCCGTCCGGTCGGCGCGGATGATGCCCCCTTCATTCAAGAGGAACTCGGCGTCCTGCACCAGCTCGGGGTGGTTCTCGACGAACCAGCCCGCCCCCACCCCGCCCCCGATCTCCTCGTCTGCGGTTGCGAGGAAGATCACGTCGCGTTTCAGCGGAACGGCGGCGCGCTTGAGCGTGAGCAGGGTCATCAACTGCGTGACAGCCTCGCCTTTCATGTCGAGCGCCCCGCGCCCCCAGATGTACCCGTCCTGCTGGGCGCCGCTGAAGGGATCCACCTTCCAGTACTCCGGACTGGTGAGCACGACGTCCATGTGGTTGAGCAGGATCAGCGGGCGCGTGCTTCCGTCGCCCCGCAGGCGCGCGTAGAGGTTGGCTTTCCCGGGCCTGGGCTCGAAGATCTGCGACTCGATTCCCTCGCCGGCGAGTACGGCCTTCAACCAGGTCGCGGACTGGAGCTCGTTCCCCGGCGGGTTGGTGGTGTTGATCGCGATGTATTGTGACAACAGTCCTGCCGCTTCCCGGCCGACCACGCGCCACTGGGCGTCGGTGCGCGGAACCTCGCGGATGACCTCGGCCGGAGGAACGAGCACAGGCCGAGAGGACGGGCCGATGAGACCCGGTTGGGGAGGGACCGCTCCACGGGGAGGCCGCGTGCACCCGATGCAGACGACCAGCGCCAACAACGACATCACGCGCACGCGCGCCTCCGGACGGGAACGGAACCGGCAAACTACCGGCCTCCGCCCGAAAGCTCAATGCACGGTGATGCTCGACTGACCGGTCTTCCCTTCGCTTGTCGCTTGCAGCAACGCGCTGCCGGCCCGCATCCCCCGCCCGACGATCGCCGTCCCGTAGTTCTTGACGATAGCGAAGCTCGAATCCGTCGAGAACCAGGAGACCGCGTGGCCCGTTAACACGTTGCCCGCCGGGTCCCGGAGCACGGCGCTGAAGGTCAATGTGTCGCCGACGGCGAGGTTCGCGCTCGCCGGCTGCACCGCCACCGTCGCGACGGACGACGGCGCTCCGGTCACCTGAATCGTGATCGAGTCCGCCAACGCGCCGCTCGTGGCCACGATGGTGGCCGAGCCGACCGCGTGTCCCGTGACGGTGGCCGTGTCGCCAGAGCCGAACACGTCAGCGACCGCCGGACTGCGGCTCGTCCACGACACGGACGGGTTCTGGACGGGGTTCCCGCTATTGTCGCCGACCGCGGCGAACAGCACGATGCTCCCGCCGACGCCGACCGTCGTGGGACCCGAGATACGCACGTAGGCGCCCCCGCCGCCGGCCCGCACCAGCGATACCGGCACAATCGTGGTGTCCCCCGCCGTGATCGTGGCGGCGGGAGTGATGGAGGGTGCCAGGAACGGATAGTCCGGCTGCTCGACCCGCACGATGTAGGTACCGGCGGGCACGTACGCGACCTTATAGAAGCCGGTCGCGTCGCTGCGGCCCGTCACGGCTACGTACCACGAGGACGGGAACGCGTTTGGATCGCCGACGAAGAGCGTCACGTTCGCGTTGGGGATGGGCTGGCTCTGGCCGCTATAGCTGCTGGTCACGGTGCCCCTGAGGGTCCCCGTCGCCGCGGAGTTCACCGCCCGTAGCCACGGCACGAGCGTGAATTCCTTGGTGCCGTAATAGTTGTACAGGAAGCTCCGCCCCAGATCGAAGTCGATCACGATGACGGCACCCGAGCTCGAAACGGCGAGAGGCTGTTCGACGATTGCATACAATGTGATCTCCCCGGTGCCTGGAGAGGGCCACTGGATCTGGGCACTCGAGCCGTCGTTCCACCGGATGGCGGACAGATCGGCGCGGATCACCATGCGGATCGAGCTGTACTGGCCGGCCGCCAGCTCGTTCTGACCCAGGAAGGCGGTGCCGCCCTGCTGCAACGTGAGGAGGTCGAACACCTGACGCGGTTGCGCGATCAACACCCACTGGCCGCCGCCGCTCGTGTCCGGTGAGGTGTTGGCCTCGATCCGGTCCACGTAGATGTTGACGTGCTGCACGGAGTCGTACGGAAACGGAGCATCCGTCAGCAGCACCTGCGCGACTGGCTTGCGGTTGCCTGTGGTGCTCGTGTCGTCTTGATAGCAGGCGCCAGGGGCCAGGAGACCTGCGACCATGAGCGCTGACCATACGCGTTTGAGCATCGGAGGACCCTCCATGCGGATAGCGGTGACACCCGTCCGCAAACGGATACCTCGGATATCCCCGACCGCGTCACATGTCCAAGGGGCGATGTGACGCCACGCCCGGACGTGAGGGTATAGGGGACGTGGGGACGAGCGACGCCGCGCTGGTGCGCCGGGTACGGGCCGGCGACACCGCCGCCTACGCCGATCTCGTCGCGCGGTACCGCGACCGCCTGGGCCGGTACGCGCTGCACATGCTCGGGAATCGCGAGGACGCGGAGGAGGCATTGCAGGACGCGTTCGTCCGCGCGTACCGCTCGCTCGCGCGGTGCGACGACCCCGAGCGGTTCGGCGCGTGGCTGTACGGCATCCTGGTCAACCGGTGCCGCACGACGGGCGCGCGCGCGGCCCGGCGCGCGCGCCGCTTCGTGTCCGATCCCACGGCCCTCGAAACGACGCCACTCCCGGGACCGGCGGAGCAGACCGAGTGGGATGATATCGTGCGGTGGGCGCTGGCGCGGCTGGCGCCCGAGGCACGCGAGGCATTTCTCCTCAAGCACGTCGAGGAGCTCGAGTACGAGGACATCGCCCAGCTCACGGGCGCGGGGATTTCAGCCCTGAAAATGCGCGTGAAACGCGCCCGCGAGCAGCTCCAGGCAATCCTCAGGGAGGCTGAGCATGTTTGACGATGATGCCGTCGAGCGGGTCGTGCGATATCTCCGTCGTTCCGTACGGATCGATCCCGCCCTCGACCATCGAGTGATGGAGGAGATCGCGGCGTTACCTGCCGGGCCCGCCGTGCCGGCTGGCGGTGTTTGGCGCTGGCTGACCGGGCGTCGCCTGACACTCACGCCGTTGGGTGCGTTAGGCCTGGCCGCTGCGTTCGTGGTCGCTGTCGTGGGCGTGTGGCGCGTCCGCGCGGCGCCCGACGCTGTTGAGCCCGCCTTGCGCGGGTTCCAGTTCGTGCTCGTCGAGCCACACGCCGCGAATGTGTCATTGGTCGGCGACTTCAACGATTGGGACGCGACACGGACACCCATGCATCGGACACCGGGCGACGGCCTGTGGAGCGCGGTCGTCCCGCTCGAGCCCGGCCGGTACCGTTACGCCTTCCTCATCGACGGTCGCCTGTGGGTCGCCGACCCCACGGCGCCGACGACACGCGACGACGACTTCGGCGCTCCGAGCTCGGTGCTCACCGTGGGGGGCCTATGATGCGCGCGAGTGGGTATGTGGTCCTCCTGTCGCTCTGCCTGGTGGCGCCATTCTCGCGCGCCGCGGCCCAGGGCGATCCGCGCCTCGAGCGGCTCGACGAGGCGACGCGACCGGTCGTCGTGGCGCTGATCGACACCGCCCGCGCGGTCGGACTCCCCGTCAACCCCCTCGTGGAGCGCGCCCTCGAGGGAGCGATCAAGGGAGCGCCGGGCGCGACCATCGCGACCGCCGTCCGCCGGCTGGCCGCGGATCTCGGTCGGGCCCGGGATGCGCTCGGGTCCGGCGCGTCCCCGGTCGAGCTGGACGCCGGCGCGGCGGCGCTGCGCGCCGGCGCCGGTCCGGACGTCCTGACGCGGCTACGTCGCGCGCGCGGTCACCGACCGGTGACCATGGCCCTCGCCGTGCTGACGGACCTGGTCGCGCGCGGCGTTCCGATCGACACCGCGACCACAGCGGTGCTCACCCTCGCGGCGACGGCACGCGACGAGGATCTCGTGGATTTCCGCCGCGCGGTGGAGCGCGACATCGCCATCGGCGCGCCACCGGCTGCCGCGGCCTCCATTCGCGTCAACGCTGCGGCGCGAGAAGCGCGCCCGGGTCGACCGTAGTGCTCGTCCGGTGACGCTCGGGACGAGCTCCCGGGCTGCACTGCACGCCGCCGCCTGGTCGCTCCTCGCGGCGCGAGGGATCGCCGCGCAGACGACCGCCACCGTGGACGTGGGCGCTTCGACGGTGCGGTATGACGGCTTCCTCCCTTCTGGAGCGGCGTCAGTGACGCCTGCCGCGACGTGGACGCGGCCGGGGGCCACCCTCATCGCCCGAGGCAGCTACCTCCGGTTCGAAAGCGGTCATCGAAGCCTCGAGGGGCTCATCGCCGCCTCGTTGTTCACGCCCCCGGCCCTCTTGCCGGACGGCTGGCGCGGCGAGGTCACCGTCTCCGGGGGCGGGAGCAGCTACGCCGACTTCGCCAGCTTCTGGCATGCGACGGGTGAAGCCCGCTTGCACTTCGTGGCGCCGGGCCGCGGCGCTTGGATGGGCGCCACGGCCGGTCGCACCTCCTACGGGAGCGCGGCCCGCCCCGTGGCCGTCGCGGGGATCGGGGGATGGGCGCGACGCGGATGGTTGATGCTCACCGCGTCTGCCAGCCGATCCTTTATAGGAGACACGGCCTATACCGACGTCGAGTCAACCGCCGAGGTCGGCGCCGGCGCCTGGGGCCTGCATGGTTCCGTGGGTGCCCGAATCTCGAGTCGCGGCGGTGGGCATGGGGTGTATGGTGCGGGCGAGGCCACCCGGGCCCTGAGCCAGCGCATCGCCGTGTTCGTGTCGGGTGGGCGTTATCCCACCGACCCCGTCAGCGGGAGCGTGGCGGGCCGATACCTGACCGTGGGCGTGCGCATACGAAACCCGACCCCGCGCCGCCCGCCGACCTGGGATCCCGTGCAAAGGGGCCGCGCGCCCGCCGCTGCAGATGGCGAAGCCACCCTTGCACCGCAAATCGAAATCCGGCCCGCCGGTGACCGCGGCGTGCGCCTCCTGGTACGCGCACCGGGAGCGTCCAGCGTCGAGCTTGCGGCCGATTTCACGGACTGGCACCCGGTCATGCTGGAGCGAGTCATGGAGGAAGGTGCCTGGCAGCTCCTCCTGCCGGTCGCGAGCGGGTTACACCGTCTCAACGTGCGGATCGACGGCGGGAAATGGATCGCTCCGGCGGGCACGACGCGCTCCGCCGACGAGTTCGGTAGCGAGGTCGGGATCGTCGCCGTACCCTAACGACGGCCGGCGGCGAGCGCGGTCGCTTCGGGGCGGCGCCGCAGCGTCAACATCGCCCACACGCCTGCCGCGGGGCCCAGCGCGAGCACGCTCATGCTCCACCGCCAACCGACCCGTTGGGCGAGCGCGGGCAAGAGATAGATGGTGAGACAGGTGAGCAAGAAGCCGAGGCTGGTCTGCAGGGTGAGCGCCGTCCCCACGAGCTCGCGTGGGGCCAACTCGCTCACCGCCGCGGAAAACTGCGCCGAGTCCGCGACCACCGCGACGCCCCACAACAACAGGAGCGGGACCAAAACGGCGAGCGGTCG
>QHUC01000147.1 GCA_003221045.1 Gemmatimonadota bacterium | reverse complement strand
CCGGGCGCTCGCGGTGGATGATTCGATCCGGCGGGCGCAAATGAGGAGGTAGTGGGCCACTCCATTCTCATCGCCGCGGAGCTGCAGCCGCTTCTCGAGCCCGACCAGCTGGTCGGGCTCGACGTCACTTGGCTCCCGGCCGCCGAGCCGACACCGAAGGGGGATTACGTGGCGCTCGTGCCGCTGCTGTCCCGCTGGGTGGGCGGCACGGAGCTCAAGCGACTGCCCAACCTCAAGGTCGTGGCCAACTGTGCCGTGGGGCACGACAACGTGGATGTGGTCGCGGCGGAGATGCGGGGCGTCAAGGTCACCAACACCCCGGACGTCCTCACCGATGCGACCGCCGACCTGACGTGGGCGCTGATCCTCGCGTGTGCTCGTCGCGTGGTCGAAGCGAGCGCGGTCGTGAAAAGTGGCGCGTGGACCGGGTGGCATCCGGAGCTCCTCCTCGGGATCGAGCTGCGCGGCCGGACGCTGGGGCTGTTCGGGGCGGGGCGGATCGGACAGGCGGTCGGGCACCGAGCTGTCCCGTTCGGGATGCGGATCCTCTATACGGCGCGCAATGCGCGACCGGAGTTCGAACGGGAGACGGGGGCGGTAAAGGTCGAGCGGTCGCGCCTCTTGGGGGCGACCGACGTGCTGTCGCTGCACGTGCCGTCCGTGCCGGAAACAAAGGGGGTGATCGACAGCGACGCGCTGCGACAGATGAAGCCGACGGCGATCCTCGTCAACACGGCGCGCGGGGACCTGATCCGCGAGGAAGCGCTCGCCATCGCGCTCGAGGAGGGTCGGTTGGGCGCGGCCGGGCTGGATGTGTACCTCGAGGAGCCGGCGATTCACCCTCGGCTGCTTGCGGCCCCCCGGACGGTCTTGCTGCCACACATCGGGAGCGCCACCCTCGAGGCCCGGCGTCAGATGGCGGCGATCGCGGTGGCCAACGTGCAGGCGGTGCTGAGAGGGGCTGCCGCGTTGACCCCGGTGTTCCGCTAGGCATCGGCGGATTCCCCGAGGTGTTGCCCGCAGCGTCTCCGGGTGTTATTGGATTAGGCATCGCCCCCGAGAGCCGGTCGTGAGCCGAGACAGCGCAGCGCGGGACCTGGCAAGCGCCAGCTATCAGCGCCGCGGCGAGCGCGTAGAGTCGCGACCGGCATGACCGCCGCGCACGGCGTCTCCTGTCCGAGCTGCGGGACGATCATCCCTCCGGGCTCGTCCTTCTGCCCCCACTGTGGCACGGGCATCCCCCTGACCCCAATCGACCCCACTCTAGGCCCTGGGCCGGGTCGACCCGCGGGCGGGCAGTACAACGCCCAGCTCGACGCGCTCCGGAAGGCCACCCTGGGTGAATACGAGATCCTGGCCGAGCTGGGTCACGGTGGCATGGCCGCCGTGTACCTCGCCCACGATCTCGCGTTGGACCGCAAGGTGGCGATCAAGGTATTGGCACCCGCGTTATTGCTGATGGGCGAGGGGATGGTCGAGCGGTTCAAGCGCGAGGCGCGCACGGCCGCAGCGCTGAGTCATCCGCACATCATCCCCATTTACGCCGTCAAGGAGAGCCAGCAAGTCCTGTACTTCGTCATGAAGTACGTCAAGGGGCGGGCTCTCGACGCGGTCATCCACGAGGTCGGCCCGCTGCCGATCGCGATGGTGCAGGCCATCCTGGCCCAGGTTGGTGACGCGCTCGGGTACGCCCACCGCCACGGCGTCATTCACCGCGATATCAAGTCGGCCAATATCATGCTGGACGAGGATGGCTGGGCCGTCGTCACGGATTTCGGTATCGCCAAGGTCGTGCAAGCGCAGGGTCTCACGGTCACCGGCGTGACGGTGGGGACGCCCACGTACATGAGCCCCGAACAGTGCGCGACTCACGAGGTCACCGGAGCATCCGACCAGTACTCGCTCGGCGTTGTCGCGTACGAGATGCTGACCGGGAGGCTGCCGTTCGAGGGCGAGTCGACCATGTCGGTCATGTACGCGCACTTCAACGAGCGGCCCCAGGAGGTGACGGAGCTGCGGCCGGACTGCCCGCCCAACCTGGGCGCCGGCGTCATGCGGATGTTGGAGAAAGACCCCCTCGCACGCTGGCCTACCATGGACGACGTCGTGGCCGTGTGCGGCCGGCCGTCATTGCGCCGCGACGATCCCGTCCGCGGCGAGATGATCACCCTCGCGATGGCCGGCGGCCGCTCGGCGCCGATAGACGGCCTGAAGACGCCAACGAGTCCCGTCGTGCTCTCGAAGTCGCAAGTGCGCTCGGCGACCCCGACGCTCGTTCGCGGCCGCCGGACCCGTCGACTGTGGTGGGGCGTGGGCGCGGTGCTCATCGCCGCAGGGGCGGCGTTCTGGCGGCTTGCGCCCTGGCAATCGTGGCGGACCGGAACGGCCCCCCCCGCCTCGTCCCCAGCGCCTCCTCACGTGTCCGGTGATACCGCTCCTGCCGCTGCACCGCTGGCTCGGCCGGAAACGGTGCAAGCGCGTCGCTCGCCACCGGTCGCGACACGCGCGCCAGGGCAGCCGCCCCCGGCACGGGTGCCAACGAGCCAGCCGCGCGGTGCCGCACCGGAATCGGCGGGGCGTCCGGCCGCCACGCAGCGCGAGGATAGCCTGGTCCGGTCGCTGCGGGCCCGGGCGCTTGGTGCCATGAGTAGGGCGATTGAAGCAGGGGCCACCCCGGCGGAGTTGGCCAAGGGGGACACGGTGTTCAAGGGAGCGGAGTCGCTCGCTGCCCAGAACCGCGGGTCGGAGGCGATGGTGCAGCTCGCTACCGCCGCGTCGCTGTGGGCGGAGGCCGAGCGGGGGGCACGGTCCCGGGCGAAGGTCGATACCGTGAAGCCGCGACCCGTCGAGCAACCGGCGCCGCCAACGCCGCCCGTGCCGAAGGATCCTCGACCGGACATTCAGCGGGTCATCGACGATTACGCGCGTGCCCTCGAGTCGCGTGACGTGGACCGAGTGCGGCATGCGTATCCCGGTCTCACAACCGCGCAGCAACAGAGCTGGAAGGGATTCTTCGAGTCGGTCCGCAACCTGAAGGCGGACCTGACCGTCACGGCGGTCAGCTATGCTGGCGTGAACGCGGAAGCCATTGTGACCGGCGTCTACGCCTATGACAACGCCAGCACCGGCCGCGCCGAGCGGCGTCCCGTGACGTTCCGAGCAATCCTCGCGGTCGACTCAACCGGGTGGCGACTCACGACGATTCGGTAGTCGATCAAAAGTTGTATTCGAGCCCTGCCGTCCACAGGACGTTGGGCCGCAGACCTCCGCGGTTCAGCGGCCACAAGGTGTTGCCCACCAGGGTGATCCCGGCGTGCGTCGTGAACTTGAAGCCGAACGACCCGTTGATGAGGTCATCGCGCTCGGTCGGTATGTTCGTGACGCTGATCGTGCGGCGAAAGGGCTTCTCGTATGTCACGGGCCCCGGGAGGGCAAGCTTGCTCTCGCCCACCTGCAGTTCCGAGACCACGTCCACGGCCATGGTGGCCCACGGCGCCATCACGTGATCGAACCCGACAGTGGCGAGGACGGCGTTGTTCTGGAAGGAGCCACTCCGATACAAGTAGCCGATGTTGGCGTGTGGCGCGAAGGCGCCGAACCGGGCGGACAGGACGGCGAGCGCCCGGGCCGCCACGTGGCCCGACCCGAGCAGGTCGTCCTCGCTTCCCGTGGGAAAGCGGACGTCCCCGAGCACGGAGAAGCTGGTCCGGTCCGTTCGACTGAGGTTGACCTTGACGCGCGTGGCGATGTCGCCGATGCCAGTCGCGGATCCATCGACGGAACGTAATGTCGTGAGCACCGGATTGGTTGGGGTGCCTCCGAAGAAGTGTTGTACCGGAGGCCCGCCGAATGGCACGATCTGCGCGTCGCTCGTCCCGTGGAGCGAGGTGGAGACGATCGGGAGCACGACGCCGATGTCCACTCGATCGAGCAGTCCGTAGCTCAGGAAGAAGGAGGTAACCGTCATGTCGATATCGAACGACAGGTTCACGTCGATCACATCATTCTCGTGCGTGGGGACGCCGTAGGGTGTGCACGATGCGCCCACGAGACTGTCGCAAGCAGGTCCGGTGACGTTCTCATGGGTGAATACCACCTGAACATCGTTGAGGCTCACGCCGCGCAACGTCTCGAAGTGCAGGCGATTCACGTTCGCTCCGACGAACACTCGTCCCTTGCCGAGCGTCTGAGCGCGCTCGCCGAACACGGAGCCCGGAGACCCCGATGTGGGCACCGGCACGCCGCCTTCGAACCGGAACGTCGACCCGCCGCTGGTCGCGCTCACCGGGAGGTTCGCGACGTTTTGGCCGATCGCGTTACTGATGAACGAGATGAGAGTGCCGTTGTCGGCGACCGCCGAAGGAATGAAATGGTCGGCATGGAGCGCGGTCGCCGAGTCGGAGCCGGCCGTCCCGCCGAGAAACAGCGGGTCCTGGCCGGCAGTGAAGATGAACAGCTCGGCGATCTTCTCCCGAAGTCCCTGGGCGTCGAGCGGGGTGGCGACGAGCAGCACGCCTACGAGACTCCACAGGTAACACCGCATGAGGCCCTCCAGGTCGGGATCGGACGTCCGCGCGCTCGAAGTGACGCTACCCGTGGTGGGTCGTCAACCCCGCCGTCCCGTTGACCCCGGAAGGCCCGTGGTTAACTTCCAGCCTCGAGATGGGCCGGCCTGAACGCACGATCCTCCTGGACGCCCGCGCCTTGTCGCGGGCGCTTCAGCGTATGGCCGTGGAAGTGCTCGAGCTGACCCACGGCACCGACGACCTGGTGCTCATCGGCATCCAGCGGCGCGGCGTCGAGCTAGCCGAGCGGATTGCGAAGCTCATCGAGAAGGACGAGGGCGTAGTCCTCCCGCGTGGTGCCCTCGACATCACCCTGTATCGCGACGACCTCGAAACCGTCGGCCCCAAACCCGTCATCGGCGAGACGCGGATTCCCGGTGACTTGGGCGGCAAGCACGTGGTCATCGTGGACGACGTGCTCTACACCGGGCGGACCGTGCGCGCGGCGCTCGACGAGCTCGCCGACTTCGGACGGCCCAAGCGCATCTCCCTCTGCGTGCTGGTCGACCGGGGGGGGCGCGAGCTCCCCATCCAGCCGGACGTCGTCGGCAAACAGGTGAAAGTGAACTCCAACGAGCGGGTCGACGTCCTGGTCGAGGAGCTGGACGGCAAGGATGAGGTGGACCTGGTGAGCGTCCCCAGATGAATCCGATCCTGGGAAAGGATCTGGTCGGCCTCGAACACCTCTCGCCGGAGCAGATCCGGCTCGTCCTCGATACGGCCGAGCCCTTCAAGGAAGTCTCCGAGCGGCCGATCAAGAAGGTGCCGGCGCTGCGCGGCAAGACCATCGTCAACCTGTTCTTCGAAGCCTCCACCCGCACGCGTATCTCGTTCGAGTTCGCCGAGAAGCGGCTGTCCGCCGACACAGTGAATGTGGCGGCGAGCGGCAGCGCCGTGCAGAAGGGCGAAACGCTGGTCGACACCGCCCGGAATCTCGAGGCGATGCGGATCGACATGGTGGTCATCCGGCATCCGTCGTCCGGCGCGGCCGAGTTCCTCGGGCGGCGTATCCGCTCCAACGTCATCAACGCGGGCGACGGCAAGCACGAGCACCCGACGCAAGGACTGCTCGACCTCCTCACCATCCGCGACAAGCACGGCAAAGTGGACGGCCTGAAGGTCTGCCTCGTCGGCGACGTGCTGCACTCTCGCGTGGCACGGTCCAACATCTGGGGCCTGTTGAAAATGGGCGCCGAGGTTGGCGTCTGCGGGCCCGACACCCTGATGCCGCGTGGCATCGAGGAGCTGGGAGTGTGTCGCTTCCGCCGCATCGAGGAAGCGATCGAATGGGCCGACGTCCTCAATGTGCTGCGGCTCCAGCTCGAGCGCATGGAGAAGGGGTTCATTCCGAGCGTGCGCGAGTATTACCGCGTGTTCGGCGTGACGCTCGAGCGGCTCGAGAAGGCGCCGCGCGCGCTCACGATCATGCATCCTGGGCCGATGAACCGTGGCGTCGAGATCGACTCGCGGGTCGCCGATGGTCCACACAGCGTGATTCTCGATCAGGTCACGAACGGTGTGGCGGTGCGAATGGCGGTGTTGTATCTGCTCGCCGGCGGGCGGCCCGAGCTGGCCGACGCCGCCAAGGGGGGGAGCTCGGAATGAACCGAGCGCTGGTGCTTCGGGGCGGGCGCGTGATCGATCCAAGTCGCAACCTGGACGAGCCCGCGGACGTGCTCATCCAGGACGGCAAGGTCGCGGGTGTGGGTCGGGGACTCGGCGCGCCGGACGGCGCCGAGGTTCGGGACGTGCACGACCGCGTCGTCGCCCCGGGGCTGGTCGACGTGCACGTACACCTGCGCGAGCCCGGGAACGAGGACGTCGAGACGATCGCGACCGGAGCGCGCGCGGCCGCCGCCGGCGGCTTCACGGCGGTCTGCGCCATGCCGAACACCGATCCGGTCACGGACAACCAGGCGGCGGTCGGCTTCATCGTGCGCCAGTCGGTCCGGGCAGGACTGACGCGGGTGTATCCGATCGGCGCGATCTCGGTAGGGCAGAAAGGCGAGCGCCTCTCCGAATTCGGGGAGATGGTGGGCGCCGGGGCCGTCGCTGTCTCGGACGACGGCAAGCCGGTCGTGTCGAGCCACTTGATGCGCACGGCGCTCGAGTACGCTCGCACGTTCGGGATCCCGGTCGCGGACCACTGCGAAGAGCCCACGCTCGCTGACGCCGGCGTGATGCACGAAGGGCTCGTCTCCGCTCGCCTGGGCTTGAAAGGCATCCCGGCCGCGGCGGAGGAGATCATGGTGGCGCGGGACGCACTGCTCGCCGGCCTCACCGGCGGGCACGTCCACCTGTGCCACATCTCCACGCGTGGCTCGGTAGAGCTCATACGGCGCGCCAAGGAGGAGGGCATCCGCGTCACGGCGGAAGTCACGCCCCATCATCTCACCCTCACCGATCGGGCCTGCGAGCGGTACGACACCCACGCGAAGATGAACCCACCCTTGCGAGAGCCGGCCGACGTCGCGGCGCTCCGGACGGCGCTCAAGCACGGGGTGCTGGATTGCATCGCGTCCGATCACGCCCCGCATGCCTACGACGCCAAAGAAGCCGCCTTCGACGACGCACCGTTCGGCATCGTGGGACTCGAGACGGCGTTCGGCGTGGCGCACACGGAGCTCGTCCTGAGCGGGATCCTCACGCTGCCCGAGCTCATCCATCGGATGAGCACAGCCCCCGCTGCGGCTTTCGGTCTCCCTGGAGGCACGCTCGCGCCCGGGGCCCCGGCGGACGTCCTCGTCCTGGACCTGACCGACTCCTGGACCGTGGACCCCGCCGCATTTTGCTCGAAGAGTCGCAACACTCCGTTCGCGGGTCGGGCGCTCACGGGCCGGGCCGTTCTTACCCTCGTGGGTGGCAAGGTCGTCCATCAAGCGGACGCGCCCGTCGCCCAGTGACCGCCAG
>QHUC01000146.1 GCA_003221045.1 Gemmatimonadota bacterium | reverse complement strand
TCTATCGCTTCAAGGACACATGGTTCGGCCTGTTCAAGAGCGCGACCTTTGGGTTCACGATCACGCTCGTGGGATGCCTCGTGGGGCTCAACACGCGCGGCGGCGCGGAAGGCGTCGGTGTGAGCACGACCCGCGCCGTGGTGTACTCTGCCGTCCTGCTGCTCGTCCTCGACGCGTTCTGGGCACTGGTGTTGCTGCGATGATCGAGTTCCAAGACGTCCACAAGAGCTTCGGCGCGAAGCCGGTACTGATGGGCTTCACGCTTCTCGTGCCGGATGGTGAGACGATGGTGATCATCGGCTACTCGGGCACCGGCAAGAGCGTCGCGCTGAAGCACGTGGTGGGGTTGTTGCAGCCCGATGCCGGGGACGTCATTGTTGACGGCCGGGCCGTGTCCACGCTCGAGCGCGAGGCGTTGACGGCGCTGCGGCGCGAGATCGGATTCGTGTTCCAGTTCGCCGCGCTGTTCGACTCGATGTCCGTATTCGACAACGTCGCGCTGGGGCTCCGGCGGCGCGATCTGACCGACGATGAGATCGCCGACCGGGTCCGCGAAGCGCTCGCGCTCGTGGATCTCACGGGAGCCGAGGACACGTACCCGGCCGAGTTGTCGGGCGGCATGCGCAAGCGCGTGGGGATCGCGCGGGCGATCGCCCTGCGGCCGCGCTATATCCTGTACGACGAGCCGACCACCGGTCTCGATCCGGTGACGTCGGCCGTGATCGATCAGCTCATGGTCCGGACCCGGGAGCACTTGGGCGTGACCGGCGTCGTGGTCAGCCACGACATGCGGAGCGCCTACACAGTGGGGGACCGCATCGCCATGTTGTACGAGGGCAAGGTCCGCCAGGTTGGAACCGTGGCCGAGATTCAGGAAACGGAGGATCCCGTCGTGCGGCAGTTCATCGAGGGACGCCCCGCGTGAAGCGCGAGAACGAATTCGCGGTCGGCATTGTCGTGATCGCGGCCTTCGTGGTCGTGGTGGGTGGGGCCTTGTGGCTCTCGGGTGCGCACATCGGCCGGACGGAAGCGGTGTATACCGCCCGGTTCCGGACCGTGGGGGGCCTGAACGTCGGAGACCCGGTGGTGCTGCGCGGGGTCCGCGTCGGTCGCGTGGAGGGAATCCGGCTCGCCAGCGGGAATTGGGTCCAGGCGGACCTGAAGATCTACGCCGGCACGCAGCCCCCGTCCAAGCCGGCCGTCATCGCCGCCTCGGCGTCGCTGTTCGGCGAATGGGCTGCCTCGCTCGTGCCGCTCGACCAGCTCCCGAACGACCCGAACATCAGGCAGGCGATCGCCGAGGCGCAGGCCGCGGGTGGCGGGAAGTGGCCCGGCGCCACGCTCCCCGATATCGGCCAGCTCACGGCGCAGGCCAGCCGCATCGCCACCGACATCGCGACCGTGTCGAGCCGCATCCAGACGGCGTTCGACTCCGAGGCGGTGAACGAGCTCCGTCGCTCGATCAAAGACTTCGGTCGCATCGCCGACCGCCTGGTACAGGTCACCAACGAGCAGGCGGACGTGGTCGGCTCGGTCGGGACCAACCTGCGTCAGGGGTCGGAAGCCATGGCCAGGGCGGCGAACCAGGTGCAGGCGACCCTCGGCCGCGTGGACTCCGCGACCAACCAGGGCCAGCTCGCGACGATTCTCAACAACTCCGCGACCACGAGTGCCAATCTCAAGTCCGCGTCACAAGACTTCCGCGACCTCCTCGACGCCGCCCATAAGAATCAGGAGAGCCTGGTCCGCGTCCTCACGGCCGCGGACACCGTGATGTCCCGCATCGCGAACCGCAGCGGCACGCTCGGCCTCCTCGTGTCGGACTCCACGCTGTACCGCGAGACCACGCTCACGATGATCCAGCTGCGGCAGCTCATGTCCGACATCCAGGCAAACCCGCGGAAGTACTTCTCGTTCAGCGTGTTCTAAGGGATGAGGCGGAAGCAGCGCCGCGCCCAGCGCGAGACGTCGGCCGGCGGGGTCGTTTTCCGGCGGGGGCCGGGGGACGGCGAGCCGCACTTTCTTCTTATCCGCGACTCCTATCGCAATTGGGGGTTTCCCAAGGGGCACCTCAAGGCGGCGGAGCCCCCGGCAGACGCGGCGCGGCGAGAAGTGGCGGAAGAGACCGGGCTTTCGGACCTGGTGCTCCACGGCCCGATCCGCGTGATCGACTGGTACTTCCGCTTCCGCGGGAAGACGATCCACAAGTACTGCCACTTCTTCCTGTTCGAGTCGAAGCACGGCGAGCCGGTGCCCCAGACCGAAGAGGGTATCACCGACTGCGCCTGGTATTCCGCGGACGAGGCCCGGCGCACCATCTCATACGACAACGCCCGCGAGGTGCTCGCACAGGCGACGGCCATGGTGCAGGCGCTGACCCAGGTGGAAGATGGGCCGGTGGGCGGAGGGTCTGGATGACTGTCGTGCCGGTGTTTCATCCGCGAGCGGAGCCGCGACGCGCCGTGAAGCGCGGGTACCCGCGGAACGCCGGCAGCGTGCGGTTGTGTCGCTCCGTGGCGGCCGTCGAGCGGCTCTTGTACCAGCGGCTCGTGGACGCCGTCGTACTGGACGTAAAGGGTGCGCCGGCCGCAGCGCTCGCCCTGCCGCCCCGCTTTCCTCGGATACCCATGTTCGTGCTGTCACCGCTGCGCCCGGACGACGGTCCCCTGCTGGCCTCCTGCCACGCGGCCGGGTTCGCGGGCGTGCTGGTGGAAGGGGTCGACAATGCGGTTGCGGGCGAGTGGATCGCGGCGCGAACTGCCCAGGTGGCCCTACGCGAGGCGCTGGCGGACGCGCCGAAGCTGCTGCGCCTGACGGACCGCCTGCAGCTCGCGGCCTGGGAAGAGATCCTGCGTCGCGTCGACTTTCCGACCCAGACCGGCCACGTAGCGGCCGCGCTCCGTGTCACGCGGGAGCACTTGTCCCGTCAGTTCGCCGCGGGCGGCGCGCCCAATCTCAAGCGCGTCATCGATCTGGCCCGCACCGCCTGCGCGGCCGACCTGCTCGGCAATCCGGGCTACACGGTGCGCGCGGTGGTGCGGATCTTGGGGTACGCCTCGCCCAGCCATCTCGCGGGCGCGGTGCGCCGGGTGGCGGGGACCACGCCCCAGGAGCTGCGCGCGGTCGGGGCGCGCGGCGTGCTTGCGCGCTTCATTAGAGGAAGGACGCGGTCGAGAATCTGAGCGCGAAGTGCGGAGTGCGGAATGCGGAATTGTCGTGGGAGGTCGCTCGCGTCACGACACCCACACTGACACTCCGCATTCCCCATTCCGCATTCCGCACCCTTGTGATAAAATTCACAAACTCCAACTCGTGATCCCATGGCGACCGATTCCATCCTGAGACCCGGCGAACTGAAAGAGATCCTGCTCAAGGAAATCCAGGCGGCCGATCTCGCCGAGATCGACGTCCGCGAGGTAGGCACGGTGCTGGAGGTGAAGGACGGCATCGCGCGTATCTACGGTCTTACCTCCGCCATGGCGGGGGAGATGCTCGAGTTCATGTCCTCGCAGACCGGGGACAAGGTGACCGGGCAGGCGCTGAACCTCGAAGAGGACAACATCGGGGCGGTGATCTTCGGGGACTATCTCGTGCTGCGCGAGGGGGACGAGGTGCGGCGCACCGGCCGGGTGTTGGAGGTCCCGGTGGGCCCGGCCTTGGTCGGGCGGGTGGTCGATGCGCTGGGCCGGCCGGTGGACGGCCTCGGGCCGATCCACACCACCAAGACTCGCAAGGTCGACATCGTGGCGCCCGGCATCATCAAGCGGCAGCCGGTGAAGGAGCCGCTGCAGACGGGCATCAAGGCGATCGACTCCATGATCCCGATCGGGCGCGGCCAGCGCGAGCTCATCATCGGCGACCGTGGCACCGGCAAGACGGCGATCGCGATCGACACGATCATCAACCAGAAGGGCCAGGGGGTGATCTGCGTCTACGTCGCGATCGGCCAGAAAAACTCGACCGTGGCCGCCGTGGTCGAGCGCTTCAAGGAGCACGATGCGATGGACTACACCATCGTCGTCGTGGCTTCGGCCGCCGAGCCGGCACCGATGCAGTACGTCGCGCCGTTCTCGGGGTGCGCGTTGGCCGAGTACTTCATGTACGAGGAGAAACAGGCGACGCTGTGCGTCTACGACGACCTCTCCAAGCAGGCCGCGGCATATCGCCAGCTGTCGCTCGTGCTGCGGCGGCCGCCGGGTCGCGAGGCGTACCCCGGCGACGTGTTCTACCTGCACAGCCGGCTGCTCGAGCGCGCCGCCAAGCTTTCTGATGAAATGGGTGGCGGGTCGCTGACGGCGCTCCCCGTGATCGAGACGCAGGCGGGGGACGTATCGGCTTACATCCCGACGAACGTGATCTCGATTACCGACGGGCAGATCTTCCTCGAGACCGACCTCTTCTTCTCGAACGTGCGGCCGGCGATCAACCCGGGCATTTCCGTGTCCCGCGTGGGTGGCAACGCGCAGATCAAGGCGATGAAGCAGGTGGCCGGACGACTGCGCCTCGACCTCGCGCAGTACCGCGAGCTCGAGGCGTTCGCGCAGTTCGGGTCGGAGCTCGATCAGGCGACGCAGAAGCAGCTCGCCCGCGGTGAGCGGGTGGTGGAAGTGCTGAAGCAGCCGCAGTACCAGCCGATGCCCGTCGAGCAGCAGGTCATGATCATCTTCGCGGTGACGGGCGGGCTGCTGGACGACGTGCCCGTGGAGACGATCCGCGACTGGGAGCGGGGCTTCCGTGATTTCATGGCCGCCGAGCACCCGGAGATCGCCGAAGAAATCCGCACCCGCAAAGTGCTGAACGACGAGCTGTCCGCCCGGCTGCGTTCGGCGATCGAGGCCTACAAGCTGCTCGCGCGCTGATGGCGAAGCCTCGGGAGCTGCGCCGGCGGATCAAATCGGTCCAGAGCACGCGCAAGATCACCAAGACCATGGAGCTCGTGGCCACGTCGAAGCTCAAGCGCGCCCAGGATCGGGTGGTCGCCGCCCGGCCCTACGCCGCCGCCATGGCCGGGGTGATCGGCGACCTGTACGCCCCCGAGTTGGCCGAGCGATTTCCGTTGCTGCGCCAGCCAGGGGGGGCGGGGGGGGCGGGGGGCGTGCGTCACGTCGCGCTCGTCGTCATCACCTCGAACCGGGGCCTGGCCGGCGCATTCAACGCGAACCTGATCCGCGAAGGTCGGCGGCGGATCGAGCAGCTCGAATCCGAGGGGGCCACCGTCGATCTGCACCTCATCGGTAAGAAAGGGATCACCTACTTCAAGTTCGCGAAGCGACCGATCGCATCGCAGCGCGTCGACATCGGTGACAAGCCGACGGCGGCGCACGCCGCGGATGTCGTGAATCCTCTGATGGCGCAGTTCGAGGCGGGCGCCGTGGACGCCGTGGAAGTCGTGTTCCCGCAGTTCAAGAGCGCGGTGTCGACCCCGCCCACCACGCTCCGCATCCTCCCCATCGCCCCTCCCCGGGCGGCAGAGGGCGGCAGAGGGCGGCAGAGGGCGGTCAACTACATTCTCAAGCCATCTGCCGAGGCGATTCTCGAGCAGCTGCTGCCACTCTACGTCCGCAACCAGCTATATCGCGCGCTGGTCGAGACCGTGGCGGCGTTCTATGGTTCGCAGCGCACGGCCATGAAGAGTGCGACGGACAACGCGGGCGAGATGCTCGACATTTTGCAACGGACGTACAACCGCGCGCGTCAGACGCAGATCACACAGGAGCTGGCGGAGATCGTCGGTGGGGCGGAAGCCTTGAAAGGCTAGGTGCCAGGTCTCGGGTGCCAGGTGTCAGGTTTGACACCTCCGATACCCGACACCTGACACCCGACACCTGAGGAACTTAAATGGCGACGAGAACGAAAAACGCATCGAAGAAACCCGCTGGCGAGACCACGCACAACGTGGGCAAGGTCGTCCAGGTCATCGGCCCCGTGCTCGACGTGGAGTTCGCGCCGGAGCACCTGCCGGAGCTCCTGAACGCGCTCGTCATCGATCACCCCGGCAACGGCACGCCGCCGATCCACCTGACGGCCGAAGTGCAGCAGCACATCGGCCGGAACCAGGTGCGCGCGGTGGCCATGAGCACGACTGACGGCGTGGTGCGGGGCATGGACGCGCTCGACACCGGCAAGCCGATCACGGTGCCCGTGGGCCAGGCAGCGCTGGGGCGCATCCTCAACGTGCTGGGCGAGCCGGTGGACGAGGGCGACCCCATTCCGCCCGACGCCGAGCGGTGGCCGATCCACCGCGAGACGCCGAAGTTCGTCGATCTCGAGCCGAAGACCGAAGTGTTCGAGACCGGCATCAAGGTGATCGACCTGATCGCGCCCTTCGTGAAGGGCGGGAAGATCGGGCTGTTCGGCGGCGCCGGCGTCGGGAAGACCGTGATCATCATGGAGCTCATCCACAACGTCGCCATGGGCCACGGGGGGCGGTCGGTGTTCTGCGGCGTGGGGGAGCGTACCCGCGAGGGGAACGACCTCTATCTCGAGATGAAGGAAAGCGGCGTCCTCAAGTCCTGCTCCCTGATCTACGGACAGATGAACGAGCCGCCGGGCGCGCGCCTGCGCGTCGGGCTCTCGGGCCTGACGGTGGCCGAGTATTTCCGCGATGTCGAGGGCCAGGACGTGCTCGTGTTCATCGACAACATCTTCCGGTTCACGCAGGCAGGGTCGGAAGTCTCGGCGCTGCTCGGCCGGATGCCCTCCGCCGTGGGCTACCAGCCGACGCTCGGAACCGAGATGGGCGAGCTGCAGGAGCGGATCACGTCGACCAAGAAAGGGTCGATCACCTCGGTGCAGGCGATCTTCGTGCCCGCCGACGACCTCACCGATCCCGCGCCGGCGACCGCCTTCACGCACCTGGACGCCACCGTCGTGCTGTCGCGCCAGATCTTCGAGCTCGGCATCTATCCGGCCATGGACCCGCTGGCGTCGGCGTCCCGCATCCTCGATGCGCAATACCTGGGCGAGCGGCACTACAAGGTCGCCGTCGAGGTGCAGCGGATTCTCCAGCGCTACAAGGACCTCCAGGACATCATCGCGATTCTCGGGATGGACGAGTTGTCGGAGGAGGACAAGCAGCTCGTCGCGCGGGCGCGGCGGGTGCAGCGGTTCCTCTCCCAGCCGTTCTTCGTGGCGACACAATTCACCGGGCTCGAAGGGAAGTACGTCAAGCTGGAAGACACGGTCAGTTCGTTTGAGCGGGTGGTGGCGGGCGAATTCGATCATCTGCCCGAGCAGGCGTTTTACATGGTGGGTGGGATCGACGAGGCACTGGAGCAGGCGAAGCGTCTGGCCACGAGCTGAGTGATGCACGTCACGGTCGTTTCACCCGAGCGAGCGGTATTCGATGGGGCCGCCGACGCGGTGGTCGCGCCGGCGTACGACGGCCAGGTCGGGGTTCTGCCGCGGCACGCGCCGTTCCTCACGCTGCTCGGGATGGGGGTCTTGCAGGTGCGGCAGGGCAGCACGTCGAGCCGCTTCCAGGTGTCGGGGGGATTCCTCCAGGTGGTGGGGGGGGGAGACGCGGTCCGGATTGTGGCCGATCGGGTAGAAGTGTCTTGACTGTTGACGGGGCCGCTTGTAGCGATGTGCGGCTCCCGAGCGGTCTCAGGCGCCCGTCACCTTTCCATTGGAGGTCCGTTATGCGGAAGCTGCTCGGCAGTGCGCTGCTTCTTGCCGTCGTCGCTTTCGTCCCTGTTTCCCAGGACGCCAATCGATGGCATGGTCTCGTTCGACTACTTCTTCCCGAGCGCGCCCGCCGGCGTCAGCGCGCATTACTGGGAGATCAACGGCGACGTCGCGTACCGGTTCCGCGTCCCCGCCCGCAGCTCGTTTCGTCCGTACGCCGGTGGGGGCTTGAACATCGCGCACGCGTCCGCCGGCCCGTCCGGCGGTACCAGCGTTGGCGAAACCAAGGCCGGGCTGAACCTACTCGGTGGTACGACGTTCAAGCTCAAGGGATCTACGCTCACGCCGTTCGCCGAGGCCCGCGGCGAAGTGGGCGGTGGCAAGACGTTCGTTCTCACGGGCGGCGTCCGCTTCTGAGGCAGCATACGCCGCGCGGTGTGTGAGCCGGGCCACCCCGATTCCCGCGCGGCCCGCCGGAACGATGGGCACCTCGGTGGGTACCTGTGTGCGGTATTGGGCACACACAGGAGAACGGGATGCCACGATACACATTGCTGGTGCTGGTGCTCATAGCCGCGAGCGGCGCCCGTGTGGTGGGCGCGCAGGCGACGGGCATGCCCTCGTTCAACGCACCCTATCGCGCATTCCAACGGTCGGAGTTGGGTGCGGTCTTCAGCTTCCCGGACGGGGGCGGGACGGGGTTCGAGGGAGTGTATCGCTACGCGAGCGGTACCCTCGATATCGGCTTGCGGGGCGGCATCGTCGACCCCGGCGGCGCCGGAAAAGCGGTCCTGCTCGCCGGGGTGGAGGCACGGGAGCGTGTGATCACCCACACCATCGACTTTCCACTCGACGGTGCCATCGTGTTCGGCGCGGGAGCCGGGCTCGTCAGCGGTGGCTCGACGCTGTTCGTCCCGGTGGGGTTGTCTCTGGGCCGCCGCGTCGAGCCACAGGGGTCCACGATCAGCATCGTTCCGTACGTCCAGCCCACGCTGTCGTTCGTCGCGGGGAACGGCCGCACCTCAGCGGTGGAGTTTGGCCTCGGCTTGGGTGCCGACTTCCGTCTCTCTCGGGTGCTGGACGCCCGCGTCTCGGGCGGCCTCGGCGACCACCCGCTCACTGGCGTGTCGATCGGCGCCGTGTGGGTGCACTAAAGGAGGTTAGGGAGGTTTTGAAGGTTGGTGGAGGTTGGGGGAGGTTGCT
>QHUC01000183.1 GCA_003221045.1 Gemmatimonadota bacterium | reverse complement strand
GTGTACGGAGCGGGTGGCCGGCGGCGACGTCGAGCGCGAGGAACCAGAGGGCTACGACGCCGGCTCCGATCAGGCCGGTGACGAGACCCTGCGTGAGGAGCGGGTGACCCCTGAGAGCCGTCCACCCGAACGGATGTTGATCCCGTGCGGCCCGGTGCAGGTAGTTCATGAGGACGAACCCCGACAACACGTTCGCAGCGACGACGTGCGGCCACGGCACAATGGCGACCCGGGATGCGTCGCTAAGCGCCAAGCCCGCGTAGAACGCCACTTCCTGCGCCACCAACCCGAATAGCACACCCAGCAGCAACCGGGGCGGTGTCCGCAGCGCGGCGATCGCACCAGCCATCGCGGTGCCGAGCAGGGCGAAAACGCCGAAGTGCACGACGGTGTAGGCCGCGACGAGCCGCAGCGTTGGGGAGCCGACCGCCTGCCGCATGAGCGCGCTGGCGAGCGCGGTGGGAGTGTAAAAGGGCCGGCCAGCGAGGGAGTCGACCACCAGAAACCAGACCGCTACCACGAGCCCGGCCAAGACTCCACCCACTACGCCGTCGGCGATCCACGATTGCGATGGCCGCTTCATGGGATTGTCCTCCTCGCGACGCGATCCAGGCAATATCGCCCGCGGTGACACCCGCGCAACCACGCCGAACCCATCCACTATGGCCTTTTGACGGGCCGGTTCTCCATCTTGGTGCATGATGCACGACTCGGCGTCACCTCCCGAGCTGCCCCCCGGCCTGCTCGAGGAGTACCTGCAAGGTATGCGCGAGCAGCTCGGCCTCCTCGCGGACCTGGCAGATCGCCTGGCCGCCCGCGGCAACGACCGCGAGGCGCTCGACGCGCTGCGACGCGAGACGCACAAAATCCACGGGTCCGCCGGGTCGTACGGGTTCTGGGGCGTGTCGCGCCTCGCGGCCGGAATGGAGGCGACGGTCAAGGACTGGGCCGCCCGGCCCGACGACGTGGACGCGGACCGTGGCGCCCTCACCCACTGGTTCGTCGGCCGGCTGGCCGAGGGGCTGAACCTCGAGGTCCCCGACACACGGAGCGGCAACCACCCCGCGACCGCCCCCCCCCCGGCGACGCCGCCGCGGGGGGAAGGCGCGCTCGTCCCGGACGTGGTGGTGGTCGAGGACGACCCCGCCCTTGCGGAGCTGCTCGAGTATGGCCTGCGCTCCCGCGGTTATCACTTCGCGTCGTTCCGCAACGGGCGTGAAGCGCTCGATCACCTGCTCGCTCTCGACACGGGATCGCGGCATCCACTCCTCCTCCTCGACGTGGACCTCCCCGCCCTCGATGGGTATTCGATTTTCGCCGCGCTCCAGCGCGAGCGTCCTGGGACGTACCGCGTGGTGTTTACCACGGTCCATGGAGACGAGAGCGAGCAACTGCGCGGGCTCGAGGCCGGGGCGCTCGACTACCTCGTCAAGCCGATCAGCCTGCGCGTGGCGCTCGAGAAGATCCGCCGGTGGGTGGGGGGGGGCAAATGACCGGCCGTCACTTTCTCGCTGTCGTGGCGGTCGCACAGGGCGCGCTCCTCGTCGCTCTCATCATCCTCATCATTCTCAATCGTTGGTTCCGACTTCGCCGCAGAGCGCGGGTGCATCCGCGTGTGGTCCGGCTCAATTCCGCCATGCAACGGTGGGCGCTCGGCTCGACGGACCTTGGGAGCGTGCTGGTGCACCTGGGGCGCTTGCCGATCCCCCTCGCCGTGGATGCGCTGGTGAGCTGGTCGGCCCGAGTCCCGGGCGATCGCTGGCGGCAGCTCGCCACCGCGTTGCGCGGTCATTGGTGGGCCCGCATCGTGCGGTCGAACGCGGTGTCCGGGCGGTGGTGGAAGCGGCTCGAGGCCGCGCGCTTCTTTGCGGTGGCCGCGACCCCGGAGGATACGTCCAGTGTTCTCAAGCTCCTGCATGACGCGAACCCCGCCGTGCACATCGCCGCCGTCGCTACGCTCGAGCGAGTCGAGAGCGCGGCCCTGACGACTGCGGCGCTCGAGCGCCTTCCACGGCTCGCGCCCACGGTCGGCGCCTACTACGCCGGTATGCTCCGCCGGTCGCGTCCGGTCGTCGTGCAGCTGCTCCTCAAGATGCTGCAGCGGAGCGACGATCCGGCCTTGCCCCGGCTCGCGGAGTTCGCAGGACGCCTCAACGAGCCAGCGCTTCGCGAGGCGCTGACCGCGCTCGGCGCCCACCCCGATCCTGAAGTCCGCGTCCAAGCGGCGCGCGGAGTCGGCGCATTCCCGCACCCGGCGTCAATCGCCATCCTCACCCGGCTGGTCCGTGACGAGGCCTGGGCCGTGCGCGCCCAGGCGGTGCGCTCGCTCGGCATGATCGCCGATCGAGCCACCCTGCCCCTCGTTCGGGCCGCGCTCCGCGATCCCGAGTGGTGGGTGCGAATCCGGGCAGCCCTCGCGCTCACCCGCTTCGGGGGCGTGGGTCGAGACGCGCTGCTGCAAGACGAGCACGGGCCCGACCAGTCCGCACGCGATATGGCGCGCCTCGTCCTCGGCCTCTCGCCGCAGGCGTTGGCGGAGTACGCCGCGTGAGGGAGCTGATCGGCGGCGGCGGTTACGTGATCCTCGTCTACTTCCTGGCGCTCAACTCGTTCTATGCCCTCCTCCTGATTCTTTCGATCCCCGAGATCTGGGAGCAGACGCGCCTCGCCGAGGACGACGATTTCCAACGGCTCATGCAGAGCGATGCGCTGCCGCCCATCTCGCTCCTCGTGCCCGCGTACAACGAGCGCGCGACGATCGAAGCGAGCGTCACCGCCATCCTCACGCTCGAGTACCGCAACTTCGAAGTGATCGTGGTGAACGACGGCTCCAAGGACGACACGCTCGACCGGCTGCGGGAGGCGTTCGACCTGTACGAAGTGCCCCGGACCTATCCCGAAGGGATCGCCACCCGTCCGCTCAGAGGCGTATACCGGTCGCGCAGCCGCACGCGCCTCGTGGTGCTCGACAAGGAGAACGGGGGGAAGGCCGACTCACTGAACGCCGCGATCAACGCCAGCCGCTTCCCGCTCGTGATCGCCGTGGACGCCGACACCCTGATCGAGCCGGACGCGCTCCTGCGGCTCACGCGCCCGTTCCTGCTGGGCCGCCACATCGCCGCCGTCGGAGGGACGGTTCGAGTGGCGAATAGCTGCACCGTGGAGCACGGGCGCGTGACCGACGCCCGGGTGCCGCGCCGCTTCCTCCCCGGCGTCCAGGTGGTCGAGTACCTCCGCGCGTTCCTGTTCGGCCGTCTCGGATGGAATCGCCTGGGGGGGAACCTCATCATCTCGGGCGCGTTCGGGCTGTTCCGCAAGGAGGACGTGCTCGCCATCCACGGCTACCGCACGGCCAGTGTGGTGGAAGACCTCGATCTCGTCGTGCGGCTGCATCGCTACTTGTTGCAGCGACGCGTGCGGTACGAGATGCCCTTCATTCCCGACCCGGTCGCCTGGACGGAGGTGCCGGAGTCCGGGAAGGTGCTCGCACGCCAGCGCGAGCGGTGGCATCGCGGTCTGCTCGCGGCCATGTGGACCTACAAGACCATGCTGTTCAATCCTCGCTACGGGCGGGTCGGCCTGATCGCCGTTCCGTTCTACACGTTCGGCGAGGCGCTCGCGCCGCTCGTCGAGGTGCTGGGATACGTGATCACGGTGGCCGGCCTCGCGCTCGGCGTCGTCAACGTCGGCTTCGCCCTGTTGTTCATGCTCGTCGCGTGGGGGTACGGCATGCTGCTGTCGCTCTGGGCCGTGGTGCTCGAGGAGGCGAGCTTTCGCCGCTATCGTCGGTTGGGAGATTTACTCCGCCTGGTCGCGTTCGCGACGCTTGAGAACTTCGGATATCGCCAGCGGACCGTGTGGTGGCGGTTGAAAGCATTCTTTACGGTGTGGAGGTACCAACACGTCTGGGGAGAGATGACTCGAACAGGGTTCGAGGCTGCAGGAGGTGCAAAAGCTAGACGCGCAGACGCACAGGGGTGAACAGACTAGCCTTTGCCTTTCCTCATCTCTGTTGCTACGCGCTCTGCAGCTCGCAAGACACGGAGCGCATTCAGTCCGGCAACCTTCCTGACGTCTTCCTCACTCCATCCCCTCTTCAACAGCTCCGCGATCAAATCCGGAAACTTCGACACATCCTCGAGCCCGACCGGCACCTCGGTGATCCCATCGAAGTCCGATCCCAGCCCCACGTGATCGATGCCGGCCACGGAGCGGATGTGGTCGATGTGGTCGGCGACCTGTTGCAACGTCGCCTTCGGGCCGCGCGCCGTCCACACCCTGACCGAATCCGCGATCGTCCCGGTGTCAACGCCCGCGGCACGCAGCGCCCGGGAGCGCGCGGCCATACTGTCCTCGTTCACCCGCACCGCTTCGGACACGAATCCGGGATTGAAGTTCACCATCACGACGCCCCCGTTCGCCGGCACCAGCCTGAGGATCGAGTCTGGCACGTCCCGCGTGTGGTTCGTGAGGGCACGTGCCGAAGAATGCGAGAAGATGACGGGAGCCCGCGTCGTGTGCAGTGCGTCCGACATCGTGACGTCGTTGACGTGCGAAAGGTCGACGAGGAGGCCGAGCCGGTTCATCTCTCGCACGACCTCCCGACCGAACGCCGAGAGGCCCGTACGCGCGCTGTCGGTTGAGGCCGTCGCCCACGCGAGACTCCGCCAGTGGGTCAGCGTGATATAGCGCACGCCGAGCGCCGCGACCATCCGCAGGACGCCGAGCGAATTCTCGATCGCGTGCCCCCCCTCGATGCCGATTAGGCACGAGATCTTGCCTCTCTTGAAGTTGCGCTCTACGTCCGCCGCGCTGTACGCCATCGCCAGGTCGCCCGAATACTTCGCGCACAGGCGCTTGATCAGGTCGATCTGCTCGAGCGCGTACACCGCTGGATGCGGGCCGGAATCGAGCGTGGTGACGGGAACGTATGCCGCCCAGAACTGCGCGCCCACCGCTCCCGCACGAAGCTTGGGAATGTCCGACATGAGCTTCGGCTGGTTGACCGCGAAATTCACGGAATCGAGGCCGCCGCGTCCCCGGATGGCGTCCGGGATGTCGTTGTGGCCGTCGATGAGGGGAACAGAGCGGAGGATCGCGATGGCTCGGGCGCGGTAGTCCTGGGCGGCTAGTCGGTTAGGCGGGTAGACGGCGAGCAAAACGACGATTCCACCCACCGTCCAACCGCTTAACCGCCGAGCCGTCTTCATCGCTGCTCCGCCGTGAGAGTTCGGGCACGAAAGCTGGCGCCGGCCCTGCCGCTTATCAAGATTACGGTCATCCCCATGCACGACTCCAAGACGACGATTGCTCTCGAGGTGAACGAAGAGCCAGTCGAGGTGGCGTTCGCGCCGCACAAGACGCTGCTCGAGGTGCTGCGGGAGGACCTGGGGCTCACGGGCACCAAACACGGCTGTGAGCTCGGGGAATGCGGCACCTGCACGGTGTTGCTCGACGGAACACCCGTGCTGTCCTGCCTGGTGCTCGGCCTCGCCTGTGCCGGGCGCCGCGTGAAGACGGTCGAGGGGATGGCCGATCGCGGCACACTACATCCGCTCCAGGAGGCGTTCGCCGAGCTGGGCGCGGCCCAGTGCGGCTACTGCACGCCAGCGTTCCTGCTGGCGTCGGAGGCGCTGCTCGCGGCCAACGCCAGCCCCTCGCGCGACGTCATCAAGGACGCCCTCGCGGGCAACCTGTGCCGCTGCACCGGCTACATCAAGATCTACGAAGCGGTGGAGCTCGCGGCGGCGCGGATGCGTGGCGAGGACGCGAGCCCCGCGGCGGAGAGCCTGTATGGGTACGAGTAAGAAAACGGCCACGGAGCGACGTCCTTCCGAACTTCGCGTCGTCGGCCGCGCGCTCAGGAAGGTCGACGCCACCTCGAAGGTGACAGGCGCGACGCGTTTTGCGGACGATCTCTTCCTGCCGCGCATGCTCTACGCCAAGCTGCTCCGGAGTCCTCATCCCCACGCCCGGATCGTCTCGATCGACCCTTCGGCGGCCCGGTCGCTCCCGGGCGTCAAGGCCGTCCTCACGGGGCCGGACCTCCCCATTCCGTTCGGGATTCTCCCGGTAAGCCAGGACGAGCACGCGTTGGCGCTCGACAAGGTGCGGTTCGTTGGCGACCCCGTCGCCGCGGTCGCGGCGACCACCGAAGAGATCGCCACCCAGGCGCTCGATCTGATCCGGGTGGAGTACGAGCCGTTGCGGGCGTTCCCCAATGCGATCGATGCCGTGGAGCATGCCGACCCCGCGATCCACGACTACGCCGACGCCGGCAACATTCACAAGCTGATCGATCTCGAGTTCGGCGATGTCGACGCGGGTTTCCGCGATGCGGACCTGGTCCGCGAGGACCTGTTCTTCTTCGAGGGAAACACGCATCTGCCCATGGAGCAGCACGCGGCCGCCGCCGATTGGTCCCCCCCTCCCGGGGGGAGGCTCACCGTGTGGAGCTCGACACAGACGCCGCACTACGTGCATCGAGCGCTCGCGAAGGTGCTCGAGCTCTCGCCGGCTCGGATCCGCGTGATCGCCTGCCCCAACGGCGGGGGCTTCGGCGGCAAGAGCGACCCCTTCAGCCATGAGATCGTCGTCGCCAAGCTCGCGATGGTCACGGGCCGGCCGATCAAGATCACGCTCACGCGCGAAGAGGTGTTCTACTGCCACCGGGGGCGCCATCCCACGCTCATGTGGGTGAAAACGGGCGTGAAACAGGACGGGGCGATCACGGGCATGCACTTCAAGTCGCTGCTGGACGGCGGGGGCTATGGGTCGTACGGCGTCGCGAGCACCTACTATACCGGCGCGCTGCAGACGGTCACGTATCCCGTTCCACGCTACAAGTTCCAAGGCGCACGCGCATTCACGAACAAGCCGCCGTGCGGCCCGAAACGCGGGCACGGCACGCCGCAGCCGCGCTTCGCGCTCGAAGTCCACATCGACAAGCTCGCCGAGCAGCTGCGCATGGATCCGGCGGACCTCCGTCTCAAGCACCTCGTCCCGCCCCACTCAGTCACCGCCAACTGGCTCCGCATCGGGACAATGGGCTTGGGGCGCTGCATCGAGAAGGTCGTGAGTGGCTCGGATTGGAAGCGCCGGTTCAAACAGCTGCCGCACGGACAGGGCATCGGACTCGCGTGCTCCTCCTATATCACCGGCGCCGGCCTGCCGATCTATTGGAATGCGATGCCGCACTCGGGCGTGCAGCTGAAATGTGACCGCGGTGGTGGTGTCACCGTGTTCTGCGGTTCCACGGAAATCGGACAGGGCTCGGATTCGATACTCGCGATGATCGTGGCCGAAGTGCTGGGGCTCGACCCGGCACATATCGCCGTGGTCACCGGCGACACCGACCTCACGCCGGTGGACCTGGGGAGCTATTCCAGCCGCGTGACGCTCATGACCGGAAACGCGGCCATTCAGGCGGCGGAGCGCGCCCGGGACCTCATTGCGCCGCACGTCGCCCGCAAGCTCGAGGTGCCGGAGGGGCGCCTCGCCTTCGCGGACGGACGCGTGTTCGACGTCGAGCAGCCCGAGCATGGACTCGGATTCGCGGAAGCGGTGCACCTGGCGGAAGCCGCGGAGGGCACCGTCGGAACGGTCGGGTCCTACACGCCGCCCCGCTCGCCCGGTCGATATCGCGGCGCCGGCGTGGGGCCGTCGCCCGCGTACTCGTACAGCGCCTGCGTCGCCCTGGTGGACGTGGATCCCGCGACCGGCATCGTGCGCGTGCCGAAGATCTGGATCGCGCACGACGTCGGGCGCGTGATTAACGCCGCGAGCGTGATGGGACAGATCGAGGGATCCGTCTATATGGGGCTGGGCGAAGCGCTCATGGAGGAAATGGCGTACCGCGGCAACCGCAAGGTCGTCCACAAGATTCCCAGCCTGCTCGAGTACAAGAGCCCCACCACCTTGGAGATGTGCGATGTCGTGACGTACGTGGTGGAGGACCCCGACCCGAACGGGCCGTTCGGCGCCAAGGAGTGCGGTCAGGGCCCGCTGCTGCCGGTTCCGCCGGCGGTGGCGAACGCCGTATACGACGCCGTCGGCGTGCGCATCGACGAGGTGCCGATTACGCCGGAGAAGGTGTTCAAGGCGCTGCGGCGCAAGGAGAAGGGCGAAGAGCCGCGTTTCGGGCCCACGCACTTCCCCGACATCCCTTGGCCCGAGCCGACCCGCGTGCCACCGCCCTGGGAGGGGGGGGATGGTGGCGCCGTAGAAGGCGGGAAGGGGCGGCAACGGGCGGCAGAGGCGGCAAGACCCTGATGCTCAGACTGCCGTCGTTCACCTACCGGCAGCCGCGAACCCTCAACGAGCTCTTCGCGATGAAGGCCGACGCCGGGCCCGACGCGAGTTACGTCGCCGGCGGGACAGACCTGTATCCGAACATGAAGCGGCGCCAGCAGGAGCCGAGAACCGTCATCTCGCTCATGGGAATTCGGGAACTGCGAGGGACCGAGAGCGGGGAGCGGGGAGCGGTACCGCTCGGGGCGTGTCTCACGCTGACGGCGCTCCACACCAACCCCCACATCCGCGAGGGTTATTCAGCCGTTGCGATGGCCGCCGGACTGGTCAGTACGCCGCTGCTCCGCAATATGGGGACGCTGGGTGGGAACCTCTGCCTCGACACGCGGTGCAACTACTACGACCAGACCTACGAGTGGCGCAAAGCGATCGACTTCTGCATGAAAAAGGACGGCCACATCTGCTGGGTGGCGCCCTCGTCCCCGCGCTGCTGGGCGGTGACTTCCTCCGACTTAGCACCGGTCATGGTCGCGCTCGGCGCGGACTTCCTGCTGGCCGGGCCGGCCGGCGAGCGAGTCGTGCCTGCGGCGCGATTCTACCACAACGACGGTATCAACTATCTCACGAAGCAGCCCGACGAAGTGCTCGTCGAAGTGCGGCTTCCTCCCGCCGCCTCCCCGGCCTCCGATTGGGATGCCGTGTATCACAAGCTGCGCCGTCGCGGCTCCTTCGACTTCCCCGTTCTCGGCGTCGCCGCATGGGTGCGGTGGGAGAGGAGCACGGTGGCCGACGCGCGGGTCGTGCTCGGGGGCGTGGCGAGCCATCCGCAGGAGGTTCCCGAGGCGGCTGCCGTGTTGCGCGGTCAGACGCTCTCCACGGAGGCGATCGCGGCGGCGGCCGACGCAGCGTACCGCCCGGCGAAACCCATGGACAATACGGACTTCGATCTCTCCTGGCGGAAGCAGATGACGCGCGTGTACGTGACGCGGGCGCTGACGGAACTCGCGCGTCGCCGGAACACTACTACGTAAGTCCGAACCGCGGAGTCCCCATGGAAGAGCTGCCGCCCCTCGAGCCATCCGTCGCGCCTCAGTACAACCTGGTCGCCGAGCGGCTGTTCCGCGCCCGGACCGTGATCATCAGCGGCGAGGTCACCCAACGAGTCGCCGCGAACGTCATGGCCCAGCTCCTGGCACTGGCCGGCGAGTCGAGCGACGACATCACGGTGTTCATCAACTCCCAGGGCGGGCACGTCGAGGCGGGAGACACGATACACGATCTGGTGCGATTCTTGAGTCCCCGGGTCCGCATGGTGGGGACGGGCTGGGTGGCGAGTATCGCCGCCCTGATCTACGTCGCGGTCCCCCGCGAGGACCGCTACTGCCTACCGAACACCCGATTCCTGCTCCACCAGCCGGCGGGCGGCGCGGGCGGCTCCGCCAGCGATATCGAGATCGAGGCCCGCGAGATCCTGAAGATCCGCGACCGACTCAATCGCGTATTCGCCCAGCAGACCGGGCAGCCCCTCGAGCGGATCGAGGAAGATACCCGGCGCAACTTTTGGCTGACCGCCGAAGAGGCGCGCCGCTACGGTCTGGTAGGCAGGATCATCGAGCACCAGGCGGAGCTCAACGCCCCGTCATGAGCCCGCCGTGCCGGTCGAGCGCGCGGCCTCGGTCACCGTTTCCACCTCGCTCAGCGCGCGGTCGAGGATCCCGACGAGGTGCTCGCGTGCGGCCTGGTCGCGAACGCGCCATCCGGTGCGGTACACGGCTTTCAGCAGACGTCCCAACGAGCGGTTGACGTCCGCCATCCCGCCGCCCAGCGTGCGGTCCACGGCGTCGCGCACGCGATCGAAAATGTCATCCACCACGTCGCGATGCTCCTCGAGAAACCGCCGTCCCGCGTCCGTGATCTCGTATACCTTCTTGCCCTCGACATCCTTCGCCACCACGAGGCCCTCGTCTTCCAGCCACTGCAGCGTGGGGTAGACGGTGCCCGGCGATGGGGAATAGCAGCCGTGCAGCTGCTCCTGCAGCTCCTTCATGACCTCGTAGCCGTGCCGTGGCTTATCCTTGAGGAGCTTGAGGATGACGTACTTCATGTCGCCCGACTCGAACCAGCGGCGCCGACGCCCGCGCGGTCCGGCCCAGAAGAACCCCCGGGGGCCGAAGCCGAACGCGAACCGATCCCAGCTGAACTCCCTCGACATAGTTGGCTCCTGATGTACGATGTAACGTGAAGATATAGCGGCACGATATATCGTGTCAACGGGCGTAACCGTGCTCACAGCCGATTGGCTTTCAGTCGCACAACTTCCAAGGCCGCATGAAATTGTGCAGAGGGGCCACGGCGCTACATTTGGAGCCCGCGCCAGGCCCTTTTTTATCACGTAGCTCGCGCCCTGGAAGGAGACCCGATGACCGTGCAGGTGACCCCCCACCCCAAATGGGTGGCCGACCTGGATGCCGCGCTCGATCCGAGCCGCGAGGCGATCCTCGACACGCGCGTGATTGTGGACGCCTCGGAGAACCAACTGGCCGATGGCCGGATCCAGAACTTCCTCGTGGGGTTCTATCCGATCATCCGGGACTTCCCTCAGTGGCTGCAGGTGCTGCTCGATCGGTCGCCGGAGGACGGCAAGGCGTTCTTCCGGGACAACATCCGGGTGGAGAAGCGTCACGACGCGATGTGGCGCGCCATGGGCGACGGCTTTAACGTCCCCAAGGAGCGCTTCCACGTCCCCGAGCCGATGATCCCCGACGTCAAGGCGTTCCATGCCTATCTGACGGAGATGTGCCGCGGCGCCAGTTTTGGCGCGGCGGTGTCGGCGACCAATTATGCCGTGGAAGGCGTGGCGCAAAAGATTTCCGAGAAGGCCCTCCGCGGGCTCGCCAAAAACGAGAAGATCGGGCCGCGGGGCCGCTGGTGGCTGGAGGAGCACGCCAAGTACGACGATGAGCACCCGATTCACGCGCTCGAGATCATCAAGAGCTGCGTCCAGCGGGGCGAGGCGCCCCGAGGGGTGACTGACTCGGCTGTGAAGAGCCTGGCCCTGATGAAGGATGCGATGGTGGCTTCGTACGACTCATGAGTAAGGGTAGGCGCGTATCGCCGACGCGCGGGATGCGGCCTGCCGCACCCTCCAAGGCGGCGGTCACCGGCCGGCCTGTCGACCCGTTGCGCGTGGCCGCGGAGATCGTCGCCACACTCGCGGACGCGGTGGTGGTGACGGGCCTCGACCGTCAGGTGTTGACGGCCAACCGGGCAGCGGCTGAGCTGTTCGGGCGGCCGCTCGACGATCTTGCCGGCACGCCGATAGACGATCTCGTCGCGCTCAGCGAGCGCCAGCACGTGGCCGAGCGCGAGCATCGCGCCGTCGAGGGCGAGGCACAACACTACGAGACGAAGGTCGTCCGGGCAGACGGGGAGGAGCGCGTGGTGGCGGTAGCCACGACGTCGCTCGTCTTCGAAGGCGAGCTGCTCGGCACGGTCGCGACCCTGCGCGACATCACGGAGCAAAAGCAGGCCCAGGACACGCTCGCGCGCTCGGAGGCCCGGTATCGCAACCTGTTCGAGTCGGCGTCGGATGCGATCGCGACGTTCGACGCCAACGGCCGGTTCACGACCTTCAACCACGCCGCCGAGATCATCTCGGGCTACCGCCGTGAAGAGCTCCTCGGGCAATGGTTCGCGCCTATGCTCCCGGACGACGAGCTGCCCAAGGGACTGGGGCACTTCCAGAAGGCGCTCTCGGGAGAAACCGGGCTGTTCGAGACGAACTTCTACCGCAAGGACGGCGAAGTCCGCACGATTCAGGTGACGTACTCGACGCCGCAGCTGGACGAGGAGGTCCTCTGCGTGATCCGCGACGTCACCGATCAGAAAATGCTGCAGGAGCAGCTCATCCAGTCTGAGAAGATGTCGGCGATCGGGCAGCTCGTTTCCGGCGTGGCGCACGAGCTCAATAACCCGCTCGCAGGCATCTCCGCCTTCGCCCAGCTGCTCCTCTCGGAGAAGCGCTTCCCGCCCGATCAGCGCACGGCGGCCGAGATGATCTACGCCGAGGCCCGGCGCGCGTCCCGGATCGTGCAGAACCTCCTGACTTTCGCGCGCCAGCATAAGCCGGAGCGGACGCCGACGTCGGTCAACCAGGTCCTCGACGACACCCTCGAGCTGCGCGGGTACGAGCTCCGCGTCCGCGGCATCGACGTGCAGCGGGACTATGACGAGCAGGTCCCCGAGACCATGGCGGACGCGCACCAGCTGCAACAGGTGTTCCTGAACCTGATTACGAACGCCGAGCAGGCCATGGAGCGCGCGGAGCGGGACCAACAGCGTCTCACGGTGCGCACGCGCCGGGCGGGAGAGCTGATCCGAATCGAGGTCGAAGACACGGGGCCCGGCATCCCGCCCAACCTGCTTGAACGGATCTTCAACCCGTTTTTCACCACGAAGCCGACGGGCTCAGGCACGGGACTCGGGCTGTCCATCTCCCTGGGCATCGTGCGCGAGCACGAAGGGCGCATCTGGGCGGAGAACGCGCCGCAGGGCGGGGCTCGGTTCGTGATCGATCTGCCGATCGCGGCGCCGCGCGGGACCGGCGAGTTCCTGAGCACGCCGGCCACGCAGCCTGTCACCGACCGCCTGCACGTGCTGGTCGTGGACGACGAGGCCTCGGTCCGAGTGGCACTCCAACGCTACCTGTCGAGCCGCGGCCACGAGGTGGAGACGACCGCCAGTGGCAAGGAAGCCCTGGCGCGGATGCGCGAGGACGCCTTCGATGCCGTGATCATCGACATGCGGATGCCGGACCTCTCGGGCGAGCAGCTCTTCGGGGAGCTCAAGGCCCGGGATCCGTCGTACGTGGAGCGCGTGATCTTCACGACCGGACAGCTGGTGGACGACGGCGTGCGCGGGTTCCTCGCCTCCACCGGGCGGCCGTGCGTGCCGAAGCCCTTCGAGTTCAGCGCCTTCGACCAGGTCCTGCCCGCGCGACGCCTGTCCTAACACGCGCCAAGAAGAAAACGGGGCCACCGATGGCGGCCCCGTCGTCAGTTCGGCTACCGCACGAGCTCACACACGCTGCAGACGGATCCGGTGTCGCGCCACCCGCCGCCACGCACTTTGCTCGTCGCGCTCGTGCCGCTCCTCGCGTACGCGAAACGACCGGTCGTCACGCGACGGAACCTTCCAGGCGACGGTCAGGCGCTTCTGCTTGCGCAGGATCTCGATCGATACCGTCTCGCCCTTGTCGTACGACCGGAGGATCCGCATGGCGTGCTCCGGGCTCGAAGGCTTCCGCCCGCCGATGGACATGATCACGTCGCCGCTCTTCAAGGGGAGGCTCGAGTCCAGCGGCGCCTTAACCACCAGGATCCCCTCCTTGGTCCCGAAGTATTCGCCCAAATCGGGATTAAGGCTCACCAGCTTCAGATCACCCCACGGGGATACGAAGAAATCGAAGTTCATGTCGGGCATGTCATGAATCCGTGGCATGACCATCATTCCTGGTTCCGGCATATCCATCATCAAACGGGTAGAGCCGATCTTCTCCGCCACGAGCGTCACCTTTTTCGCATCGGTACCGCGCCGGTATTCGATCTGCACGGTGTCACCCGGATCCAGGCGATGGGCGAGCTCGATGAGCTTCTTCCCCGGTCCCGACTCCTCGTCGTCGTCGGCGGGCACGCCCGCGAGCGACGTGCCGTTGAACTTCGTGATGATGTCCCCGACCTTGAGGCCCGCCTTATCGGCCGGGCCGCCAGGGCTCACGGCTTCGATCTTCGCCCCGATTTTGTCGGTTTCCGGGCTGGCATCCGTCCGCACGATTACACCGATGCGGCCGCGGTTGTCGCTCGTGCTGAAGACCATTGTCCGAGGCGCGCGCGGCGGCCGGGGTGGCTCCGGTTCTTGCGCCACGACGGCCATCGGCCACGCGAGCAACACCGTTGCCGTTAGAAACATCCACTTCCGCTGCATCTCCGATATCCCTCCGGGGCTCTAGAGCCCCACGTAGGCAGCGCGGGTCAGCCGAACGCTCACCAGCTGTTGCATGAGGTCCACCCGCTGCTGCCACAGTTTGACGAGCTCGGCGGGATCAACCCCCACATCGGGGCGACCTATCCGGGTCAGCTCGCCGTCGATGACGGCAATGCGATCCTCCAGGGCGGACGCCACGGCGGCCTCACGACCGCTCGTCACGCGCCCGTCCGGCTCGTAGCGCTGGAGCTGCTGCTCGAGCGTGGCCGACTGCTGCTTGATGCGAGCCAGCTCGGCCCCCGCCACCTGTCCCGTCCAGAACGGACGGAACACGATCAGCGCCGCGACGGCAGCCGCTGCGGCCACGCTCCGCACGCCCCAGCGCTCGCGCCGGCGCCGCCGCTCGGCCAGCACGACGTCGCGCACGGTGGGCCAACGGTCCCGCGCCGGCCGGTGCACGGGCAGCGCCTTGAGCTGCGCCACGCGTTGATACAGCGCCTCGAGCTCCGCGCGACACGACGCGCACGCGTCCGCGTGCTGCCGCGCCCATGCGGACGCCTCCCCCGCCCGTAACGCCAGCAAATCGTCCATCGTACAGTGCATCATTGTGCCGCTCCCTCCTCCGCGAGCAGCCGGCGGAGGCGGGCATGCGCCCGCGCCAGCTGCGACTTCGAAAAGCTCACCGTCCGCTCCATCCGCTCAGCGATCTCCTCGTGCGTGTAACCCTCGACGTCATGCAACCAGACCACGGCACGCGACGTTGGCGTCAGTCGCTCGAACGCGCGCTCGAGATCGATGCGGGCGGGCACGCCTCCCACCCCGAGTCCCGATCCCCCTTGCGTGTACTCCTCGTGCAGCTCCTCCGTGTCACGGAGCTGACCCCGCCGGATGCGCATCAACGTCTTCGAGACGGTGATCTGCCGTACCCACCCCCACAGGTGTCCCTCGCCACGATACTGCCTGATGCTCCGCACCACCTCGAGGAACGTCTCCTGCAGCACGTCCTCCGCGTCTTCGGAGCGGCGCAGCATGCGGAGCGCCAGGTTGTACACGGGCGTCTCGAACGCCCGGTACAGCGCTTCCAGCGCTTCCAGGTCGCCCGATTTCGCCCGCGCAACGAGAATGTCGGGAACGGCGAGTGAGATGGTCATCTCCTGACATACAAAGATGCGTGAACTACGAAATGCGTCGCGAAACGACGTCAAGCGACGACGTGCAGCGCCTAACCGATTGCGATTCTGGAAGTTGCGACTATTTTCCGGCATGGCCGCCACCCTCGATTCTGCCACGCTGCACACCTGGCTGCACCACCTCCAAGACGAGTTCGACGCCGCCTACCTCTATCTCGTCCTCGCGGGTCAGGAGCGGGACCAGAAGCGGAAGGACATCTACATCAAGCTCGCCGGCGTCGAGGAGCGTCACGTCCAGTTGTGGGAGAAGCTGCTCACCGAGCACGGGCACCCGGTCGAGCGGCCGCGGCCGTCGCTGAACGCCCGGCTCCGGGCGTGGTTCGGGCGGCGCTTCGGGCCCGGGTACCTGTTGCCGCTCCTGCTGCGGGAAGAGGGGCAGGAAGTGAAGGGGTACATGGACCTTCACAAGGAAGCCACGTTCGAGGATGCCCGGGATGTTTCACTCAAACTCGCGAAGGAATCCGCGGCGCATGCCGAGACCCTGGCGGAGCTCGCGGGCCGGGCATCGGAGCCGTGGCACAAGACCGGCTCGGGCGGTTTTCTTCGCAACGTCGTCTACGGGTTCAACGACGGGCTCACCGCGAACTTTGGGCTCGTCGCGGGCGTGATCGGCGCCAGCGTCGCGCCGCACATCGTGCTGCTGTCGGGGCTTGCAGGCATGATTGCCGACGCGTTGTCGATGGGCGCGTCGGGTTACCTGGCCGCGAAAAGCGAGCAAGAGGTGTACGAGCACGAAATCGCGATGGAGAAGGAAGAGATCCGCATAATGCCGGAGGTTGAGGAGGAGGAGCTGGCGCTCGTCTATCAGACGAAAGGGATCGAAACGGGCATCGCCCGGAAGATGGCCGCCGAGGTGATGCGCGACTCGCAGCGCGCCCTGGACGAGCAGGTGCGAGAGGAGCTGAAGATCGGCATCGCGCACGCCACACCGTTCCGGGAAGGCTGGGTCACGGGCGCCGCGACGGCTGTGGGGGCCTTCATCCCGGTGTTCCCGTTCCTCGCCCTCCCCGGGCGGACCGCCGTGTGGACGGCGTTCACGATCGCCATGCTCTCGCACTTCGCGGTGGGTGCGGCACGCAGCTTCTTCACGGGCCGCGGCGTGATCCGCAGCGGCATCGACATGTTCGTGGTGGGGTTGGGAGTGGCGGGCGTCGGGTACGTCGTGGGCGACCTGATCGCGAAGATTCCCTAGACCACGAGGTTCAGCACCCGGTCCGGGACGTAGATCGTCTTCCGGACGGGGTTCCCGTTCACGAATTTCTTCACCGACTCGTCCTGCATGGCGCGCGCGAGCACCTCCGCCTCGCTCGCGCCGCGGTTCACGCTCACGCGCCCCCGCACCTTTCCGTTCACCTGTACCACCACTTCGACCTCGCCCGCGACGGCCAGCCGCTCGTCGAACGCCGGCCAGCGCTCGCAGAAGATGGACTGCCCATGGCCGAGCACCGACCAGAGCTCCTCGGCGAGGTGCGGCGCGTACGGCGCGAGCATGAGGAGCAGCGGCTCGATCGCCTGACGACTCGACACGCCCTCGTCTCTCACGAGGTTCAAGTACTCCATCATCGCGGCGATCGCGGTGTTGTAGTCGAGGCTCTCGGTGTCCGCCGTCACCTTCTTGATCGTCTGATGGAGCTTACGCTCGACCCCTGCCGGTAACCCGGACCTGGCGCCCGCGGTCAGTGCCGCGGCCTCATGCGCCAGCGTCCATACCTTGTCGAGAAACCGCCGGATGCCGGTGATGCCTTCATCGCGGAAATCACCGCCCTCGTGGAACGGCCCGAGGAACATGAGATACATGCGGAACGTGTCCGCACCCCACTTCTGGATGTAGGCATCCGGGATCACGACGTTGCCGCGCGACTTGGACATCTTCGCGCCGTCCTTGATGATGAGCCCGTGCGCCCGAAACTTGGGGAACGGCTCCTCGAAGGCGACGTGCCCGAGCTCCTGGAGCACCATGGTGATGAAGCGGGAGTACAGGAGGTGCAATACGGCGTGCTCGTTCCCGCCGATGTAGCTCGTCACCGGAAGCCACGTTTTGGTGCGCGTCGGGTCCCACGGCCGGTCGTCGAACTCAGTGGAGGGATAACGCAGGTAATACCACGCCGAGTCGAGGAACGTGTCCGAGACGTCGGTCTCGCGCCGCCCCTGTTCCCCGCACCGCGGGCACTTCACGAAGTACCACTCCTTGTGCCGCGCAAGCGGCGACACGCCGCTCGCATCGGGGCGGAAGTCCTCGATGAACGGAAGCTCGACCGGCAAGTCCTTTTCCGGGACGCCGACCGGCCCACAGTGGTCGCAGTGGATGATCGGAATCGGTGGGCCCCAAAAACGCTGACGCGAGATGCACCAGTCGTGTAGCCGGTATTGCACCTGTGGCGTGGCGAGGCCCTTGGCCTTGAGTGACGCGACGATCCGCGGTCCTGCCTCGCGGCTCGGCATGCCGTCGAACGGACCCGAGTTGACCAGTGCGCCGTCTTCGGAAACGCTCGGCAGCGGCTCGCCGGTGCGCACGACCTCGCGGATCGGGAGGCCGAACTGGGTGGCAAACTCGAAGTCCCGTTTGTCATGTGCCGGCACCGCCATGATGGCCCCGGTGCCGTATTCCATCAGGACGTAATCCGCGATCCAGATCGGGATCGCTTCACCCGTCGCGGGATTGCGTGCATACGAGCCGAGAAAGACCCCGGTCTTCGACTTTTCGCCCGCCACCCGCCGCGAGACGACGTCCATGCGTTGCGCGTCGCGACGGTACGCGCTCACCGCGCGACGCTGCTCTTCCGCGGTGAGCGGGTCCACGAGCGCGTGCTCTGGAGCGAGCACCATGTATGTGGCGCCGAAGACCGTATCGGGACGCGTGGTAAAGACCGTGATCTTCAGGCCCGCCGGTGTCTCGAACACGAGCTCCGCCCCCTCGCTACGGCCGATCCAGTTTCGCTGCAGGGCGCGGGTCGAGTCCGACCAATCGAGCCAGTCGAGGTTCTTGAGCAGCCGCTCGGCGTATTTGCTGATCGCGAAGAACCACTGCTCCAGGTACCGCAGCTCGACCTTCGTGTCGGGATGGCGCTCGCAATAGCCGTTGATCACCTGCTCGTTGGCCACGACGCTCATGTCCTTGGGGCACCAGTTGACGGCCGCCTTCTTGCGGAACGCGAGCCCCGCCTTGAAGAGCTGCAAGAAAATCCATTGCGTCCACTTGTAGTAGCGCGGATCGGTCGTCGAGAGCTCGTGCCGCCAGTCGAACATCCCGCCGAACCGCCGCAGCTGCCGACGGAACGTCTCGATATTCTGGGGGATGAGCTTGCCCGGATGCGTGCCGACCGACAGCGCGTAGTTTTCCGAATGGATGCCGAACGCGTCGAAACCGATCGGCTCGAACACGTCGTGCCCGCTGAGTCGCTTGAATCGGCCGTAGATGTCGGCGCCGGTGAACGCGAACATGTTGCCCACGTGCAGCCCTTCGGCCGACGGGTAAGGGAACATCATGAGGTTGTAGAACGGTCGATCGGGCCGGTCGAGGTCGGGCTCGTTGCCGTGCTCGCGCGCCCACCGCTCTTGCCACTTGGCCTCGACGGCCGCCGGATCGTAGTTCGGCACCTGGGTCATAAGTATATGAAATTAAACAGGCTTGCCTCGCCGGGTAACCCTGCGTAGCTTCGCTCCCGACCCTCCACATGTCCAGCCAGCCGCAGCGGTTCCGCCAGAGCTTCCTGCGTACGGGAGCACTCGTGGCGCTCGCCTTGGTGACGGCGTTCGCCCTGCTCTCGACCAACAGCGCCACCCGCGTGGTGGAGCGACAGGCGAACGAGCGCGGCCAGGACGTCGCGGCGCACGTGGCGTCCCTCGTCGACCTGTACCTCCGCGAGCGCCACCAGGAAGCCGAGGCGCTCGCGCGCTCGCCCGCGGTGGTGCGGGCGGCGCTGGACGCGTCCCAGCAGGCGGCGCGGCAACGCCTGCCGCAGCTCGACATTCCCACCCTCGAGCGGATGTTCAATCAGCGACGGGAGTTGGGTGGCGACGCCGACCTCGCCGCCTACCTGCGGGAGTACACCCAGCGCTCCGACTTCGCCGAGCTGTTTTTCACCGACAGCCACGGGTACAACGTGCTTGCGTCGGACCGCACGTCCGACTTCGTGCAGTCGGACGAGGCGTGGTGGCAGCGGGCGATGGCCGACGGCGCCTACGACGGTCCACCGCACTACGACTCGTCGGCCGCGGTCGTCGCCCTCGAATACGACATCGCGATTCGCGCACCGCGCGTCGGGCGCCCGGTGGGCGTGCTCAAGGCGGTCTTCGCGCTGGACCGGCTGTCGCAGCTCCTGGGGGCATCGGAGCTGGCCGGCGCCGCCCAGCTCCAGGTGGTGGACTCGGCTGGCGACCTGATCGTGGCGCCGGACAAGGCCGGTCTGCTGCACCCGCTGGCGGACGCGGCGGCGGTTCCGCGCCAGGCCCGGCCCGCGACGGCCGTGGTCCGTGGTGCCACCGGCGACGAGCTCGTGGTAACGGTACCGACGAACAACGGCAAGTGGTGGGTCGTGTTTCGTGAGCCGGTGGCGGTAGCGTACGCCGCCGCCCGCAGCACGGCCTCGAGCATCGTCCTGTGGACCCTCGTGCTGTTCGGGGCGACGCTCGCCCTGCTGTTTCTCTTCTGGCGGCGCCTCAACCTGCGCGTGACCGAGCCGGTGAAGGCCGCGGGCGCAATCGCCAGCCGAATCGCGGGAGGCGATCTGTCGGTGACGGTGGTGACCGAGCGCGGCGGGACCGCCGAGGTGGGCGACCTGCTTTCTTCGGTGCACTCGATGGTGGTGGCACTGCGCCGTCTCGTGGGTGCGATCCGGACGGCGGCGGACGAGGCCGCGGCGATGGCGACGGAAATCTCCGCTTCCACGGAACAGATGAGCGCGTCCACGGGAGAGATGTCCACGACGTGCCAGGATCTGACCAGGCGGGCCGCGGAGCAGGCGCAGCTCGTACGGGCCGCGGCGGACGACGCCGCGAAGATCCTTCAGATCGCGACGATCCTCGCAGCGGGGGCCGAGGACTCCGTGCGGCGAAACACGGCCGTCACCGACGTCGCCCGCCGCAACAAGGAGGTGTTGGACCAGAGTACGGCGCAGCTCGCGAAGCTCGCCGAGGAGGTGGAGCGCGGGGCCGCCGAGGCCGAGGCGCTGGCCCGCGCATCATCGGAGATCCAGAAGTTCGTCACGCAGACCAAAGCCGTGGCCACGCAGACGAACATGCTCGCCCTGAATGCGGCGATCGAGGCGGCGCGTGCCGGACCGCAGGGCCGTGGGTTCGCCGTGGTGGCGGACGAGGTGCGGAAGCTCGCGTCGGTCGCGGCGGCCGCCGCCACCGACACCGCCGACACCGTCCGCGGCGTGCTCGCGCGGGTGGAGGCGACGCGTGAGCGCCTGGCGCACCTCGCGCAGGGTGCCGGCGTGGCCCGCGAAGCCGCACAAACGGCGGCGCAGGGGCTCGGCACCGTCGCCGCCGAGGCGCAGGCGAGCGACGTCTGGAGCCGGGAGATCGCGAACATGGCGGGCGAGATGCGCGCCCTAGTGGAGGAGATCAGCACGCGACTCGGAACGCTCGCCCAGGGCACCGAAACCTTGCTTGCGTCGGCCCAGGAGATCGCCGCCTCGAGCGAACAGCAGAGCGCCTCGACTCAAGAGATCGCCTCGTCCGCGAACCAGCTGGCCGAAGCGGCCGACAAGCTGACGGGCGCGGTGAAATCGTTCCGCTTACTGGCGGACGAGGAGTCACCCCACCAGCAGGCGGCGGACTAGTCCCCGAAGTTTGCCAGCCGGACGAGCTGGATATCCGGCACCCGCGCGAGCTCGTCCAGCACGCCGTTGGTGAGCGGTTGATCCACCGTGATCGCCGCGAGCGCGTCATGCCCCGGGAAGGGCACGCGGGCCTGGTGGTAGCTGCCGATGTTGATCCCTGCCCCGCCGAGCAGGGTGCCCACGCGGCCGATCACCCCCGGGACGTCGCGATTGCGGATCACGAGCATCCATCCCTCGGGCGCCACGTCGACGTGGTAGTCGTCGATCCGGATCACGCGTCCGTGACCGTTCCCCAGCACCGCACCCGCCACGCGGGCCCGCCCGCGAGCCGCCTCGAGCGTGACGCCGACGGTGGTCTCGAAGCCGGGCTCGGGCGTCCCCGTACGGCGCGCGTGCCGGATGCCGCGCTCCTCGGCGATGAGCAGAGCGTTGACCAGACTCACTGGCTCGACGCTCATCGCCGAGAGCAGGCCTTCGACCGCCGCCATCAGCACGGGCCGCGGCGCCGCGTCGTCCTTGCCCCCGTAGTCCACCTCGACTGAACTGACGGGTCCGTCCACGAGCGCCAGGGCGAGGCGGCCGAGCCGGCGGGCGAGATCGAGCATGGGCCCGAGCCGCCGCAACAGTTCCCCGGAAATGCCCGGGACGTTGATCGCGAAGGAGAGGTCCCCGACCAGCAGCGCGTCGCGCACCGCGCCGCAGATCTCGACGCTCACGCGCTCCTGCGCTTCGGCGGTCGACGCGGCGAGGTGCGGCGTAAGGATGACGCGCTCGAGCTTCCGGAGCGGCGCGTCGGCGGGCAAGGGCTCGACGGCGAACACGTCGATGGCCGCGCCGCCGATGCGTTTCTCGCGAACCGCGTCCGCCAGCGCCGCCTCGTCCACGAGCTCGCCCCGCGCCGTGTTGACGAGCACCGCCGTCGGCTTCATGAGCTTCAAGCGTGCCGCGTTGATGAGATGATGGGTCTGCTCGGTGTGGGCGACGTGCAGCGTGACCACGTCCGCCTGGCGCAACAGCTGCTCGAGCGGCAGGAGCTTGAGCTGCAGCTCGGCGGCGCGCTCGGGCGAGAGATACGGATCGTGCCCCACGACCTGCATGCCGAAGGCCCGCGCGAGCTGCGCCACGTGGCCGCCGATGCGGCCGAGCCCGACGATCCCGATGGTCTTGCCGCGGAGCTCGGTGCCCTCGAACCGCTTCCGGTCCCACTCTCCACGGCGCATCGCCTCCGCGGCCCAGGGGATGTGCCGGGCCTGCGCGAGCAGCAGGCCCATCGCGTGCTCGGCGGCGCTCACGGTGTTGGCGCCGGGCGCGTTCATCACCGCGATCCCCCGCCGCGTGGCGGCGTGCACGTCGATGTTGTCGACGCCCGTCCCCGCGCGGGCGATCACCCGCAGGTTGGGGCCGCGGGTGAGCAGATCCCCCGTCACCCGCGTCTCGCTCCGCACGATGAGGGCCTGGGCGCTCGCGAGCGCCCGCTCGAGCTCTTCACGCGGCTTGCCGGCGCAGTTGACGACTTCGATGTCCGGCGTGGCCGCGAGCAGCTTCAGGCCCGTCTCCGCTACCCGGTCCGCCACCACCACGCGGTGGGTCACGCCAACAGTCCGCTCAGGAGGGCCAGCAGCTCCTCGAGCGCGCCGATGGTGTGATCGCCCATATGGCCGATGCGGATGGTAGACTCCTTGAGCGGCCCGTAGCCGGAGCCGATCGTCCAGCCGGCCTGCTTCAAGCCCCCGACGATCTCCTTGGCGGTCCTGCCCTGCGGCACGTTGAGGCACGATACCGTCCAGCTGCGGCGCCCGTCGCGCGGCAAGTACGTGACGCCACGCCGCTCGCACCATTCTTCGACGTGGCGCCGCATCGCTTCGTGGCGGCGCCAGCGCGCCTCCACACCGCCCTCACGCTCGATGCGGGCCAGCTGGGTCTGCAGGGCGTAGAGGAGGGAAATCGCCGGGGTGTTAGTGGGCTGGTGCTTGCTCGTGGCCTCGAGGAAGCTGATCAAGTCGAAGTAGAGCCCGCGCGCCGGGAGCGTCTTGGCCCGCTCACGCATGCGGTCGGACGCGGCGGCGAGCGCCAGGCCAGGCGGTAGCGCGAGCGCCTTCTGCGAGCCGGTGAGCACGAAGTCGAGCTGCCACTGATCGGTCTCCACGGGAGAGCCCGAAAGCGACGTGACGGCATCGACCAAGAGCAACACGTCGTCGAACTCGCGGACGACGGCGGCGAGGGCCGCAACGTCCTGGAGCACCCCCGTTGAGGTCTCCGAGTGCACCACTGTCACGGCATCGACGGGGGTGCGCCGCAGGGAGTCGCGCAGCATATCGGGCTCGACGGCACAGCCGAGCGGCACGTCGAGCCGGATGCACTCCTTGCCGCAGGCGCGCACGAGGCTCGCGAACCGCTCGCTGAAGGAGCCGTTCACGAGCGACAGGGCCCGATGCCGCACACCGTTTCGCACCGCCATCTCCATGAACCCGGTCGCCGACGTCGTGCCCACGAGAATGGGGTGCGAGGTGCGGAACAGGCGGGCGAGCGGCGCGTCGAGTCCCGCGAGGAGCTGCTCCATCGCGCCAGAGCGATGCCCGATCATCGGCCGCTGCATGGCGGCGATCACTTCGGGGTGGACGTCGGTGGGTCCGGGCAGAAAAAACCGCCCGAAGGCGGGCGGCGCGACGGGCGGGGATGCCGTCATGCGGTGGCGCGGGCGAGCTCTTCGACGAGCCCCTCCTCGACCACTTCCTTCGTCCTCACGAGCCGGACGCCTTCGTCCCCCCAATCCTTGAGCAGCTGCTCCGAGACGTCCTTGTCGATCCCCCTCACCGCGTCCGTCACGACGAAGAGTCTGGTGCGCGGCCGTCGCTCAAGTAGGCCTTCGACCGCGGCCTTGTCACACACGTCCGTCGCCACGCCGTACAAGACGATATCATCCGGTGCGAGCACGTCGAGGACCACCCCGACGTTCGGGTTACAGTGAGGCGGGAACGTGGTGGCCCAGTCGGGGGCGTCTGAGATCTCAGGGTGCGCGGTCACATGGTCGTCGGCGCTCGCCACGATCCGGATGCCGTGCGCGTGCGCGTAGTCCGTGAGCCGCTTCAGGTTACCGACGATGCGTTCCGCCTCGGGGACGTACAGCTTCCCGTCGGCGTGCATGAAATCGTACTGGGTGTCGACGTCCCAGAAGATGATGCGGGGCATGGCGGGGAATCTCTCGGAGGATACAGGAGCGTGTCAACAGGTAAACCATTAGACGCACAGACGCGTAGACGCACAGCGGTGAACAGAAGCGAGGGTTTACGAAGGCCTGTCCTACAACCTGAGGATGACCGCGACCTCATCGCAGCAGTTCTGTCTCGGGCACTTGTTGCAGTCCGCCCACACCTTCAGTGGAAAGTGCTCTCGCTCGGCGGGCGCGAAGCCAAGCTTGACGAAGAACGCAGGTTTGCGCGTCAGGGCGAGGACCTCGTTGAGGCCGTGCGCGCGGGCCTCGAGGATGAGCGCCTCGAGCAGCGCGCGGCCGAGTCCCGCCCCCTGCCATTCGGGCTTGACCGCGAGTCCCGCGACTTCCCCCAGGTGCTGGGAATAGATCTTGACCGAACCGCACGCGACGATCTCGCCACCGGGAGACGCCTCCGCCACTACGTATTCCTTGATGTGCCGGCACAGGTCGTAGTTACTCCTTGGCAGGAGGTCGCCGGTGGCGACGAAGGGAGACATGAGCCGCTCGAGGCTCGCAACGTCTGCGAGGACCGCCGGCCGCAGCGCGGCGCCCGGGAGCGGGGAGCGGGGAGCGGTTCCCTCCGGTGCGATGCGGAGACTCGGCTTGCCTGGGAGGGTACCGCTCCCCGCTCCCTGCTCCCCGAAAATCGGCCGTGCGTTCACGCTAGCACTTCCTCGAGCATCGCGACCCCCCGCTCCAGCTCTGGGTCCGTGATCACGAGCGGCGGGATCAAGCGGATCACGTCGGGCCCCGCGGTGAGCACGAGCAAGCCGCGCTCGCGAGCCGCGGCGACGAACGGCGCCGCCGGCTCGGACAGCTCAATGCCCCATAGGAGCCCGCGGCCCCGCACGGCCTTGACGCGCGAGATGACACTGGCCAGCCGCTCGAGCCGGGCGCCCATCCACTCGCCCTTGCGCCGGACGTCGGCGAGCAAAGCCGGATCGGCGATGGTCCGAACGACGTCGAGCGCCACGCTCGCCACGAGCGGCCCGCCACCGAACGTGGTGGCGTGATCGCCCGGCTTGAGCGCCGCGGCCACCGCGCTCGTCACGAGCGCCGCGCCCATCGGCAGGCCGCCCGCGAGAGGTTTCGCCAGCGTCAGGATATCGGGTACGACGCCCGTCTGCTCGTAGGCGAACAACGTCCCGGTCCGCCCGAGGCCGCACTGTACCTCGTCGAAAATCACCGCCACGCCGCGCGAGTCGCACAACTCGCGCACGAATCCCAGCCACTCCGCATCCAGTGGCCGGACCCCGCCCTCACCCTGCACCGGCTCCACGATGACCGCCGCTGTACGGGATGCCGACACGGCGCGATCCACGGCCGCCCATTCCTCTCGTGGCACAATGCGGATACCGGGCACGAGCGGCTCGAAGGGCTTTCGATAGTCCGGGCGGTCGGTGGCGGCGAGCGTCGCGAACAGACGTCCATGGAAGGACCCTGAGAACGCCACGATTTCGCTCTTGCCCGACCACTTCCGGGCGAACTTGAACGCAGCCTCGTTCGCCTCAGCCCCAGAGTTGCAGAAGAACGCGCGGTCCGCGAACGAGCGCGCCACCAGCTCCTCGGCGAGGCGCTCTCCGGGTTCCGTCCGATAGAGATTGGAAACGTGAATCAGCCCGTCGGCCAGCGCCCGCTCTATGGCACCTCGGATGACGGGATGATCGTAGCCCAGGGCGTTCACGCCGATCCCGGCCACGAAGTCGAGGTAGCGCGTCCCATCATCGGCCACGAGCTCCGCGCCCCGGCCACTCACCATCAGGGGTCCGACGCGGGCATAGACATCGAGCAGCGCCGGCGTTGGAACGGCCGACGTCGTGGGTGTGGCGGTCACGCGGGTTGGGCCGTGGTGGCGAGAATGCGCGTCCCCGCCCGAGCGTCGTCGAGGAGACGGAGGTCACCGATCCGGACGGCCCGTGCTCCTGCCCTGAGCGCCGCGGCGGCCGCCCGTAGCTTCACGGCCATGCCGTCCGACGCCTCACCCCCCTCGATGAGCGAATCAACGTCCGCCCCGTCGAGGACCGGCTGCACGAGGCCGTCGACTTGCACGCCCGGCACGTCCGAGACGAGCAGCAGCTCGGTGGCGCGCAACGCCCCGGCGATCGCGGCCGCCGCCTCATCGGCGTTCACGTTGAGCGGCGTGGCCGAGCCGTTTCCACCTTCGGGAGCCATGGGAGCGATCACCGGCGTGAGCCCGGCGAGCAGAAAACTCTCGAGCAGCGCGCCGCGTACCTGAGCGATCGTGCCGACGTGTCCGAGGACCGCCCTCCCCGCCTCCCTCACTGGCCGAGCGGTGAGCAGACCGCCGTCCACGCCCGAGAGCCCGACCGCGTCGAGTCCGGCCCCGCGTAGCGCGGCCACGACGCGACGATTCACCGGGCCTCCCAGCACGAGCTCGACGACCTCCGCCACGGCCAGCGTGGTCACCCGCAGCCCGTCCCGCTTTCCAACCGGCAGACCCAGTCGCTCGGACCAGGCGCTCACCGCGCGCCCGCCGCCATGGACCACCACGACCGGGTCGAGCGGTAGCAGGCCACGGGCACACGCCTCGAGCCACGCCGGGCGATCGAGCTCGTTGCCGCCGAGCTTGACGACGCGGACGCTCAGCATACGAGCCCCGTGGTTTCGGCGAGGCCGAGCATCACGTTCATGTTCTGGACCGCCTGTCCTGCGGCGCCCTTCACCAGATTGTCGATCGCGGTGATCAGCGTGAGCCGCGGCCGTCGCACGTTCGCAACGGCCGCGACCCCGATCGCGACGCGGTTCCGGTGCACGACGTCCTTGAGCGAGGGCAGCCCGCCGTGCATCACCATCACGCAGGGCTCGTCGTGGTACACGGACTCGTAGATCCCCTCGGCCGTGGCGCGATCGAGCAGGCGGGTGAGTGGAACGTGGATCGTCTCCAGGATGCCTCGCTTGACCGGCAACAAGTGGGGCGTGAAGACCAGGTCTCCAGCGAAGCCACCTTCCCGCGCGAGCGTGGTCAGGAGCTCCGGGAGCTGGCGATGCTCGTTGCCGACGGCGTAAGCACGGAAGTCCTCGGCCACCTCACCAAACAGGAGCTCCTGCTTCGGGGTCCGGCCAGCGCCGGTGACGCCCGAGGCCGCGTCGATCACGACTTCGCGCGACTGATCGATCAGCCCGCGTTGTGCGAGCGGCAGCAGCGCCAGCAGGGCGGCCGTCGGATAGCAGCCGGGGTTCGCGACGAGCTCCGCAGCCGCAACGCGAGGGCGGGTCACCTCCGTCAGCCCGTACACCGCCTCGGGCGACAGCCGGAAGTCGGCCGACAGGTCCACCGTGCGTTTGCCGGCGGCGCGCGCCTCGTTTACGTACCGAGCCGACACCCCATGGGGCAGCGCCGACAGCACGATCTCGGCCCGCGGGAACGGCGCGTCGGCGATGCGGACGAGGTCGACGCCCTCGCGGCGCTCCCCGGCGGATGACTCGGCGGTGGCGAACACGACCGAGGCCCCGGGATGGCGGGTGAGCAGGCGCAACAACTCCTCACCGACGTACCCTGAGGCCCCGAGCACGCCGACCGGGACGCGTGAATTAATATTCATCGAAACGGAAGAATATTCACGAGCGACTCGGAGTGCAAGAGCCGCGGCCGCTGGCGGCCGCGCGCCGATGTGCGTAGCCTTCCCGCCCTCGATCTCTCGGGAGCGATTGTATGGTTCGTCCGCTCGCCGCCGTCGCGCTCGGGCTGGCACTCGCCCCGCGCCTGGGTGCGCAGGCGCCGGCGCCCGCCCCCCCCGCCCCCTCCGCCTCGCCGCCAAGCGCCCGGCCGTTCACGCCAGATGACGTGCTCCGCCTGCGCGACGTGAGCGAGCCCCGGATTTCACCTGAGGGCGACTGGGTGGCGTACACGGTCTCGAGCGCCGACACGGCCGAGGACCAGAACCACCACGCCGTGTGGATGACCAGCTGGGACGGGACCCGCACGGTCCGTCTCACCAATTCGAAACAAGGCGAGAGCGCTCCCAGCTGGAGCCCCGACGGGCGCTGGCTGGCGTTCCTCTCCAGCCGCGATGACGAGCACACTCAGCTCTGGCTGCTCGACCGCCGGGGTGGCGAAGGACGGAAGGTCACGACGCTCCAGAGCGACGTGGACGATTACGTCTGGGCGCCCGACGGGCACCGGGTGGCGCTCGTGGCCGAGGACCCGGACACCGCCAAACCCAAGACGCCGGCGCCCATCGTGATCGATCGTTTCCAGTTCAAGCAGGACGAGTCGGGGTATTTGAGCAAGCGGCGGCGCCATCTCTACGTCGTCGACATCGAGACGGGCAAGGCGACCCTCCTCACGCCCGGCGATTATGACGACCTCCTGCCCGCCTGGTCGCCCGACGGGAAGTCGCTGGCGTTCGTGAGCAAGCGACGCCCCGACGCCGACCGGGACAACAACTGGGATGTGTACGTGATGGAGGCGGTGCCGGGCGCGACGCCGAGGCAGCTGACGACGTTCGAGGGTCCGGATGACGACCCCGACTACGAGAGCCGGCCGGCCTGGAGCCCGGACGGTCGCTCGATCGCGTACCTGCAGGGCGGGCCGCTCAAGCTCATTTATTACGCCGTCCAGAAGCTCGCGGTCGTGCCGGCGGGGGGCGGTGCGCCGCGCATCCTCACCGCGACGCTCGACCGGAGCGTGGCGAGCCCCGCCTGGTCCGCGGACGGCTCGTCCCTCTATTTCTTGCTCGAAGACGATCGCACGGTCCTGCTCGCACGGGTGCCCGCGAATGGTGGCGCGGTCGAGCGCCTGGTATCGGGGCCCCGGGTGGTCAGTGCGTTCGCCGCAGGCCGGGACGGGAGATCAGCTTCAAGAGCCGGGACGGCACTCCCGTCAACGGCTTTCTGGTGAAGCCAGCCGACTTCGTTCCGGGGAAGCGCTATCCGACCATCCTCCGCATTCACGGCGGGCCGGTGTCGCAGTATCAGTCCGAGTTCGACTTCCAGCTCCAGACGCTCGCCGGGCACGGCTACGTGGTGGTCGTGGGGAACCCGCGCGGCAGCTCCGGCCGGGGGGAGCGCTATTCCACGGCGATTTACGCCGATTGGGGGAACAAGGACGCGCAGGACGTGCTGGCGGCGGTCGACTACGCCGTGGCGCAGGGCGTGGCCGACCCCGCCCGGCTGGGCGTCGGCGGCTGGAGCTACGGCGGGATTCTCACTAACTACGTCATTGCCCAAGACCGCCGCTTCAAGGCGGCGGTGAGCGGCGCCGGCATCTCGAACATCCTGGCCGGCTACGGCACGGACCAGTATGTGCGCGAGTACGAGGCCGAGCTCGGTGTCCCCTGGAAGACTCTTGACACCTGGGTCAAGCTCTCCTTCCCGTTCCTGCATGCGGATCGGATCGCGACGCCGACCCTATTCCTGTGCGGTGATAAGGACTTCAACGTTCCGCTCTTGAATTCGGAGCAGATGTATCAGGCGCTGCGCAGCACCGGCGTAGCAACGCAGCTCGTGATCTACCCGGGACAGCATCACGGGATCAATAAGCCGACTTATCGGCGGGATCGGATGGTGCGGTACCTGGCGTGGTATGATCGGTTTCTGAAACAGTAGGGGCGCAGCATGCTGCGCCCCTACCCAACCCACCTATTCGACTCGCTCCAACCGTGGATTGGGCCGATACGATCGACCCACCTTGGCCACCGCCTTTCCCTCCACGCGCACCACGTCCGCCGTGAAGTCGAAACGCCCCTGGAACAGACTCGAGCCGACGCCGTACATGTCGACCGGCACGCCTTCCTCCTCGAAGCTCCGGATCTTCTCGACGGTGAAGCCGCCGGATACGACGATCTTCACGTGTTGGAAACCTTCCTTGTCGAGGGCCCGGCGCACGTTCCATACGAGCTGCGGGGTCACGCCGGTGGGCTTGAACGTGCCCATCTGGGGGACGACCGATTTGTCCACCAGCGTCTCCGACGTGTCGATCCGGACGCCCCAAAGCCGCCGGCCCAGGGCGCGCGCAACCTTGAGGGAGGTTCCCACGCAATCGTTGTCGAAGTCGACCAGCGTGATGAGCCGGACGCCGGGGTCGCTCAGGTCGGCGAATTTTTGCGACGCGAGGACGGTGTCGCCACCATAGGCGGCGATGAGCGCGTGGGGAACGGTGCCCACGCCCTCGGAGCCCCACCAGGACGCTTGTGCGTCAGTCGACACACCGATCGCACCGGCGATGTGGGCGGCATACCCGTCTCCGGTTTGCACGAGCCAATGGTCGTGCCGGGCTGGGAAGAACATCACCTGCTTGGGGCTCGCGGCTTCCACCACGCGGCGGGTATTCGTGCCGACCTTCGTGCGCCGGGCGAGCACGCCGAGGTAGAGCGTCTCTAGGGGGGCGAAGGCGTCGTACGGACCTTCGATCAGCAGTACCGTCTCCCACGGCTCGATTTCGTCGCCGTCGTACAGCGCGCGTACCTCGAGCTCCGGCCATTCCATGCTGCAGAGCTTGAGGATGGCGATCGCCTCGTCGATCCCTCCGAGGAACGCATGGGCCTTGCCGAAGACCTGCATGGTGACGCAGGGCCGATGCTTATCCTTGAGCAGCAGCTCACGGGTGCGCACGAAGTACTTATCGGAGTAATAGCCCTCCCGCATCCGTTCGACCGGAAGATGGAAAATCGAGGGGTCGAGGCGCGGCTTTCGCAGCATCGGTGGATAATACCGCTCAGCGCACGGCGGGCCAGGCGAACGTAGCCACGAGGGTATCGCCGCCCGTGAGGGCGACGCGGCGGGCGATGTTGTCGGGCCGACCGCAACGGAGCCGGGCGGGCTCCGCCGCACCGGGCACGACCAGCCGGAGGCAGACCATGTCCACGCCGACCGCCAGGGCGCTGTCGCGGCCGGTCCGGGGCGGGTCGGGACGCTCCAGCGTCACGTCGAAGTCGAAGGTCTCGCCGCCGAGCGTGAAGCGGACCCGGCGGCCGGTGGTTTCGGGAACGAGGTCCACCACGCGCGGGCTCGACGCGGTGTCGCCCCGCACGAGGCTCATTCGGACCGTGACGCGACGCGGCGGGACCACCGCGCGCGCTTCGAACGCGACCGTGCTGTCGACGATGGTCGTCTCTTCACTCGCCCGGGTCTCCCCGGCGGCGAACTCGCGGCTCACCGTGACCTCCACCCACACCACGTGCCCTTGATTGACGCTCGCCGGCCCGAAGGGGTACAGCCGAGCCGTTCCTCCCCAAGGGACCCGCGTCCATCGCCGGTAGGTGTCTTCCTCCCATAGAGGCAGGCCGCGACGCGAGCGGCCGGCCTGGCGTCGGGCGAAGAACACACCCGCAAGATTGACGGTGTCCGGCTCCGGCAGCGTCCCGAGCAGGCCCTCGAGCTCGGTTCGGCCCGTCTGCAACGACAGTCGGAGGTCGGTTTCCGGAGGACCGCTCACGACGGCCGTTGCGAGCACGCCCACCACGCCCCCGGCGCGCTCCACCGCCCTGAGGTGGTAGGTCACGCGGTAGTTCGGCGCCTGCGGCTCAGCGGCGCGCCCCAGGCCGAGCCCGAGCCCGATGCCGGCCGCCGCAACCGACAGCCTACTGCGCCACGAAGATCGCACGCGTGGCCTCGAGGGAGCCGGGCCCCGGCCCGCCCCAGCGGCTGTGTCCCAGCCAACCAGCGGCCGCGCCCGCTACGAGGCTCGTCGCCATCCAAAAGGCGAGGGCTCGGCCACGAATCCGCGGGCGGGGCACGGTGCGCGCGTGCGGATCACCCGCCGAGCGAGCGAACGCCACGCGCATCTCGAGGTGGCTCACCCGCGCCTCGGCGCAGTGCCGGCACGTGGCGAGGTGGCGGGCCAACGCGGCGCGCTCGGTGAGGCTGAGCTCGCCGTCCAGCTCAAGATCGATCTGCCGTACCCAGTCGTCGTGCATTAGGGCAGCTCCTCCCGTACGCGGTAGCGTAGGGCCCGGCGCTGCATCCAGCGCACGGCCAGTGCGTCCGCCAGGGCGCGAAACACGCGATTCCACATCCCATACTTCGTCCGGCCGAACCGCCGCGGCCGATGCCTCACAGGCACCTCGGCGACCGTCCCTCCGCGCATGCGCACGAGGGTCGGCAGGAATCGATGCATCCCGTTGAACAGCGGCAGCGCCCGCACCGCCTCAGCGCGGAACGCCTTGAGGGAGCAGCCGGTGTCCCGGATCGTCTCGCGGTTCAACCGGTTGCGCACGCCATTGGCGATGCTACTCTGCAGCCGCTTCCATGCGCTGTCGCGTCGGTTCACCCGGTACCCCGCTACGGCGGCCGCGCCGCTACGCTCGAGCTCGGCGATCACCGCGGGGATATCCGCTGGATCGTTCTGGAGGTCCGCGTCGAGCGTGACGATCACGCCACCCCGTGCCGCGTCGAATCCTGCAGCAAAGGCCGCCGTTTGCCCGGCGTTCGCCGCGAACGCCACAATGTGCAGTTCCGGGTGCTCCCGCTTCAGCGCCCTGAGCACGTCGAGCGACCCGTCGGTCGAGCCATCGTCCACGGCGACGATCTCGTACCGCCGCCCGGGCAGCGCCCTGGCGATTTCCTCTACCAGGAGCGGCAGGTTCTCGCGCTCATTGTACACCGGGACGACCAGGGACAGGTCAACGGGGGCGGACATGCTGGAGCTCGGGCGCCTCCGGGTATCGTTCTAGCAGGCGGCCGATGAGCGCCTCGGCCTTTGCAGTGTCGTGTTGGTGCGTTCGGTAAATCTCGGCGAGCCGGATGCCGGCGAGCAGCACCCGATGGGGCAACGGCGGCGGATCGGCATTGAGCAGGCGCTCGAGCATCGCCGTCTCCTGGTCGATGGTGATCCTCGTGCCGTCCGGCATGGCGCCGCCTGTGAACGCGTTGGTCACGAACCGGCTGAGGGGCTCCACCACCGTGCTGTAGAGGCCGTCGTAGAAGCTCCACGCCGCCCACAGGGTGAGCACGAGCGTCACGAGGGGCCATTCGATGTGGCGGGCGCCGATGGACACCACGACGAGCGCGGGGCCCGCGAGCGCCAGGGCGGCCCCAAGGATCCCGCGCATCACTCCACGCAGGCTCGGCCGATCCGCGAAGTCCACGGTCGGAACGTTAGGGCGCGCGTGCAGGCGGAGCAAGTTGACAGCGCCCGCGTACGGCATAAACGTACGCACCTTCACTTTTTCGGAGTCCGCGCCGTGAAGCACCGTGTGTCCCGTCGAGAGTTCGTCGCCTCCACTGCAGCGGGCATCGCCGCGACGACTGCCCATGACATCGCCTTCCCCATTCGCCCGCCCCGCCCCCTCCCGCCGCCGAGCCGCTGGGCGGCCAAGCCGGTGGCGGTCGCGAGCGCCAACGGCCTGCGCGCCGTGCAGAAAGCCTTCGATATGCTGATGCAGGGAGCGGACACGCTCGACGCCGTGATCGAAGGCGTCAAGATCCAGGAGCTCGACCCGAACGACGATTCGGTCGGCTACGGGGGGCTTCCCAACGCCGAGGGCGTCGTGCAGCTCGACGCGTCGTGCATGCACGGGCCCACCAAGCGGGCCGGCGCCGTGGGAGCACTCGAGGGGATCAAGACACCCTCCGAGGTCGCGAAGCTCGTGCTCAAGTACACCAACCACATCTTCCTGGTAGGAGAAGGGGCCAAGCGGTTCGCACTGCAGTACGGCTTCAAGGAGGAGGACCTCCTTACCGAGCACTCACGCGAGGCGTGGCTGCACTGGCGCGCGAACCTCAACCCGGACGACGACTATCTCGACGTACCGGAAGCCCAGCACATGTCGACCCGGCCCACAGGGACCATCAACTGCAACGCGGTCACGCCGCAAGGGGACATTTCGTCGGTCACCACGACGAGCGGGCTCGCCTGGAAGATCCCGGGGCGTGTGGGGGACAGCCCCATCATCGGCGCCGGCCAGTACACCGACAACACCGTCGGCGCCGCCGGATCGACCGGCCGCGGCGAGTCGAACATCATGGTGTGCGGCGGGTTCCTGACGGTCGAGTCCATGCGCCGGGGCATGAAGCCCACCGACGCCTGCCTCGAGACGTTGAAGCGCGTGGTCCAACTCACCGTGCCGCGGTTGCTCGGTCCGGACGGCAAGCCCAAGTTCGATGTCAAGTTCTATGCTGTGAACAAGCGAGGCGAGTTCGGTGCCGCCTCGCTCTATGCGGCTCGTTACGCGGCGCACGACGGCACCGAGGCGAAGCTCCGAGACATGGCATACCTCTACGATCAGCCCGCCGCGAGTCGGTAGTATCGCACTGGCGCTGCTCACGGCGGCCCTCCCCTCGGCACTCCGTGGGCAACGCTACTGGCGTTCCAATTTCTATCCCTACGTCGCCTACAGTCCGGCGGAGGGGCTGGTGGGAGCCCTCCATTACGGCCGATACAGCCCGCTCGGCTTCGTTGAGCGCCCGGAGCCCGATCGGGCGGCGCTGAACGTCGACGCCGGCGCCAGCACTCAAGGGAGCTACAGCATCCTCGCGGACGCCCGCGCGCCGGCGTGGTGGGATGGATGGCGCGTGGCGATTTCTCTGGGCGCGAGGCGTCAGAACCGGCTCGGGTATTACGGCCTCGGCAACGACACTCGGTATTCCCCCGACAGCATCAAGACGGTGGGGCCGTATTTCTACCGCGTGAGCCGCGAGCGGCTGACGGCCCGCGCCACACTCGAACGCCGCGTCGTCGGGCCGCTCAGGATCCTCGCAGGCGGCTCCCTCACCCGGACCGACTTTCGCGCCCTACCCGGTCCGTCCGTGTTCCTCACGGATCTCACCGCCGGCACCGTGGACCCTGCCACCGTGCCGTTCACGGATAAGGTGGTGCGGGCGGGCCTCGTGCTGGACACGCGGGAGAGCGAGGTCGACCCGCACACGGGCATCTTCGTGGAAGCACTGTTCGCGAGCGGGACGGGCTACACCCGGACGACGGGCGACGCGCGCCTGCAAGTGCGCCCGGTGCGGCGTCTCGTGCTCGCGGGACGACTCGCCGCCGAGGGGATGGGTTGCAGTCCTCCCCTGGCCGCGCAGCAGGAGATGGAGTCCAGCGAACGGCCCTTCGTCGCCGTCGGAGGCTACTATTCGCTCCGGGCATTCTACGATGGGCGCTTCACCGGACGCGGTAAGCTGCTCGGCGGTCTCGAAGCGCGCTTTGCGGTGATCGCCGTGGGCGACGCGGTGGAGCTGAAACTGGTGGCCTTCTACGACGCGGGGCGCGTGTTCGGACCGGGCGAAGCGGTGCGCCTCACCACCACCGGTCTGCACCGGAGCGGCGGCGGGGAGGTCGCGCTGCGCCTGCTCCGCAATTCGCTGGTTGTGCTCGGGTACGGCCACAGCAGCGAGGGCGGGCGGTTCTTATTCGCGAGTGGGTGGAGCTACTGAGCAATGGCGAACAGGGTGAGGTTCCCGGAGCGACTGCGTATTGTTGTCGCGCAGGGAGCCCCACCCTGTTCGCGTTAGATTTCCCGAATCTCCACTCCGCGTTTCGCGAGCTCGCTCACGTAGTCGCCGAACGTCACCGCCTCGTCCGGCGTTTGCACGCCCAACGCCCTGACGCGGCCGTCCACCTGCATCATGCCGATGATCGCGAGCGAGTAGCCCGTCGTCCGCATCATCGCACTGATCCCGTGCGCCTCGTCCGAGTAATCGAGCAGCTGCCACGCGACCCGCTTGCCGTTCTTGCCGCGCACCTCGACTCGGAGCGCCACGAGATCGCGCGCCTCGGGCTTCGTGAGCTTGGGCGATACGGCCGCGATGAACGCATCGCGCGGCACAATCTCCTTCCCCTTCACCTTGATCGGGGTCGCGTCCAGCAGGCCGAGCTCGCGAATCGGGCGCATGATCGCGATGTGGCCCGGATAGCGGAGCGTCTTGTATTCCATGGTGCGGACCTTGCCTTGGTACGCCCACGGCAGCGTCGAGATGCCCCCGCCAGTGTGGAACGCCTCGAGCTCGCCCACCGGCGGCGGGAACGTGACCGACTCGAGCTCGGACAAGGCATCCACGCGGGTCGGTTTACCCTCCCGCAGCACCCACGAAGGCGTCGTGTAATAGTCGAGCGCGCCCTCGAGCGAGTACACGATCTGGTAGTTGAGGGGAGGCTCGGGATGCTGCGGCAGGCCGCCGACGAAAATCTTGACGGTGTCGGCCTCACCGACGCGACGGATTCCCTCGGACGCCAGGATGTTCACCATCCCGGGGGCGAGACCGCAGTCGGGGATCACGGACACGCCGCGTCGCTTCGCGTCCTCATCGAGCTGCTTCTGCTGGAAGACGATCTCCGTGTTGCCGCCCAGGTCGGCACAGTGAATCCCTGTTTCCACCGCGGCGCGGGACACCTCGAAGTTGAAGTAATAGGGTGCCGCGTTCTGCACCGCTCCGTGACCAGACATCGCCGCGCGCAGTGCGGCGCCATCCTGCACGTCGAGCTTCAGCAGGGTGAGCCGCTTCCCCACGTAGGGCTTCAGAAAACCGTGAATCCGCTCCGGCTTCAGATCCGCGATGGTGACCTGAGCGACCTCGGGCCGTTGCAAGAGATCATAGGCGCAGGCGGACCCCTGCAAGCCCGCACCCAACACCAGCATGCGCATTGCGGAAAAGCCTCCGGATGGAAATCGCGGACAATCTGAGCGGCGGAAACCTAGCGGGGACCCGTGGCGGAAGGAACCCTGCGATTAGGTTAGATTCGCGCCCGATGACCCAGGCCGATCTCACCCGGGAGCGTCTCGTCCGCGCGGCGCTCGAGCTGTTCACGACGCAGGGCTACCACGAGACCACCACCCCCCAGATCGCGAAGAAGGCCGGCGTCGCGGAAGGGACCATCTACCGGCACTTCACGGGCAAGCAGCATTTCTTCAACGAGCTGTACCGCGCCGCCGCCCGCTGGGCCACGAAGCTGGTGCGGGACGCCGACGCACTCAAGGTCGGGCCGCGCGAGAAGCTCGCCGAGCTCGCCCGCGAGCTGGTGGCCGGCGCCGTGCGCGAGCCCGCCGTGGCGCGGCTCTTCTTCGTACAGCGCCACGACGATCTGCTGGATGACGAGAGTCGCAAGGCCGGACGGGATTTCCGGCTGGGCCTCGAGAGCCTCATCGCGCAGGGTAAGGCCGATGGATCCGTGAAGCCGGGCGCTGCGGAAGTGTGGGCCGGCGTGTGGCTCGCCGTGCTGACGCTGGCGATCGATCATGTCTCGGCGAGGGAGTGGCCGGAGACGCATGCGGGAATCAAGCTGGCGCTGGACGGGGCGTGGGATGCAATAAAGGCGGCGGACAAAGCAGCGACGGAATGAGAAGCGACGGATGGAAAAGGCGTGGTGGTTCCCACCCGTCGCTTCTCCATTCGTCGCCGTTATATCCGTCGCAGTTCAAATAGCTCTATCTCCGGCGGCGTGAACACTCGAATCGGCACGCCGACGACGCCGATGCCGCGACTCACATACAGCTGGCTGTTCCCCCGTTGGAAGTGCCCCATCACGTATTTGGTGATCAGCCGCCCGGCCGACCAACCGATCAGCGGCAAATAGAACTGGCCGCCATGGATGTGCCCGGCCAAGGTGAGCGGGATGCCGCGCGGCGCGGCGGTGTCCCACGCGCCGGGGCGGTGGGCGAGCAGCACCCGAAAGGCCTGGGATGGGGGCGGCGCGGCCCGCAGCGCGGCATCCACGTCCGCCGGCTGCGGATCGTCCACCTTCCAGTTGTGCGGATCGTCGATTCCCAGGAGCGCGAGCGCGGCACCGTTGCGCTCGACCAGGTGGCAGCCGTTTTGCACGAACACCTGTCCCGCATCGCGACAGGCGCGGATGACCTCCCGCTCGCCGGTGTAGCGATCGTGGTTGCCGAGCACCGTGACCACGCCGAGGGGCGCCGACAGGTCGCGAAACGCGCGAACGTACGGCGGGATGTAGTCACGCGAGATGTCGATCATGTCGCCGGTCTGGACGATCAGTTCCGGCTGGAGGGCGTTCGCCCGCGCCACGATCTCCTGCATCTGGTCTTCTCCGAGGTGCATGCCGGCGTGCAGGTCGGAGAGATGGAGCAGCCGAAGACCATCGAGACCGGGCGGGAGGTCCGGGAAGGAGAGTGTGCGTCGGGTGATCGTGGGGAGCCGATAGGCGCTCCAGATCCCGTGCGCCGACAGGGCGGCACCGGCGCCAGCGTAGATGTACGTGGCGCGGGCGAGAAAGCGGCGGCGAGAAAGCACTGCGTGGTCCGTGGTGAGTGGTTGCACGATCCATCCCAGCAGCTGCCAGGCGATCCACGGACCGGTGAAGGGGATGCGGCCGACGCTCCACACGCTTCCGCCGAACAGGACGCGCGCGCCGACCAGGAGCCAGGGGATGTTCAGCGTGATGAAGATCACGGCCAGCGCGCGGCGCACAACGCGCGCCCGATCGGGCTGGTTGGGGTCCGGCAGGCGCTCGCGCAGATACAGGTAGATGAGCACCTGGGGCGCGAGGAACAGAAGCAGATAGATTAGCCGCGTGGCCACTCGCTCGAGGCTCCTCTCATGGTCGATTGCGGCGGCGTTCGTGCCGCAGGCGCTCGCGGGCCAGCAGCTCACCGCCACGGAGCGCGGTGTGGCGGTGGCCACCATTTGGGCCGAGGCTCGCTACAATTACGCGTACTGGGACCGCGTCCGCGCGGACTGGGACTCGGCGCTCGCGGCAAACCTGAAGCTCGCCACCGAGCCACAGCCTGACCTTCTCTTTTATCGGCGGCTGCGTCGCCTGGTCGCCCTCCTCGGCGACGGGCAGGCCGTCGTGATCGCGCCCGCACACCTTCGATCCCGTATTGCCCGCCCGCCGCTCCTCCTGGAGAGCGCCGAGCGGCGCCCCTTCATCTTGGACTACGCCGAGAACGACGAGATGCGCGTGGCCCGGCCCGAGCGCCTCGCCGAGATCATCGCGGTCCAGGGAATTCCCGCGGAGCTGTGGATCCGGGACTCCGTGCTCCCGGAAATCTCCGCCGCCATGCCCGCGGATCGCTGGCAGCGCGCGGTCGCCTGGATGCTCGAGGGCGAGAAGGGCACGTCGCTCCACCTGCTCGTGCGCGTGCCCCGCGGCGAGCCGCGCGGTCTGAGCGTGACCCGCAGCCTGTCGCTCAACGATCGCTGGCCGCTCGAGCCGGCCGCGTTCGCCATGGACACGCTGCCCGGTGGCGTCGCCGTCGTGCACATCGCATCGCTCGGGGACGCCGAGGCGGTACGCCAGCTCGACCTTGCCTTCCCGGACTTCGGGCGGGTGCAGGGCATTGTTCTGGATCTGCGGCGCGCCGTGTCCGGCAAGACCGAATACGCCTACCAGATCCTGGCGCGCCTCTCCGACCGCCCCTTCCCCGCGGTGCGCTGGAAAACGCCCGTCTATCGCGCCGGGTTCCGGGCGTGGAACCTGGCCGACTCGGCCTTTACGTGGTACGGCCTGGACGCCGGAACGGTTGCACCACGCACCGAGCGACCGTCGTACGGGGGGCCCATGGCGGTACTGGCGTCGAGCGCGACCTCCGGAGCAGCTGAGGATTTGCTGGCGGCGTTTCGGGCGGAGGGGCGCGGCGTGATCATCGGCGAGCCGTCGGCCGGGAGTCCGGGAGACGTCGCTGCCTTCGCGCTGCCGAAGAACTGGGGCGTCCAGTTCTCCGTCGCGCGCCACCTCGCCCCCGATGGCACCGAGTTCGCAGGGGTCGGGATCAAGCCGGACGTCCTCGTCCCGCGCACGGTGAACGACCTGCTCGCCGGAAACGAGCCCGCGCTGGACCGTGCGCGGCAGTACCTGAAGGGCGGCCTGGGGCGGCAGTAGTTGCCGCCTTTGCCGCCCTACCGCTCAAGATTTGCTCTAAAGAACCCCACGACCGCCTTCCACGCGCTGTCAGCAACCTCAGGCTTTTCGCGCGTCCGGAAGAAGCCGTGGCCCACGCCGGGATAGACGTCGTAGCGGTACTTCTTGTGGTAGGTCCGGACCGCCGCGTCCACGTCGGTGAGACCCGAGTTGATGCGCGCGTCGTTCTCGGCGTAGACGCCGAGCCCGGCCGCCCGGAGGCGGGCGATCGCCATCGCGTCCGGGCCGGGGCCGTAGCACACCACGAACGCCCGCAGCGATGGGTTGTTCGTCGCGTAGCGGAAACTCTGCCCACCGCCCCAACAGAAGCCGATCACCCCCACGCGATCAGGTCGGGCCGCCTTGAGCCGCTTTACGTATGCGACCGTCGCGTCGAGATCCTGTGTGACCGTATCGGGGTTGAGGGTCGCAATGAGCTTGCGCGCGTCGTCCGGCGATGGCGGCGTGCCCCCCCGCCGCGACAGGAGGTCGGGAGCGACGGCGACGAAACCGTCTCGGGCGAGCTGCTCCGTGGTCTGCCGAATGAAGTCCGACAGGCCGAACACTTCGTGAATCACGACCACGGCAGGCGCGCGATCCTTGCGCTCGGGGTAGGCGAGGTACGCGGTGAGGGTGTCGTGACCCGAGACGAACTTCACGTACTCAGCGTGGATATCCATGGCCGGCCGTAGAGTCGGCAGGACGGCGAGCAAGATCACGACCCCGACGAGTTTCAGGTTCACGAGGCTCACCCTCCCTTCGCGTAGACTCCCGCCAATGCGCTTTCTCCGGCCGGCAAGCGGTCGCGACTCCGGACCGCCTCCTCGGCCGCGCGGTCGACCTCTGCCGTCACCCCGGACTCGATCTCCTCGAGGCGCCGCACGCTGACGCCGTCTTCCTTGAGATGCTCCTCGTAGAGCCCGATCGGGTCCCGTTGCCCCCAGGAGCGAAACCACTCGTCGGGGAAGGTCTCGCGCGCCTCGCGCTCGTCGTGCGTTGCATGCCCACCCATGCGGAACGTCTCGGCGACGAGCAGGGCCGGTCCCTCGCCGCGGCGGCAACGGTCGGCGGCCAGTTTGGTCGCCGCGTAGCCGTCGAGCACGTTGTTGCCGTCGAACGTCGCCCCCAGGATGCCATAGCTCGCCGCCCAGTCGCGAAAGTCGTGGGCGAGATGATGTTGCTCGAGGCGCGTGCCAAGCGCCACCTGGTTGTTCTGCACGATGAAGATGACCGGCAGCTTCTGGACGGCGGCGAAGTTTGTGCCCTCGTGCGCGGCCGCCGTCTTGGTCGAGCCGTCGCCCACCCACGTGAGGGCGACACGCGGCTCCTCTCGCATCTTGAACGTCAGGCCGATGCCGGTGATCACCGGCACCATGTCCCCGACATGCGAGATCGGCTGCAGGACCCCTTGCGCCCAGGCGCCCACGTGCAGATCCCGGCCGTGCGAGGGCGAGTCGTCGCTGCCGAGATACGCCCGCAGCATATCGGCGACCGGCAGGCCGAGCTCGCAGCACGCCGCCGCGTTGCGGATCATGGGCGCGACGATGTCTCGTCCCCGCTCCAATGCGTGCACGGGCCCCACGGTCGTGGCCTCCTCCCCGGTCGCGAGCCAGGCCTTGGAGATGACCCCCGTGCGCACCCACCGCTTGAGCTGGATGTCGTGGAGACGGGCGCGCAGCAGACCGGCGTAGAGGCCGAGCTTTGCGTCAACGGAAAGGCCGGAGACGACGGCGGCGCGCTCGGCATCCTGCTCGAGGGTCTCGCGAAACGCGCGCACGAGCGCGGGGTCGGGGTGCCAATCGACGTACTCGGGTGGATCGAACGCCGGGAAGCGCTTTATTTCAGCTTCTCCTTGATCTTCGAGAGAAACCCACCTTCGCCCGCGCCCCCCCCGCCCCCTCCTCCCCGCCCCACGCCCGCCAGCGCGGCGGCGAAATCGAGGGCCGTGTCGTAGCGGTTGTCGGGGTTCGATTCCATCGCCCGGGCTAGCGCCTTCTCCAGAGGTTCGGGCGCGTCGGCCCGGAGCTGGCGGAGCTTCAGCGGCTGGCCGCGGAGCCGCGCGATCATCATCTCCTGCGCGTTGCGCCCCTGGAAGGGAAGCTTGCCGCTGAACATCTCGAAGGCAACGATGCCGAGCGCGTAAATGTCGGAGCGCGCGTCGAGCTGCTTGCCACGAATCTGTTCCGGGCTCATGAATTCGGGTGTGCCGAGGATGATGCCCGTGGCTGTGAGCTTGGCGAGCTGCCCCTCGGCGCGCCGCTCCTTGGCCAGCCCGAAGTCCATCACCACTGCGCGCTCGGAGCCGCCGTCTTCCGCCACGAGCATGATGTTCTCCGGCTTCAGGTCGCGGTGGACGATCTGGAGCTCGTGCGCGTGGTGGAGGCCGGCGCACACCTGCTGGAGCACGGCGACGCCGACCTCGACCGCCATCGGCCCGCTCTTCACCTCGCGGTCGGAGAGCAGCTCTCCCTTGAGAAACGGCATGACGAGGTAGATCAGCCCGTCCTCGGATTCGCCGAGGCGGAGGATGCGGCAGACGTTGGGGTGCTCGAGTCGCATGGCGAGCCCGGCCTCGCGCCGCAGCCGCTCGACCGAGCTCCGGTCGGTCGCGAGCTTGGGGGACAGCACCTTGATGGCCACGTCCTTGCCCGTCGCCACCTCGCGGGCGAGATAGACGTAGGACATGCCCCCTTCGCCGAGCTTCTTCTGTACCTGGTAGCGCGAGTCGAGGACCTGGCCCGAGAGCGTCGAGGCACGATCGAGCCCGGGTTTGGGGCTGGGGGGCGTGCGGACGGCGGTACCGCCGGACGCGCCCGGGGCGGCAGAGGCGGGGCCGGCCGGCCGGGCCTGGACTTCCACGAGCATACTGCCGTCGCGGGGGCAGAACCGGGCGGTGTCGCCGTACACCGATCCGCACTTGGGACAGCGGCGCTCGTTCATTGCCGGACCAAGTTGCGGCCTTCGTTCTTGGCGCGATAGAGGGCCTGATCGGCCAGTGCCACGAAACTGTCCGCGCCGCTCACGCGGTCGTCCGGGAACGAAGCGACGCCGATCGAGATGGTCAGATTGAGCGGGTCCTCACCGGGATCGGCGAAGTCGTGGTGCATCACGCGACGCCGCACCGAATCGCCGGCGATGTGCCCCCGCGTGTCGTTCACGAGCTTGAACCGGTCGATGTCCGCGAGCAGGATCGTGAGCGCCAGATTGTACCGCCGAGCGCGGTCGAGCTCGGCTTCGAGCTCTTCCGACAGCGCGCGCCGGTTGAGGCAGCCGGTGAGGGCATCCGTCGCGGCGAGCTTCTCCAGGCGCTTCTTGTCCGATACCGCCGTTTCGAAGTCGTACGCCTTCTCGATCGCGGCCACGGCCGTCCGGATCACGGTTTCCGAGAACTGCGCGTCCGCCCGCGTGAGCGGCGGATCCTCGCCGGTCGTGCGCAGGAAGAACACGCCGAGCTGCTGCTCCTTCATGGAGAACGGGAGCGCCACGGCGGAGCGGGTGGGCACCGTGATCTGCTCGCGCTGCCACCGAAGTCGCTCGTCGTGATAGAGGGGATCGGACGCCACGTCCTCGACCAGGACCGAGCGGCTCGTGGTGAGCGCGCGCTGGATCTCCGGATAGCGAGCGAGCTCGATCTGCAGGTTCCTGAGCATGGGGTTTTCGTAGGCCGCGACCACCACGCCCAGCTGGTCCCCCGGCTTGGCGAGCACCATCGAGCACTTCGAGATCTGAAGGACACGGGCGACGCGCCGCACGAGGATGTGGTAGATCTCGTCCGGCTTGAGCGAGTCGGTCACCTCGTGCAGGATGTCGACGATCGCGGCGCGGCTTTGCGCCTCGTCGCGCGCCCGAGTCAGCTCCTGCGCGGACCGGATGTGCGCCTTCACGCGCGCCAGGAGCTCGCGCACCCGGAACGGCTTGGAGATGAAGTCCGCCGCGCCCAGCCCGAGCGCCTTGACGGTCGCTTCTTCCGGGGGCATGGACGAGATCATAAGGACCGGCACGTCGCGGAATCGCTCGTCGGCCTTCATCTTCGCGAGGAGCTGTAGCCCGTCGACCTTGGGCATCATGATGTCGAGGAGCAGCAGGTTGGGACGTTCCTCCTCGAGCCTCCCGATGAGGCCTTCGCCGCCGGGCGCGGTGACCACCTCGTAGCCGTTCTCCTTGAGGATCCAGCTGAGCGTGCGAACGAGGGATTGATCGTCGTCGGCGACGAGGATCTTGGCGAGGCCGGACTCGGTGGGGGGCATCGCCTCGCTCAGTCCTCGAGCAGCGAGGGGTCGACGTTGCCCCCGCTGACCAGAAGCACAGTAGGGGGGACCGGCTGAATCGCGCCGGAGCGCACCGCCGCCGTCGTGGCGGCCCCCGATGGTTCCACGGTCAGGCGGCATTCGCGCCACAGAAACAGCACCGCCTCGCGCAATGCGTCATCCTCCACGAGAACGACGCCCCCTAACCGGTCCCGCTGCGCCGCGAGCTGCGCGAACGGAATCGCGCCCACGCTGAGTGTGATCAGACCGTCCGCCAGGCTCGCCGTACGGTCGAGCCGCACCGGGCGGCCCGCCTCGAGCGAGCGCTTGAGCTTGGGCGCGCCGCTGGGCTCGACGCCCCAGACCATGGCGCGGCTCCCCGCCGCAGCGAGGCCCGTCACGACGCCGGCGATGAGGCCCGCGCCGCCGACCGGCACCACCACCGTCCGCGCGTCCGGAAGCTGCTCGGCGATCTCGAGCCCTACCGTCGCCTGACCGGCAACGATGTCCGGGTGATCGAACGGCGGGACGATCGCGAGTCCCTCCCGCCCGGCGATTTCCTCGGCCTTGCGCTGGCGTTCGTCCGAGGTCCGCCCGGCGAATACGACCTCGCCTCCCCATTTCTTTACTCCGGCGACCTTCACCGCGGGCGCCGTCTCGGGCATGACGACCACCGCCCGCACCCCGAGCAGCTGCGCGGCGTACGCGACGGCCTGCCCGTGGTTGCCGCTCGAATAGGTGATCACACCTTGGCGCCTTGCGGCCTGCGGCAGGCGGCTGATCGCGTTATACGCTCCGCGCAGCTTGAACGCCCCCATCGGCTGCATGCTCTCGAGCTTCAAGTAGGCGTGCAGGGGCTCCACAAAGCGCAACGGCGTGCGAACCGCTACGCCGGCGAGCCTTGCGGCGGCCTCCCGCACGTCCTGCGCGCTGACCACGCTACTTTTTCTTCTTCTTGGCGCCGGACTTCGGCTTGGCCGGCTTCCCGGGTGCCTTCCCGGCAGGCTTGGGTCCACCGTTTTCACCCTCGTCGTCCTCCCCGTCCTCCCCTTCATCTTCCTTGACCACCCGGGCCACGTCCACCACCAGGTCGGCCGCCGTCAGGTTCATGATCTTGACGCCCTGCGTATTGCGGCCCGAGATGCGGATGCCCTCGACCGGCACCCGGATCATGATCCCCTTCTTCGTGATCATCATCAGCTCGTCGCCGGGCAGCACTTCCTTGAGCGCGACGATGTCACCCGTCTTCTCGGCGCGTTTGAGGGTGATGATGCCCCGGCCGCCGCGGTGCTGCACACGGTACTCATCCAACTCGGAGCGCTTCCCCATGCCCTTCTCGGTCACGGTGAGCAGTGTGGACTTGCGGCGCACGACCACCATGTCGATCACCTGGTCCTTTTTGTCCAGCTCGATCCCTTTCACGCCGGTGGCCGTGCGTCCCATGTCGCGCACGTCCTTCTCGTGGAAGCGGATGCTCATGCCGTGGTGCGTGGCGAGCACGATGTCGTTCTTACCGTCCGTCACCTGAACGTCAATGAGCTCGTCGCCCTTCTCGATATTGATGGCCCGGATACCGACCGAGCGGGGATTGCCGAACTCCGAGAGACGGGTCTTCTTGACCACGCCCTGCTTGGTGGCGAATAACAGGTACTGGTCCTCCGAGAACTCACGCACCGGCACGAGCGAGGCAAGGCGTTCGTCCTGTTTCATGGCGATGCAGGAGAGGATCGGCTTGCCACGCGCCGCCCGCGCGGCTTGCGGAATCTCGTGCACCTTGAGCCAGTAGCACTGGCCCTGCTCGGTGAAGAACATCATATAGTCGTGGGTCGAGGCGATGAAGAGGTGTTCGACCCAGTCGTCTTCCTTCGTGTGCGCGGAGATGACGCCGCGCCCGCCGCGTCGCTGGCGCCGATACGCCGAGACCGGCAGCCGCTTGATGTAGCCCGCGTGGGACACGGTGATCACCATGTCCTCTTCCGCGATCAGGTCCTCGATCGAGAACTCGCCCTGGTCCGCGACGATCTCCGTGCGCCGCTCGTCCCCGAAGCCGTGCGCGAGCTCCGCGAGCTCCTCCTTCAGGATCTTGAGGCGGCGCGGCTTGGACGCGAGGATCTCCTTGCACTCCTTGATGAACTTGCGGACCTCCTTGAGCTCGTCCTCGAGCTTGGTGATCTCGAGGGCAGTGAGCCGGGCCAGCCGCATGTTGAGGATTTCGGCGGACTGCTTTTCGGACAACTTGAACCGCTTGCGCAACGCCGCGTCGGCGGTGGGTGTGTCCTTCGACTTCTTGATGATGCGGATCACCTCGTCGATGTTGTCGACGGCGATCTTCAGGCCTTCGAGGATGTGCTCCCGATCCTGCGCGCGCTTGAGCTCGAACTCGGTCCGGCGCGTAATGACGGTGTGGCGATGCTCGATGAAGTGCTCGAGCAGCTCCTTCAGGTTCATCTCCTTCGGCGCACCGTCGACCAGGGCGAGCATGATCGCGCCGAAGGTAGTCTGCATCTGCGAGTGCTTGTACAGCTGGTTAAGCACGACGGCGGGGACGGCGTCGCGCTTCAGGTCGATGACGATCCGCATCCCCTCGCGGTCCGAGTAGTCCTGGATGTCCGAGATGCCGTCGATCTTCTTGGCGTTCGCGAGCTCGGCGATCTGCGCGATGAGATTCGCCTTGTTCACCTGATACGGAATCTCGGCGACGACGATCTGCTGCTTGCCGGTCGATTCCTTCTCCTCGACCACGGCACGCGCCCGGAGCACCATCCGGCCGCGCCCCTTCTCGTAGCACTCCTTGATGCCCTCACGCCCGTAGATGATCGCGCCCGTCGGGAAATCGGGGCCCTTGATGAACTTCCGCAGGTCCTTGATCGTCGCGGTGGGGTGGTCGACCAGATGGTTGATCGCCTCGACCGTCTCGGCGAGGTTGTGCGGCGGGATGTTGGTCGCCATCCCGACCGCGATCCCCGACGTGCCGTTCACGATGAGGTTCGGAAGCCGCGACGGCAGGACGGTGGGCTCCTGCAGCCGATCGTCGAAGTTCGGGACGAAATCGACCGTGTTCTTGTCGATGTCCTCGAGCATCGTCATCGCGATGCGCGTGAGGCGGGCCTCGGTGTAGCGGTAGGCGGCGGGAGGATCGCCATCCACGGAGCCGAAATTCCCCTGCCCGTCCACCAGCGGGTAGCGCAGCGAGAAGTCCTGCACCATGCGCACGAGCGAGTCGTAGACGGCCACGTCGCCGTGCGGGTGGTACTTGCCGAGCACGTCGCCGACCACCGTGGCGCTCTTCTTGTACGGGCGGCCCGGCACGAGTCCGAGCTCGTGCATCGCGTACAGGATGCGCCGGTGCACCGGCTTCAAGCCGTCGCGCACGTCCGGCAGCGCACGCTGCACGATCACGCTCATCGAGTAGTCGAGGAACGACTCCCTCATCTCGTCTTCGATGAGGCGCGGGAGGATGCGTTCGCGCGCGTTCGGTCCGGTCATGAAAGGGCGGGTGCCAGGTGTCAGTGGTTAGGGTTCCGGGGGTGCCGCGGAGCGGCCTAAGTTACTAAAAAATAAACACTTAGACTGGGAAAGGCAACGCGGCCCGGCATCCTAACCCGGGGCCGCGACGGCAGTTACGGGAGGCTCGCGTTGACGCTCGGTTGATCGGATGGCCGCATCGTGTTTCCCAGGCTCGAGCTTGGGCCCGGCCGTCACTTTGCTGAAGCACAGCAGAGCGGAGCGAAGACTGAGGAGCGAGTGTCCTTCAGGACAGTGCGCGCCGGGCCCATCCTATTCGGCGATGCTCACCGCAATCTTCCCCAGTTGCTCCGCCCGGTCCAAGCGCCCCAGCGCTTCGCGCGCCTCGGAGAACGGAAACACCTGATCGATGATCGGCCGGAGCTCCCCGGTTCCGAGAACCCGCACGATTTCACGGTACTCCGCCAGGTTCCCCATGGTTGCCCCCAGGATGCTCCATTGATACCAGAAGAGCCGGCGCAGGTCGATTCCGACCTTCGGCCCGCTCGTCGCGCCGCAGCTCACCAACCGCCCTCCGCGCCGCAGCGATCGCAGCGACTCGTCCCAGGTCGCTTCCCCGACGTTTTCGATGACCACGTCGGCACCGCGCTTCTCGGTGAGCACGCGGACCTCCTGGGAGACCTTCTGCGTCCGGTGATTGAGAGTCGCGTCGGCGCCGAGTCGCTTCGCGTGCTCGAGCTTCTCGTCGCTCGACGAGGTGACGATCACCCGCGCTCCTCTGAGCTTCGCGATGCGCATCGCGGCGAGCGACGCCCCCCCGCCGATGCCCCACACGAGCACCGTCTCACCCGGCTGCACCTGCGCCCGGGTGACCACCATGCGCCATGCGGTGAGGGTGACGAGGGAGAAGGCCGCCGCTTCGGCCCAGGAGAGCGGAGCCTGCAGAGTCGGAATGATCGCGACGTTCGGCTCGGGAACCACGATCGCCTCGGCGATGGTCCCCGGCAGATGCTCGCCCAGCAGCCGGTAGCTGAGGCAGAGCGAATGCTCGCCCGCGCGGCAATACTCACAGGTGTAGTCGGCGATCCCGGGATTGATCATCACTCGGTCACCGGGCCGCACCGAGCGGACGTCCGGGCCTACTGCGGCGACGACCCCTGCTCCGTCCCCGCCGAGGATGTGCGGGAACTGATACTCATGTGGCAGGCCCCTCACGACAAAGAGGTCGAGGTGGTTGAGCGCAGCCGCTCGTAGCGCAACGCGAACATCGGTGGAGCGTAGAGTCGACGGCGGGTCGGGGACTTGGGCGAGCTCGAGCCGTTCGAGACCGCCGGTACTGCGGATCACCCAGGCGCGCATGGACGGCGCCCGCTAGGGCATGAACGCGGGTGTTACCATCTGCTCGGCGCCGGTGGTCGGAATGGCCACAGGCGCGCCCGCCCCATTCGCTCCCACCGGCTGGACGTACACCCGGAACGTGTTCTTCTGCACCGCGACGACGAGGCCGAGGAGGTCGCCGCCGGGCGATACGGCGAAGTCATTGATCACGAGATCGGTGCCGGAGAGGGGCGTCGTCTTGCCGCTGATCAGGTCCGACTTGACGACCTGCGTGACGGTCCGGCCGCTCTCCTTCTGCTCCACCAGGTAGGCGAGGGTGCCATCGCGCAGGAAGTGCGGCGCGCTCTCCTTGCTCTGTTGCCCCTTGGTCAGCGCGCGCTGATTCGAGCCGTCCTTGGCCATCAACCAGATGTGATTGTTGCCTTCGCGGTTCGACACGAACGCAATCATCTCGCCGTCCGGCGACATCGTGGGCTGCGAGTTGTCGGCGGGCTCCTGGGTGAGCTGCACAGCGTCCGAGCTGGTGATCGGTTGCAGGAAGATCTGACGGTGTCCCGTGCGCTGGGAGTGGAACACGACCGCCTGCCCATCCGCGGTGAACGAAGCGTCGCCATCCAATCCCGGGGAATTCGTGAGCCGCGAGACGCCGGTCCCATCGGCATCCATGAGGTACACTTCCGGCTGGCCGTCGCGCGTCGACGTGAATGCGATGCGCGAGCCGTCGGGGGAGAAGGCGGGCTCGCTGGCAATGGCGGGATCGTCCATGACCTTGCGGAGCTGCGCGAGGTTCGAGCGCTCCGCCGCGTACAGCTGGAACCCGCCGGTGCGTGAGCTCGCGAGCACGATCTCGCCCTGCACGAACACCTCCCCCGTGGCGCGCCGCCCGCCCGGTGCCGTCGCCGTCACGCGCGTGTGCCCGTACGCAACGGTCGCGACCGTGCCGTCCTCCGCGACGGTCGCCACCTGCGGGTTGTCCGACACCCAGGTGACCCCAGTGGCGGGGCCGATCACGGCGCCCGATTCATCGGCGAAGCTCGCCTTCAGCGAGAACCGTCGGCCCAGCGGCTCGCCCACGCGCGCGGCCGAGAGCTTCAGGCCCGCCGCGATGACGCGGACTTGCCAGATGACCACGAGCCCCGGGCCCGGCCCTTTGACGGCGAGGGTGGTGCGGCCCGTCTTCTTGCCGGTCAGCACGCCGGTCGCGGGATCAAAGCTCGCGAGCGACGTGTCGCCCACGGTCCAGCGCAGTTGCGCTTCGGTAACCGCACTCTTGTCGGCGGCCAGCGCCTGCACCTGAAACTTCACCGACCCCTGAATCGGCAGCGGCACGTCGCTCTTGGACGTCGGGAGCACGGCCAGCGCCTCGACGGTCTTGTGCACCACGATGTCGATCGTCTTCGACTGCAAGAGCCCCGACACCGCGAGCGTCGTGTGCCCGGGGGCCACGGCGGTCACGACGCCGGTGAGGCTCACGCGGGCGACCGCGGGATCCGCCGCCGACCATTGCAACGCGAGCGGGCTCACGACCCGGCCGCCCTGCGCAGGCACGACGACATGGAGCGTGTCCACTTCGCCCGGCGACATCACGACGGGTGTCCCCTCCTGGATCGCGAGGTCACTTGGCTGCACGACGATCGGGGCCGTGGCCGTGAGGCCGCCCGTACTCGTCACCTGTACCGTTCCCTGGCCCGGCGCGAGCGCCACGATGACGCCGTTCTGGTCGACGCTCGCGATGTCCGGCCGCAAGGACTTCCACGCCACCGCCACCGGTGCGGCGGGCGTGCCGTCGTCCTTCAAGGCGCGGGGAGACGCGCGGGTATTTTCCGAGGGCAGGAGATAGATGGTCGGGGGCTCGATGCGGAGCACTGCGGCCGGGCCCGTCCCGGCCGGCTGGCCGGCGAAGGCGTCGGAGCCGGACGGAGTCCCTGCGCTCACTTCCCCGCTCGGACGTCCTGCGGGTGGGTTCCCCGGAGGCTGCGTGGCGGTCGCCGCCGCCGGCGCGCCCAGCACCTGCACGGCGGCCTGCCCTTTTCGAGCGCCTACGTGTGCCTCGACGATGGCCACGCCGCCGGTGACCCCGGTCACCGTGCCCTGGTTATCGACCTTCGCGACCGCGACATTGTTCGACGACCAGATCACGCGCACCGTGGGAATGACGTTGCCAGCCCGGTCGAAGGCCGTGGCGAGCAGGCCGCTGCGCTCGCCGATCTTGATGGTTACGGAGGGCGGTGCGACTTGCACTTCGGCGACGTTTTGGGCCAGCGCCGCGCTCGGGTTGACGCAGGCGGCGAGGAGGATGACGCGGCGTGACATCATAGCGGCGCCGAACGTAAGCGGTCGTAAGTGCCGTTGTCAAGCTAACTTGTCGCAAAATGCCCGCACGCGCCGTGATCACCGACGCGGCGCCGTTGTGCTCTTGCGTGGGAGCTTTCGCGGGGTAAGCTATAGGCCACGCGCACGGACAACCAGCGGAGGAGAGATCACGCGATGCTCGAGCCCACCGACTTTTCGGAGAGCAGCTGGCCTGGCTCCGGGATGATGGAGCCGATGTATCCGCCGGCACCCCCGACGCCGCCCGCGCCAGCCCCGATGATGGGCGAACCGATGGGGGCGAGGCGGCCGAAGCCGGCAAAGAAGAAGCGGAAACCGGCGAGACCCAAGGCAAAGAAGAAGGCCGCGAAGCGTCGGCCGAAAGCGAAGGCAAAGCGGGGCGGTAAGAAGCGGAAGAAAGCGGCGAAGAAGCGCCGTCGGTAGCACACCTCGCGTCACACCGCGGGAGCGCCGTTCGGATGGCACGAGCCATCTCCTCAAGGCGCTCCCGCGGTACGTTTGTGGCCTCCTCGAACAGAAGGGTGACGCCATGGGTCTAGCGCGTCGGGCGTGGTGCGCGGCGGCGGCCGCACTCGTTGCCT
>QHUC01000271.1 GCA_003221045.1 Gemmatimonadota bacterium | reverse complement strand
AGGGATTCCTGGTCGGATCGTTCCCCCTCACGATCGAGACGCCGAACCAGATCGCGGGCCAGGTGGCGAGTGTGAAGCTCCTGGGACTGGGAGACGATTACCTGCGCCTGTACCGCGAGCGGCTGAGCGCGGTCACGGCCCTCCAGGCGCGCGCGGCGGCCGCCCGCCTGTATCGGGCGCGTGCCCTGACCATCGTGGTGGTGGGCGACGGTGCGAAGCTATACGATCGGCTCAAGGCGATCGCGCCGCTGCGCGTGGTGGACGTGGATGGGAAGCCACTCACGCCCGCCGATCTCAATCCGCCGGCGGCGCCCGTCGCGCTCGACCGGGCGCAATTCGTCGCGCACACCGACAGCTCGCGCGTGTCGCTCCAGGGCAATGCGGCGGGCTTCACGGTGTCCGAAGTCCGGCGGTCGCCGGATTCGCTCGTCTACTCCGAGCGCTCCAACCTGGCGGGCGGCGTGTTCCAGCAGCAAACGACCGTCGTGCTGAATCCGTCGGATGGGTCCGTCCGGCAAGTGGATCAGACGACAACACAGCAGGGCCAGAAGGGGGAGACCCACCTGACGTATGGCGGCGGACGCGTGAAGGGCTCGAGCGCCTCCCCGCAACAGGACGGCTCGGTCAAGCGCTTCGACGTCGACACCGCCCTGCCCCCCGGCACGGTGGATGAGAACGCCGTGCCGTTCGTCGTCCCCGCCCTGCCCCTCGCGCCCGGGAAGTCGTTCAGTCTCTCGTTCTTCACGCCGAGCGAGAACGCCATCAAGGTTCTCACGTTCAGGGTGACCGGACCCGCCTCGGTCACTGTGCCGGCGGGGACGTTCCAGGCGTATCAGATCGACGTCACCGGCTCGCGCGTGCCGTTCACGATGTATGTCGGCACGGATTCTCCCAGAAAAGTCTTGAAGACAGAGTTCGTCGGGCAGCCATTCGTCGTCGAGCTCGTCAAGTAACACCACAAGGGAGGGCACCAGCATGCGACAAGCGTGGTCACTGCTGCTCGCGTTCACCGGAGCGTGCGCCTCTGCAGGGGCGCGCACGGCTCAGCAGCCAGCCTCCCCCGTGGCGGCTCCTCCTCCGTCACCGGCCGTTCAGGCGGCCGAGAGCACGAGCGTCAACCGGCCTCAGTATCCGTCCACGTATCAGCGCCACCCCAACCCCCCCGTTTTGATCCGAAATGCCACGATCATGACGGCCACGGGGCAGGAAATCCCAAACGGGGCAATCCTGTTCAAGGACGGGCGCATCGTGGCGGTGGGGGGGGGCGCCAAGGTAGTCGCGCCGGCGGACGCGGTGGTCGTGGACGGGACCGGCCGCTACGTGACGCCGGGCCTGATCGACGATCACTCGCATCTGGGCGTGTATGCCGCGCCCGCGACCGACGCGGAGTCCGACGGCAACGAGGCGACGAACCCGGTGACCGCCGAGGTGTGGGCGGAGCACTCGTTCTGGCCTCAGGACCCGTTCCCGGGCGCGCACTATGGGCTGAAAATGGCCTGCGGCGAGAACCCGAAGCGCGTCTACGGCAAGAAGGGCGGTCCGTCCACGCGGATGGGCAACATGGCGGGATACCGCGCGGCGTTCATCCAGGCGGAGGCATACCGCCGTCGTTGGGACATCTGGAACAAGGACCACAAGGGCGATCCGCCCGAGCGAAACCTGCGCCTCGAGTCCCTGGTCGAAGTCCTGCGCGGCAACATGTATGTCCAGAACCATTGCTACCGCGCCGACGAGATGGCACAGATGCTCGACCTGGCGCGCGAGTTCGGCTTCAAGATCCGCTCGTTCCACCACGCGGTGGAGTCCTACAAGATCGCTGACCTGATCGCGAAGGCGGGCACCTCTGTTTCGGTCTGGGCCGACTGGTGGGGCTTCAAAGAAGAAGCGATGGACGGCATCCAGCAAAACGCCGCGCTCAATCAGCAGGCGGGCGGGCGTCCCGTCATCCACTCGGACGATCCGAGCGGCATCCAGCGGCTCAATCAGGAGGCGGCGAAGGCGATGTATGCGGGCCAGCGGTCAGGCATCCCGGTCACGCGCGACCAGGCCATCCGGTGGGTGACAGCGAATCCGGCCTGGACGCTCGGGCTCGATTCGATCGTGGGGACGCTCGAGCCCGGCAAGATGGCGGAAGTAGTCGTCTGGTCCGGCGATCCGTTCTCCGTGTACTCGAAGCCCGTGCGGGTCTACAACGACGGTTGGCTGGTCTACGACCGGAACGATCCGGCGCACCAGCCGCGCACCGACTTCGAGATCGGGCAGGTCCCTGCCCCGGGGAGCGACCGATGATCGCGTTCCTGCTCGCTCAGACGATCGCCATCACGGGCGGCACGGTGTACCCCGCCTCCGGCCCGAAACTCGCCAAAGCCACGGTGTTGATCCGCGATGGTCGGATCGCGGCGGTCGGCACTAATGTGTCCGTGCCCTCGGACGCGACCCGCATCGACGCCACCGGCAAGTGGGTGACCCCGGGATTGATCGACGGCGCGGGACAGCTCGGCCTGGTGGAGATCAGCGCGGTGCCGGGCACGCGCGAGGCGATCCTGCTCGGAGACACCATTGCCGCGGCCTTCAACGTGACGGAAGGGATCAACCCGGCGTCCACCCTGATACCGGTCACCCGCATCGAGGGAATCACCACGGCCCTCGCGGTGCCGGCAGGTCACCTCGTCAGCGGTCAGGCGGTGCTGATCGACCTGGATGGCGCGACCATCGAGCAGATGCTCGTGAAGTCCCCCGTCGGGGTCGTGGCGGATCTCTCCGAAAGTGGCAAAGACGAGGCCGGCGCGTCCCGCGCCGAGAGCGCCGACCGCCTCCGGCGCGTGTTCCGCGATGCGCTCGAATACGAGCGGCGCAAGGCTGATTTCGGGCGAGCACAGATGCGCCCCCTGGCGGCGTCGGCGGCGGACCTCGAGGCGTTACTGCCGGTCGTTCACGGCCGCGAGCCGCTCATCGCTGTTGCGAACCGGCGGAGCGACATCGAGACCGCGTTGCGCCTCGCTCGGGAGTTCAAGCTCAAACTGGTGCTGTCGGGCGGCGCGGAAGCCTGGGAGATCGCCCCCGAGCTCGCGGCGGCCGGCGTGCCCGTGCTGGTCGAGCCGTTGGACAACATCCCGAGCTACGACGCGCTCGGCATCCGGTACGAGAACGCCGCGCTGCTCGCGAAGGCGGGCGTCAGCGTCGCGCTGCTCGAGACCAATACCCACAACTCCCGGGACTTGCGCCAACAGGCGGGGAACGCCGTGTCCTACGGGATGACGTGGGATCAGGCGCTCCGGGCGGTGACGCTGGCGCCGGCGCAGATCTTCGGCGTCGCGGACCGCTACGGCTCACTCGAGGCCGGCAAGGTGGCGAACGTCGTGGTGTGGTCGGGTGACCCGTTCGAGTTCACGACCGGTGTCGAGCACGTGCTGATTCGCGGGAAGGAGATTCCACTCAAGAGCCGGCAGACGGAGTTGTTTGAGCGATACAAGAAACTGCCCCCTGCGTACTAGGGCGGTAATAGGCGGTAACGGGCGGTAACGGGCGGTAGGAGCACCCCTCTTATCGCTTTCCCTTGGCGACGGCGTGGTACAATCGCCACGTGTGGTACAATCGCCACGTAAGGATCCCAGCGTGGTTTCGTAGGCGTTCGAGGTCGTTCCACTTCTCCGCGGTGATGTACTCCAGGTCACGCGCAAGCCGCAAGACGACTGAGAGCTCGGAAAG
>QHUC01000182.1 GCA_003221045.1 Gemmatimonadota bacterium | reverse complement strand
TCAAGGAGCGGGAGGCCAAGATCCTCCGGCTCTACTTCGGCCTCGAGGGCCAGGAGCCGATGACGCTCGAGGAGATTGGCTCGCTGCTCGGCATCACGCGGGAGCGGGTGCGGCAGATCAAAGAGAAGGCGCTGGCGAGACTCCGTCACGTCTCGAGGGCCCGCGCGCTCGAAAGCTTCCTGTTCTAGGTCCGGGGCGGGTACATTACCGCCCTATGGCCAGCGTCGCTTCCTTCGATGTCTCCACCGGCGCCGACCTCCAAGAGGTCGACAACGCCGTCAATCAAGCCACCAAAGAGGTCGCGCAGCGCTACGACTTCAAGGGCTCGAAAGCCTCGATCGCGTTCGACCGCGCCAACGCGACGCTGACTCTGGTTGCCGACGACGACTTCAAGATGAAGGCGCTGCTCGACGTGCTGCAGTCAAAGCTGATCAAGCGCGGCGTCCCCGTGAAGAACCTGGAGCTCGGTGCCATCACGCCCGCGGCCAACGATACCGTGCGGCGCGAGATCAAGCTCACCCAGGGCATCCCGCAGGAAAAGGCGAAGGCGATCGTCAAAGCGATCAAGGACCGGAAGTTCAAGAAGGCGCAGGCCTCCATCCAGGGCGACGAGATTCGTGTGCAGGCGCCGTCCAAGGATGAGCTCCAAGAGGTGATCGGCTTCCTGCGGGCGCAGGACTTCGGTCTCGAGCTCCGCTTCGGGAACTACCGCGGATGAAGCTCGGCGTCATTTCGCTCGGGTGCGACAAGGCGACAGTCGACTCCGAGCGGCTCGTGGGAGCGCTGGTGGGACACGGAGCGGTCGTGACGCCCGACCTGGCCGGTGCCGACGTCATTCTCGTCAACACCTGCGGCTTCATCGACGCGGCCAAACAGGAATCCATCGACGCAATCCTCTCAGCCGCAAGTCTCAAGGCCCAAGGCGTGAAGGCAGTCGTGGCGGTCGGTTGCCTGGTGCAGCGCTACAAGCAGGAGCTGCAACGCGAGATCCCCGAGGTCGACCTGTTCCTCGGCTTCTCGGACCTCCATCATCTCGTCCCCGAGCTCGCCCAACGGGGCCTGATCGACGACCCGGTCGCCGCTCACCCCGGTGTGCGGCAGTTCCTCGGGGACCAGCCCCACGTGCGCTACCTGAAGATCTCCGAGGGGTGCGACCACACGTGCGCCTTCTGCGCGATCCCACTCATGCGCGGGAAGCACCGCTCCGAGCCGCTCGAGCGGCTGGTGCGAGAGGCGCAGACGCTCGAGGCGCGGGGAGCGCGGGAGATCAACCTCGTCGCCCAGGATCTCGGCCACTACGGTCGGGACCTGGGGCGAGGGGGGCGGGGGGGCGTGGGCGCCAGGCTTCCGGAGCTGCTCGAGGCGTTGCTCGCCGGTACGTCGGTGCCGTGGTACCGGTTGCTGTACGTCTACTCCGCGGGTCTGACCGACCGGCTCGTCGAGCTGATGGGACGGAATGCGCGCATCCTCCCCTACATCGACATGCCGATCCAGCACGCCTCCGATCGCATGCTCGAGCGCATGCGCCGGCCGGAGCGGCGGAGCACGCTCCGTGAGAAGCTCCGCTGGCTCCGGAGCGCGATCCCCGACCTGGCGATCCGCACCACGTGCCTCGTGGGTTTCCCCGGCGAGACCGATCAGGACTTCCGAGACCTGCTCGAGTTCCTGGACGAGGCGCAGTTCGACCGGTTGGGCGCGTTCGCGTACTCGCCGCAGGAGGGGACCCGCGCCGCGGCATATGCGGACGACGTCCCCGACGCGGTGAAGCGCGAGCGCCTGGAGGAGCTGCTGGAGGTGCAGCGGGCGATCTCGGCCGAGCGGCTCGCCCGCTTCGTGGGCCGGGAAACACCCGTGCTCGTGGACCGGATAGCGGATCCGGATGAGGAGGGAGCCACCCACGTCGGACGCGTGCCCTGGCAAGCGGATGACGTGGACGGCGTAACCCACCTGGAACGCGGTGGGTGGGGCGCGCCGGGGAGCTTCGTGCGGGCACGAATCACGGCGAGCGAGGACTACGATTTCCGGGCGGTGGCCCTGACGTGAGCCGATCGGAGGAGCTCTTCGAGCGGGCGAAATCCGTGCTTCCCGGTGGGGTGAATTCGCCGGTGCGGGCGTTCCGGGCGGTAGGCGGGACGCCCTTTTTCGTCGCCGGTGCCAAGGGCGCCCGGCTCATCGACGCGGACGGGAAATCGTACCTCGACTACGTCTGCTCGTGGGGCCCGCTGATCCTGGGACACGCGCATCCGGCGGTGCTCGACGCGATTCGCGCGGCCGCCGAGAGGGGCTGGACCTACGGCGCGCCCTGCGAAGCGGAAGTCGAGCTCGCCGAGCTCGTGCGCTGCCGCATGCCGGCCGTCGAAATGGTGCGCTTCGTCAATTCGGGGACCGAGGCGACCATGGCGGCCGTGCGGCTCGCGCGGGCCGCGACGCGCCGCGACGCGGTCCTCAAGTTCGAGGGCTGCTACCACGGCCACGCCGACAGCTTTCTGGTGAAGGCGGGGAGCGGCGTCGCAACGCTCGGGCTCCCCGACAGTCCGGGCGTACCTGCCGCCCTTGCCGGCCTCACCGTGACGCTGCCGTTCAACGACGGGGCGGCCGTCGAAGCGCTGTTCCAGCGACGCGGCGACACCCTTGCTGCCGTGATCGTCGAGCCGTACGTCGGGAACTGCGGCTTCATCGCTCCGGAGCCGGGGTTCCATGCCGCGCTCCGCGGGCTATGCGACCAGCACGGCGCCCTATTGATCTTCGATGAAGTAATGACGGGCTTCCGCGTGGCAGCGGGTGGCGCCCAGGAGCGCCTTCGGGTACGCCCCGATCTGACCACGCTCGGCAAGATCGTCGGCGGGGGAATGCCGGTCGGAGCGTACGGCGGCCGTGCGGACTTGATGCGACTCGTGGCGCCCGAGGGTCCGGTCTATCAGGCGGGGACGCTCGCGGGGAATCCGGTGGCGATGGCGGCCGGGCTCGCCACATTGCGTCAGACGGAACGCCCGGGCTTCTACGAGACACTCGAGCGCCGAACCGCCCGGCTGGTCGCGGGTATAGGGGACGCCGCACGCCGCCACGCCGTTCCGATGACCGCGGGACACGCGGGGTCGCTTTGGGGCTCGTACTTCACGGCCGGCCCGGTGCGCAACTTCGCGGAGGCCAAGCGCTCGGACACCGCGCTCTTCGCGCGCTGGCACCGGGCGGCGCTCGGGCGCGGCGTGTTCCTCGCCCCCTCGGCGTTCGAGGCGGGATTCGTCTCCAGCGCACATACCGATGCCGATATCGATTACACCATCGCACAACTCGACGCGGCCCTGGGCGAAGCGCTCGCTGACTAGCCTGCTCCTCGTCGCGGCGTGCACCGGCGGGCGGCCCGCTCCCGTGACGCCAGGCCCCGAGCCCGAGCTGCGCATCGGGCTCGCCGTCGGCGCCTCGAGCGTGACTCTCGGGGGCGACGGCGAGCTGTTCGTCACCGACGACACGAACGGCGAGCCGGTCGCCTCTATTCCGGCTGGGGCGAGCTGGACGGTGGTGCCCGACACGCCCGGCGTCCACCTGGTCAAGGCCGACGGCTCCCGCTCGGAACGTCACGCCGGGTTCTCGGCGGTCAACGTCACCGAGAACCGATTCGCCATGGCGAACGGGCGCCGCTATCGGGGTCGGGTGAATGTGATTCGCGACGGCTCCGGGCTCACGCTCATGAATCGCGTGCCGGTCGAGAGCTACCTCGCGGGTGTGATCGGCGGGGAAATGGGTCCGCGTCGTGGCGACGAGCGACAGGCGATGCTCGCGCAGGCCGTGGTCTCACGCACCTTCGCCCTGCGCAATCGCGGTCGCTGGGAGTCGCAGGGCTTCGACGCGTGGGCCGACGTCCGCGACCAGGTGTACGCCGGAGTCGCCGGAGAAACACCCGCCGCGTGGGAAGCCCTGCGCGCCACCCGCGGAGAGGTGGTGCGCTATGACGGCGAGCTCGTGGACGCGTTTTTCCATTCCACGTGCGGGGGGTCGACGGCGGACGTGCAAGAGGCATTCAGGAACGCGCGGTCCCAACCCTACCTCCATCCTGTGTCGGACGCATCCGGCGGCAGCCACTACTACTGTGATCTCTCGCCGCGCTTTCGCTGGCGCGAGGAATGGGATGCCGCGAAGCTGCGCACTATATTGTCGCGAACGCTCCCGGCGGTGATGAACGTCGAGGGCGGCGGGCTGCAACGCATCACCGACATCGAGATCACGCACACGACCTCCTCCGGACGCGTGGGGGAGCTACGGATCGCCTTCGAGCACGGCGATGTGCGCGTCCCGGGTTCGGACGTGCGCGCGGTGCTGCGGCCGCAGCCCGATCAGCAGCTCGGGAGCTCCGCGTTCCGCTTGTCGGTGACCAGGGACGGCGGCCAAGTGAGTCGCGTCGTGGCCGTGGGGTCGGGTTGGGGGCACGGCGTGGGGTTCTGTCAGTGGGGAGCGGTGGGCCGGGCGCGCGCGGGCCAGAACTACGAGAAAATCGTCACGACCTACTTCCCGGGGACCAATGTCGAACGCCTTTACTAGGAAGGCGGTTAGGCGGTTAGGCGGTTGGGCGGTTAGTGCTGCAGTTCCGGCGGCGCTCCTCCTATCCGTCTACCCGGCCAACCGCCTAACCGCCCAGTCGGTACTCGAGCAGTTCTCCTACGATAACCTGAAGCCCAGCGCACTCCAGCTCGACGTCGGGCCGCTCGGGGGCAGCAACATTCGCGGCACGCTCACCGGTGGCTTGCGGCTGGACTACGGCCTCATCGCTCCGCACGTGCGCGTGCTGCTCGGCGTCTCGTACTACAAGGCCGATTTCAGCTCATCGGCGCGCGCGCGCTTCGAGCAACGTCTCAAGAGCGTGGTCATCGACCCCTCGGGCGACGATACGATCAGCCTCGGGCGGATCACGTGGAGCGATGTCACAGGGGACGTAGACCTCCAATACGTCCTGCCACAGAGTCACACCGTCACGGCCTACATGGGGATCGGGATTGGCGCCCACGTCCGGCATGGCAGCGGCGCCGCGATCAACGGGACGTTCGTCCAGGATGCCCTGAACGAGATCACGGCGGGCCTGAACGGGACGATCGGGACCGAGATCGGCGCGGGGCAGTGGCGGCTCAGCCTCGAGGGACGCGGCGTCCTGTCGAGTGGAGTATCGACCGCGTCGCTCCGGACAGGGGCCGTTTATCGATGGGGGGCGAAGCGGCGCGGGAGCGGCCGGTGAGCGATCCGGTGCGCGTCGCGGTCATTGGGGCGGGCGCGATCGCACAGGTGGCGCATCTCCCGGTGCTGCGGCGGCTGCCGGGCGTCGAGGTCTGCGCGATCTGCGATTCGGACATCGGGAAAGCCCAAGCGCTCGCCACGCGCTTCGACGTCAAGGAGACGTTCGACGACATCGAGGAGGTCTTGAAGTACGCCCGCCCGGCGGCCGTCGCCATCTGCACACCGAACCACCTGCACGAGATCCACGTCGTCTCGGCCCTGGCCGCCGGGGCGCACGTGCTGTGCGAGCGACCGCTCGCGCTCACGCTCGCTGGGGTGGAGCGCGTTCTGCAGGCGAGCGAGAAATACGGCAAACGGGTCATGGTCGGGATGAACCATCGCTTCCGCTCGGACGTGCAGGCGGTGCGCGGCTTCCTCGCGGGCGGCGACCTCGGCGTTCTGCAGGCGATCCGCTGCGGGTGGTACACGTTTCAGCCCAGCCGCAACATGGTGGCCTGGCGGCTGCGGCGGCAGGAGGCCGGCGGCGGCGCGTTCCTCGATCTGGGGCTGCAGCTCCTCGACCTCGGGCTCTGGCTCGCCGGATGGCCCGCGCCCAAACGTATCGCCGCGCACACGATGGCGCAGGCCAAGGACGGCGTCGAAGACCTCGCGACCGCACTGGTCGTGTGCGAAAACGGCGTGTCGCTCTCGATCGACGTGACCTGGCGTCATATGGGAGAAGCCGAGCGCTTCTGGTTCGATCTGGTGGGCACGAAAGGCTCGGCCAGCGTGCAGCCGTTGCGCGTGTTCAAGGAGCTCCACGGCAGCGTCACCGACGTGACGCCCAGGGGCGCGACGGGGCGCGAGACGCCGTTTGCTCAATCCTACCGTGCCGAGTGGACGTACTTCCTCGCCGTGATGCGAGGGGACGTGAACGCGCCGCCACCGCGCGATCAGCTGGCCCTCCACCGCGTCCTCGACGCCGTGTACCGCTCCGCCGACGAAGGGCGCGACGTGCTCCTGTGATGGCGCTCAGTCCCACGCGGCGGGCGGCGGCTCTCGTCGTAGTGGGCGCAGCTCTTCTTGCCGCCAGCTACCCGCCGTTCGCCTTGCCCGTGCTGAGCTTCGTCGCCGTGGCGCCCGGCGTGATCCTGCTCCGTCGCTTCGAGCAGGAGCGCGACCTGCGCGGGGCGCTCCGCTGGGGGTTCTGGTACGGCTTCGCGAGCCAGGCGGCGGTGCTCTATTGGTTGGTGGTCGCCCTCTGGCATTTCACGCCGCTGTCGGCGCTCGGCTACCTGGCCACGATCACGATCTTCGGCCTGTGGCATGCGCTCCTCTTCTGGTTCGTGACACGCGCGCGCCTTCACCTGCCGACGGTACCGCTGTGGGTCGTGTTCCCGGTCGCCTGGACGGCCGTCGAATGGGCGGTGGGTCACCAGGGGGACATCCGGTTCCCGTGGCTGGGCCTCGGCACGTCGCTCGGCGACGCGCCGACCCTGGTGCAATGGGCCGACATGGCCGGAGCCCGCGGAGTGACGTTGTGGCTGGTCTGGTGCAACGTGATGGTCGTGGAAGTTTTGCTCGGGGAAAAGGGAGAGGGGAGAGGTTCGTTCCGGTGGCGCCCCGGTGCCGCGCTGCTCGCGACGGTCGCGGTTGCTTGGGGTTATGGCGTCTGGCGCGTGCGCACCCTTCCGATGCGCGACGTCGGGACCGTGGGCTTGATCCAGCCCAACGAAGGCTTCCGAGAGAAATGGGACCCCGGTCACGCGGACAGTATCGTAGCCAAGCTTCTAAGCATGTCACGGGCGCTCGAGGCAGAGCGCAGCCCGAAGCTCCTCATCTGGCCCGAGGCCGCCATCCCGGGCTACTTCTTCGAGCACCCGGCGTGGCCCACCGCCATCGGTGGCCTGGCTCGGGAAACCCGCACGCCGATCCTCACCGGTGGTGTGTACGCGGAGTTTCGCCCAGGTGGGTCAGTCGATTACTTCAACGCGGCGTTTTACTTCGATACGACCGGGCGGTGGCAGCCGTACCCCGTATACCAAAAGCATTTTCTGGTGCCGATCGTGGAGCGCGTGCCGTTCATCCCACCGCGCTGGCTGCAGCTCAAGTGGTTCGGCGGGTTCGGTATCGGGCGGGGCCTGCCGCTCTACGCCAGCCCGCTCGGGCGGTTCGGCGTGATGATCTGTTACGAGTCGGCGTTCGAGAGTCTCGCCCGCGGCTACCGCGAGAGCGGCGCCGAGTTCCTGGTGAACATCACGAACGATGCGTGGTACGGGCGCACGGCCGGTCCATATCAGCATGCCGCGCACCTCGTGATGCGGGCGATCGAGACGCGCGCTGGGATCGCGCGGGCGGCCAACGACGGCATCTCCGAGCTCGTCGATCCGCTGGGTCGCACCTCGATCGAGACCGGGCTGGAGCAGGAGGCCGCGGTAGCGGGTGTCCTTCGCACCAGCGACGTGATACCGCTGTACGTGCGGTGGGGCGATTGGGTCGGGACGCTCGTCGTCCTCGTCACGCTCGGGCTGGCGGGCGTGCTGGCGGTGGCCAAATGGCGAGCGGGGCGGATATGAGATTGGGGGAGGGGTGGTGCGTGTAGGGGTGGACGTCGGCGGGACCTTCACCGATCTCGTCGTCATCGCCGAGGATGGCGAGATCGCCGTCCGCAAGGTCGCCACGACACCCTCCGACCCGTCCGTAGGATTGCGGCGCGCCCTGGACGCGGTGAGTGGGGCGGTGGACGTGCTGATTCACGGCACCACCATCGCCACCAACGCGTTGCTCGAGCGGCGCGGCGCGCGCGTGGCCCTGGTCACCACGAGAGGTTTTGAGGACCTGTTGTGGCTCCGCCGGCAGGATCGGGCCGCGCTCTACGACCTGGCTCGGGACCACCCGCCCCCGCTCGTGGCCCGCTCCGACGTCGTCGGCGTCGCCGAACGGGCCGGTCCCATGGCTGTGATCGAACCGCTCACGGACGACGAGGTCGCGCGGGTGGTCGGGGCGGTCAAAGGGCTCGCCCCCGAGGCGGTGGCGATCGCGCTCCTGTTCGCGTTCCGCCATCCGCAGCACGAGCAGCGGCTCGCAGGAGCCCTGCGGGGGGCGCTCCCCGACCTCCCGATCGCCACGAGTCACGAAGTGCTTCCGGTGTTTCGCGAGTTCGAGCGCGCAAGCACGACGACGGTCGAGGCGTATCTCCGTCCCAGCGTTTCGGCGTATCTGGTCAGGCTTGAGCGCGACATGCGGGATCGCGGCGTGGGGACGGTCCGCGTCATGACGTCCAGCGGCGGCACCCTGTCGCCGCCGGCCGCGGCCGCGCGCTCCGCGTCGCTCGCCCTGTCCGGCCCGGCCGGCGGCGTGGTCGGGGCCCGCTTGATCGGCACGGCGGTCGGCCTGCGCGACCTGCTGACCTTGGACATGGGCGGCACCAGCGCCGACGCGAGCCTCGTACGTGGCGGCCTTCCGCATGGCGAGAGTGCCGGGAGCGTCGCGGGTATTCCGCTCGCCCTGCCCGCCATCTTGATCGAGACCGTGAGCGCCGGTGGCGGCAGCATCGCGCGCGTGGATGAGGGCGGGGCGTTGAAGGTCGGGCCCGAGAGCGCCGGGGCGGTTCCCGGCCCGGCGTGCTATGGGCGTGGCGGTGAGCGGCCGACCGTGACGGATGCCTGTCTCGCGCTGCGCTGGCTCGACGCCCAACAGCCACTCGCGGACGAAGTCCGGCTCGACCGGGACGCCGCGGAGCGGGCGCTCCGCACGCTCGCCCCGTCCGCGGGTGAGGACCCCGCCGCGATCGCCGCCGGGATCGTCGCGGTCGCCGCCGCCGTCATGGCGCGCGCGCTCAAGCGCGTGAGCGTGGCCCGGGGACTCGATCCCCGTCGCATGGCGCTGCTGCCGTTCGGCGGCGCCGGCCCGCTGTTCGGGTGTCAGCTCGCCGATGCCCTGGGGATGGGCAAAGTCGTCATTCCCCCGCACCCCGGAACGCTCTCCGCGATGGGGCTCGCGTCGGCGGCGGAGCGCGTCGATCGGATCGCCTCGTTTCATCGCCTGCTCGACGACCTGGCGGCCGCGGACGTGGCCGGCGCATTCGCGCCGCTCCTCGACGCCGGGGCGCGCGCGTTGGCCGGTGGCGCCTTGCTCCGCTACGCGGACTGCCGCTTTGCCGGTCAGGGCTATGAAATGACAGTGCCCATCACGGACGACGATCCGCGCCGGATTCGGCAGGGGTTTCTCGCCGAGCACCGCGCGCGGTACGGGCACGCCGGCGACGGCCAAACCGTCGAGCTCGTGAATCTTCGCGTGGTCGCCCAGCGTGAGGGGCCGGTGCCGCGGTTCGCGGGCACGCGGCGCGACGTCCGCCACCCCGGAGCCAGCCGCCCGATCACGCTTCGCGGCCAGCGCGTGACCGCGTCCGTCTGGGCGCTGGATGAGCTCGCGCCGGGCGTTACGCTCGCGGGCCCGGCGATCCTCGCGGGCCGGGACGCGACCGCGCTGGTCGAACCGGGGTGGCGGGGCGCGGTGCACGAGTCCGGCGCCCTCGTGCTGGAGCGCGCATGAGTCTCGATGCCGTCGGCCTCGAGGTCATGGGACACGCCTTCGCGTCCGTTGCCGAAGAGATGGGATTGGTGCTCATTCACTCCGCCGTGTCCCCCAACATTCGAGAGCGTCGCGATTGCTCGGCCGCGCTGTTCGACCCCGAAGGCGAGATGATCGCGCAGGCCGCCCACATTCCGGTGCATCTCGGGGCAATGCACGAGTCTGTCGCGGCCGTGCGCGCGCTGTCGCCGGGGCCCGGTGAAGTCTTCATCTTGAATGATCCGTACACGGGCGGTTCGCATCTCCCGGATTTGACCGTCATCGGCGTCACCGAGCTCGATGGGGCGGTGGGTGGGTACAGCGTGGTCCGGGCGCATCATTCGGATGTGGGCGGCGTCCAGGCGGGCAGCATGCCCGCCGGAGCGCGCGAGATCTTCGCCGAGGGCATCATTGTGCCGCCCCTGCGGCTGACGCCCGAGATTGAGCGGTTCCTGCTCGCCAACGTCCGGACGCCGGACGCCCGGCGCGCCGATCTGGCGGCGCAGCGGGCTGCGGTCGAGCGCGGGGCCGACGGGTTACGCGCGCTCGCGGCGCGCTACGGATCGGCGGCGGTGCGCGCGGCAGCATGTGATCTCCTGGACTACGCGGAGCGTCGCGCGCGCGAAGCGCTTGGCCGCCTGGGCACCGTGGACGTGGTCGCCAGCGATTGGTTGGAAGGCGACGGCGTGGACGACGCCGATCTCGAAATCCGGGTGCGGGTCGAGATCCGTGATGGCGCGTTCCATGTCGATTTCACGGGAAGTGCGCCGGCTGCCCGCGGCAACGTCAATTGCCCGCTCGCGGTCGCGCGCTCGGCGGCGCTCTTCGTGGTGCGGACGCTTCTCCCCGAGGATGTCCCGACCAACGGTGGCGTGCAGCGCGCGGTCAGCGTCACGGCGCCCGTGGGCTGTCTCGTCAACGCGCGCTTCCCGAGCGCGGTCGCCGCCGGCAACGTCGAAACGTCGCAGCGCATCGTCGATACCCTGTTCCTCGCGCTGGGCGCGGGTGGTCTGCCGGTCCCGGCGCAGGGGCAAGGTACGATGAACAACGTGACTTTCGGGGGGGTCGGGGCTCGGGGGTCGGGCCTCGAGACGGGCTGGACGTATTACGAGACGATCGGGGGTGGTCAGGGAGCGAGCCAAGGCGCCGCAGGACCGTCCGGCGTGCACGTCGGCATGTCGAACACGCGGAACACCCCGATCGAGGTGGTGGAGATGGAGTATCCCTTACGGCTTAAGTCTTACGGCTTGCGACGGAGGAGTGGTGGCGTGGGGCAGTGGAGGGGGGGGGACGGGGTGGTGCGGGAGTTGGAGGCGCTCGCGCCGATGGAAGCGGGGATCCTCGCGGAGCGGCGGCGGCGCGGGCCGCGTGGAGCCGCGGGCGGTCGCGATGGCGCTCCGGGCGCCACAATGTTGAACGGGGTGGCGCTCGGGTCCAAGGTGAGCGTGTCGCTGGTCCCGGGAGACGCGCTTCGCATCGAGACGCCGGGAGGTGGTGGATGGGGAGAGGAAGGTGAGGGACAGGCCCAACCACAACACGGAGATGACCGATGACCTGGGTGCTGGTGGCGCTGATCGGCCTGGTGGCGGGCGTGGTGTCGGGGTTGTTCGGCGTCGGGGGAGCGGTCGTGATCGTGCCGGCGCTGGTGCTGCTCCTGAAGCTGCCGCAGCACACGGCGAACGGAACGTCGCTTGCCTCCTTGCTCCTTCCGGTCGGCCTGCTCGGCGCGATCGAGTATTACCGGCGGGGGCAGGTCAACATCCCCTATGCCATCATCATCGCCGTCGGGCTCTTCCTCGGGGCGTTCGCGGGCGCGCATTTGGCCGGTGGGTTATCGGACACCACCCTGCGAAAGGCGTTCGGGGCGTTCCTGCTGGTTGTAGCGGGAAAACTGCTCCTCAGCTAGGCGTTGAGCTCGAACACCTTCGCATCGACGAACAGCCGGAACAGCTCCCGGTCGAGCTGCCCGATGCGCACTTCCTCGGTCATGATATCGAGTGCCGGCGCCGGCGCCACGGCGGGCTTGTACGGTCGGTCGGCCGCGGTGAGGGCGTCGAAGATGTCACTGATCGTCATCATCCGGGTTTGAATCGGAATTGCCTCGCCAGTCACCCGTCGGGGGTAGCCCCCCCCGTCCAGCTTTTCGTGGTGCCCGTACGCGATAATCGGGATGTGTTGCAGCTCGCGGGTCCACGGGATCTGCTGCAGAAACCGGTACGTGTGGGTCACGTGACTTTCGATCTCCAGGCGCTCGGTCTCGTCGAGTGAGCCCTTGGGGATCGTGAGGTAGCGTAGCTCCTCCTCGCTCAGCAGGGCGTGGGCCTGGCCCGTGGAATCCTCGTACGTATAGCGCGCCAGCTCGAGCAGCTCCTCGAAGCGGCGAGCCGGCATTACCGTCGGCTCGTTGGCCTCGAGCACGGCGTGGAGGAAGCGGTCCAGCGACCCGATCCCTGCCCGCTGCTCCTCCTCGAGCGCCCGAAGAAAGCCATCGTAGCCCTCCCGCCCGTGGGCCTCGAGGAATTCGGCGCGCCGCTTCCAGAAGTCTCGCTCCGCCGTCCGACGCACGAAGTCGTGGCGTCCCTTGATCAGGTCGAGGTGGAGCGGGTAGAGCTTTTTCGCCTTGACCAGCACTTCTTCCCGCACGCCGACCTTGCCGAAGTCGTGAAGCAACCCGGCGTACCGGATCTCGCGCAACTGCTCCCGCGTGAACCTCACCGCGCGGTAGATCCCATCGTCCGCGCGGTCGACCACCCCCGCGAGCTCGACCGTCATGTTGGCGACCCGTCCGGAGTGACCGAAGGTAGTGGGATCGCGCTGCTCGATCGCGTGCACCGCCGCCTTGACGAACCCCTCGAATAGCCGCTCGATCTCCTCGTACAGCCGGCTGTTTTCCATCGCCACCGCCGCCTGGCCGGCGAGGGCCGTCACCAGCTCCACGGTGCGTTTCGAGTACGGCACCACCTGCTGCTCCACGTCCGACGGGCTGGCGAGCATGGCCTCCGGATTGCGCTTCCGGTTGATGAGCTGCAGGACACCAATCACTTCCTCCTTGTGATCCTTCATCGGGATCACGAGCATGGACTTGGTGCGGTAGCCATTGCGCTCGTCGAAGGAGCGGTTGATGCTGTATTCCACATCCGGCGGCAGGAAGTACGCGTCATCGATCACGAGCGGCTCGCCTGTCACCGCCGTGTAGCCCGCCAGACTCGTGCGGTCGACCGGAATCGTGAACTCGACGAAGGGGGCTTCGGGCTTCGAGTAGGTCTGGGCATGCCGGAACCGCAAACGTTTCGGACCCTGCTCGGCCGTTTCGACGAGGTAGAGGCTCCCCGCATCGGACGACGTGATACGGCGGGCCTGCGTGAGGATCAGGTCCAGCAAAGCCTTCAGGTCGCGCTCGGTCCCGAGCGCCACGCCGATACGCGTCAGCTCACCGATCTCGCGACTGCGGCTCGCCGCCTCCCCACGCGCCCGTGCGGTCTCCATGCGGGCGGCGGCCTCCCGATACCCCGCCCGCACGGCCACGAGCAGCTGTCGCGGACCGGGGGGGTAGCGGACGAAACCGGACAACAGCTCGGACGGCATCGCCGGCGGGAGGTCCTCCTCTCCGTCGCGGCCGAGCGCCACGATCGCGCCGCCTGCGTCCACGAACGCCCGGAGCACGTCGAGGGGAAACAGCGACCGGCACTCCGAGTCGAGCACGAACACGGTGGGACGCTCGTCCACGCCGAGGTCTCGCGGAAGGCGCGTGGCCCGGGCCTCGATCTGGGCTGCGTCGAGGATCGGTCGAATGCCCGCCGGGTCCCAGGCGGGCGAGTGGAGCAGGAGGTATCTCACGACGAGGAATGCGCGGCGCCGTACGTCGCCCGCGCCGTATCACCTCATGAGTTCTTGACGCGTTGGAGTCCCTGTTGCGCCTCGGCGTACCCCGGAAAGACCGCCAGCGCCCGTTGATACATCTCGATGGCCTTGTCTTTCTGACCCCGATCCTGATACAGCAGCGCCTTGGAGTAGAACGTCAGCGCTTCCGTCGGGATCTGCCGGCTCATACGCTGGTCCGACGCCTGCTTGGGGAGCGGCGGCAGGTTCGTGTCCTTCATGAGCCGCGTGGCCATGTTTCGGATGATGTCGAACAGGTGCTCCCGTTGCATCAGGTCCGATTCCACCTTCACGATCTCGCCGGTCTCGGCGTTGACGATGCGCGCGTCGAGGCGGAAGTCGCCGTAGAAATCGATAAACGCACCGGTGATGACGTAGCGCGCCCCGACGAGCTTGCCGACCTTTGCGGCGGTCTGGGGATCCAGGCGGCTCGTCGCGCCGAGATTCTGCTCCTCGAGGAGCTTCTGGATCTCAGTGCGCTCCACGACGCGCGCCGCGGGATTGGCCGCGAGCTCGGAAATGAGCATCCCTGCGATGCCCTTCTGGAGGGCGTCGAAGTTCTCTTTGTCCTGTCCGTACGACCCGCCGTTGTCGAACGGCATCACGGCGATTCCCGGACGGCCGTCCTGGCCCCGACCCTGCGCGCCCAGCCCCCGCGCTGCGCCCGACCCGACCAACGCGAGCGACAGGAACACGGCGAGCCGACGCGAACGCAGATGATCCGTATCTCGCATCACAGGGTCAGGGTCATTCCTTCCTGCGCCGCCAGCACTTCGGCGGGCAGACCCTTCGACCTCGCCTGCCGGCGGGCCGCGGCGAGCAGGGCGTCGATCGCCTCATCGCCGTGCTCGGGCTCGTGGTGAAAGAGCACCAGCCGTTTCACGCCGGCGTCGCCCGCGAGCGCCACTGCCTCCTCGAACGTCGAGTGGCCCCACCCGCGGTGCTCCTCGAGCTCTTCGGGGGTGTACATCGCGTCGTGAATCAGGAGTTCCACGCCTCTCAAGAACGTCACCAACTCCTTCCGCCACGCCGGGCCCGTGTTGTAATGCCCTCCCGGCCCGAGCTCGTTGTCCGTCACGTACGCCATGCTCGGGCCGCCCGCCACCGGCGTGAGCCGGTAGCCGAGCGTCGTGCCCGGGTGACGGAGCGGCATCGACCGCACGCGGAACGGGCCCACCGTGAACTCGCCGGGCTCGACCTGCTGCACCGTGAGCTTTGCCGAGAGCGCGTCCAGGGGGACCGGAAACACCGCCGGGTCCATTTGCTGGCGGAGAATCGCCTCGAGCGACGTCGTTCCCTGGCGCGAGCCCCAGATGCGCACGGCGTTCCCCGGCGCGAAGAACGGCTTGAAGTGTGGCAGCCCCTGGATATGGTCCCAGTGCGCGTGCGACAGCAGGATCTCCGCCCGCACCGCGCCGTTCTGGTCCTCCACGAGCTCCCGTCCCAGGGCGCGGATGCCGGTGCCGGCGTCGAGGATCACCAGCTGGCCCTCGCCCGCAGGGGTGCCCTCCACCGCCACACACGGCGTGTTGCCGCCGTAGCGCGCGGTGTGCGCTCCCGGGGTGGGGATGGAGCCGCGTGTCCCCCAGAAGGTCACCGTGTAGGCCATCTGTACCGGCAACGCCGTACCCTTGAGCTAAGTTATGGAAAATGCGAGACGTAGAACAAGCCGACGCCTCACCCGGCCCTCGTGACCCACCTCACGACCGACCGGCAGACGCTTCCAGCGCGGCGCGGTCGCGGATGAGGATCTCGCGGCGACTGATCTCGATGTAACCCTTTTCAACCAGTTCCCGCATGGTCCGGCTCACGGTCTCGCGCGAAGAGCCGATCATCTGAGCGATCGTGTGGTGCGTCAAACGACGCGTGATGCGCTCCGAGCCCGCCTCGTCGGCGAGCTCGAGCAGCAGCTGGGCGACGCGGCCGTTCACGTCCAGCAGCACGAGGCTCCCCACCTTCTCGTCCACCCGCCGGAGCCGCCGCGAGAGCTCCCGCAAGAGGCCCCTGGCAATCCCGGGTGACTGCTGGAGGATCGCCTGGAAGTCCTCGCGCCGGATCACCAGCAGGTTCGAGTCTTCCATGGCGATCACGTGGGCGGATCTGGGCTCCTCGTCGATGAGGGACATCTCGCCGAAGAAGTCCCCCTCGCCCAGAACGGAGAGGATGACCTCCCGTCCGTCCTCGCCGATCAGCACGACCTTAACCTGGCCCTTGGCGACCACATAGAGGGCATCCCCCGGGTCGTCCTCGAACAGGATGACGGAGTTGCGAGGATAGCTTCGTTCGCGGGTGATGTCGGCGACCCGCTCGAGCTCCGCGGGCGCCAATTGGCTGAACAGCGGGACCTTCTGGAGGATGGTGGTGACCGACACGATAGCGGGCCCCTGGGGCTCGGGCTTGGGGTTGGAGGCTGGCTGGTCGGGGGCAAGCTTACGTCCAAGCGGGGCCGGTGTCAATTCGGAGCGGGGCCCGACGCTTGCTGCCAACTCATGGTGCCAGTTATATTTCCGCCCTTCGTGTCGTTCGACTTTCAGTCAAGGATCGAGAGCAGTGAAACCCGGGATTCACCCCAAATATCGGCGGGCGACCGTCCAGTGCGCCTGCGGCAACACCTTCGTCACGAGCTCCACCGTGCCCGTGATCCATGTCGAGGTCTGTGCCAAGTGCCACCCGTACTTCACCGGCAAGCAGAAGCTCGTGGACACGGCCGGACGGGTGGAGCGTTTCCGCCAGAAATACCGGGCCGAAAAGGCCTCGGGCTGACGCGTGGAGGCCCGACTCCGCCAGGCGCTCGCGCGGGCGGAGGAGGTCGCCCGAGAGCTGGCCGACCCCGAGACCGCGCGGCAACCGGCCAAGCTCAAGCAACTGGGTCGAGAGCACGCCCGCCTAGACCAGATCCGCCAGACCCACGACCGGCTCCAGCGGCTCGAGCGCGAGCTGGTGCAGGCGCGCGAGGTGCTTCAGGATCGTGATCCGGAGCTGTCCCAGCTGGCGCGGGCCGATGTGGAACGCCTGCGGCCCGAGATCGGCCGGCTGGAGCAGCGCCTCACCGAGCTCCTCACCCCCGTGGACCCATTGGCGGATCGCGATGCCATCGTCGAGATACGGGCGGGAACCGGGGGCGACGAGGCCGCGCTGTTCGCGGCCGACCTGTTCCGCATGTACACGCGATTCTGCGAGCGCCGCGGCTGGAAGGTGGAGGTCGACTCGCTTTCGGAGGGCACCCTGGGGGGCCTGAAGGAAGCGATCTTCACGGCCCGCGGCCCTGGTGTGTACGGGACGCTCCGGTACGAATCGGGTGTACACCGCGTCCAGCGCGTCCCCGTCACCGAGTCGCAGGGGCGGATCCATACGTCCGCCGCGACCGTCGCGGTGCTGCCCGAGGCGGAGGAGGTCGACGTGAAGATCGAGGATAAGGACCTCCGGATCGACGTCTTCCGATCGCAGGGGCCCGGCGGCCAGAGCGTCAATACGACCGACAGCGCCGTACGCATCACGCACCTGCCGACCAATCTCGTGGTGCAGTGCCAGGATCAGAAGAGCCAGCTGCAGAACAAGATCAAGGCGCTGGAGGTGCTGCGGTCGCGGCTGCTGGACAAGATGCTCGCCGAGCAGGAGACCGCTCGCGCCCGTGAGCGGCGAGCTCAAGTCGGCACGGGTGACCGCTCCGCCAAGATCCGGACATACAACTTCCCGCAAAACCGGGTGACGGATCATCGCATCCATTACACGGTGCACAACCTCTCCGAGGTGCTGGATGGCAACATCGACGAGTTGATCGGCGCGCTGCGGCTCGCGGGCGAAAAGGAGCGTCTCAGTGCCTGATCGCGCGCTTCTCGAACGGACCCGCACTATCGCGGAAGCGCTCGGCGACGCTGCCAAGCGGCTCGCGGGCGCGGGAGTGGCCGACGCCAGGCGCGAGGCGCGCGCGCTCTGGGCGACGGTTGCAGGCACGACGCCGGGGGACGTCTGGCTCGCGCGCCACGGCACCCCCGCTCCCGAAATCGCTCGGCGCTTCGGTCAGGCGGTCGAGCGTCGCACGAGCGGGGCCCCGTTCGCCTACGCCGCCGGGAGAGTGGACTTCCGGACGCTCCACCTGAAGATCGACGAGCGCGCGCTGATTCCCCGACCGGAGACCGAAGGGCTCGTCGATCTCGTACTGCGGACCCTGCGGACGGGCCACGGGCAACGGGCAACCGGAGGGACAGTCGCGGACATCGGCACCGGGTGTGGCTGCATTGCCCTAGCCCTCGCTGTGGAAGGCGATTTCGATCGCATCATCGCCGTCGAGCGTGCCCGGGCCCCCGCGGCGCTCGCGCGGGAGAATGTCGCGCTGGCGCGGCCGTCCGTGCCGGTCGAAATTCGCGAGGGCGACCTGCTCGCCCCGCTCGCGGGTGAGCGACTGCGCGCGATCGTGTCGAATCCTCCGTACCTGACGATGACGGAGTATCTGGACCTCGATCCGGCTGTGCGTCTGTGGGAGCCACGCGAGGCGCTGGTCAGCGGCCCAAATGGGCTCGACGCAACGCGGGCTCTCCTCGGCGGCGCTTGGGCGCTGCTCGAGCCCGGCGGGTTCGTGGCGCTCGAGATCGACGAGCGGCGCGCGGACGCCGCCCAGGAGCTGGCGCGAGAATACGGCTGGCCGCGGGTGACCGTGGATGACGACCTATTTGGCCGGCCGCGGTTTCTGCTGGCCCGTCTCGAGGAGGACGCGTGATCGACCAGAAGGCACAGGAACTCGGACGGCTCCTGGGTCAGAGTGATGAATACAAGGCGCTGCTGCGCGCGAGCGACCGGATGAAAGAAGACGCGACATGCCGGGAGCTGCTCGCCGAGGTCGAGCGCATCGCGGGGACCATCGAGCGAGCGTCTCAGGAAGGGCGGGAACCCACGAAGGACCAGGTGGAACAGTACGATCGGGCGCTGCAGAGCGTCCAGGGGAATCCGGTGTATCAGCAGGTCGTGGCCGCGCAGGCGAACTTCGAGAAGATGATGGCCAAGGTCAACGCACGGATCTACGAGGGCATGAAACAGGGGGCGGCGAGCCCCATCATCACGCTGGGCTAGATGGAGTCGCGGGGGGGGCCTGGCGTGTTCATCGTCGTAGAAGGCCCTGAGGGCGCCGGCAAGTCGACCCTGGCTCGGTGGCTCGGGGCGCGCCTTGTGGCCGAGGGACTCCGGGTGGTCCCGGTCCGGGAACCGGGTGGGACGCCGGTGGCGGAAGCGGCGCGCAAAGTGGCGCTCAAGTTTCCCCACGGGATGTCACCGGCCGCGGAGCTGTTCCTGTTTCTTGCGGCCCGGGCGGACCTGGTCGAGCGGGTGATCCGGCCCGCACTCGAGGCGGGGCAGGTGGTGGTGGCCGATCGGTTCGACCTGTCGACGATGGCGTATCAAGTGGCAGGGGCGGGTCTGCCGCTGGCGGAGGTGACGCAGGCCATCCGGCTCGCGACGGGCGGCCTGGTTCCGGACGTGACGCTGGTACTCGATGTTCCGGTGGAGCTCGGGCGCGCACGGCAGCGCGCGGCGCGCAAGGTGCAGGATCGGTTCGAGCGGCAGGACGACGCGTTCCATCATCGGGTACGCGAGGCGTACCGTCGAGCCCAGGGGCCCGGAGTGGTGCACCTGGACGCGACGCAGCCGAAAAAATTCGTGCAGGACGCCGCCTGGCGCGAGGTCATGGCGGCGACTGCGCTCTCAACACGAGGGACCTCATGAAGCTGCGCAATGTTGTAATAGTCAGTGCCGCGGCCGGCCTGGCCCTGGCGACGGGCGGGTGGTTTCTCCAGCGGGAAGCCGAGCCCACCGGCTCCGTCTACCAGCAGGCGCGCTTGTTCGAAGACGTGCTCGCTCACGTCGCTGATTTCTACGTGGACTCGATCGACGAGCGGCGGCTGTATCAGATGGCGATCGACGGGATGCTGGACCAGCTGCACGATCCCTATTCCGTGTTCCTGAAGCGCGACGACTTCCGCGCGCTGAACGAGCAGACCACGGGCAACTACGGCGGCCTCGGCATTCAGATCGAGGTGCGGGACGGGTGGATCACGGTCGTGGCGCCACTGCCCGACACGCCCGCCGAGCGGGCGGGCATCCAATCCGGAGATCAGATCATCGCGCTGGACGCGCGCTCGACGGAGGGCTGGAAACAGGACCAGGCCGTGAAGGAGCTGCGCGGTCCCGCGGGCAGCCCGGTCGAGCTTCGCGTCCGCCGGGTCGGCATCGAGCAGCCGCTCACCTTCAAGCTCACGCGGGCCACGATCCACGTGCGCTCCGTGCAGGTCTCGATGATGCTCGACGACAAGGTCGGCTACGTGCTCCTCTCCACGGTGAGCGAGAGCTCGGCGCCGGAGCTGACGCAGGCGATCACCGATCTCACCAAACAGGGCATGAAATCGCTGATCCTGGACCTGCGGAGCAATCCCGGGGGCGTGCTCGACCAGGGCGTCGGGGTGAGCGAGCTGTTCCTCGACCCCGGACAGGAAGTGGTGGAGACCCGCGGTCGCGCGCCCAACATTTCGAGGACCTATCGGGACGCCAAGCCACAGCCGTGGCCCGGCCTTCCGATCGTCGTGCTCGTGAATGGCTTCAGCGCCAGTGCGGCCGAGATCATCGCGGGGGCGCTCCAGGATCACGACCGGGCCGTGGTGGTCGGTACGCCGACCTTCGGGAAGGGGCTGGTACAATCGCTGTGGCAGCTCACTCCCGAGACGGCGCTGAAGATCACGACGGCGCGCTGGTACACACCGAGCGGCCGGACCATTCAGCGCAAGAGCAAGAACGAGGAAGATCAGCTCGCGCAGGCCGAGGCCGCCGAGCTGGGACGCGACACGACCAAGACCGACTCCGCGCAGATCTTCCATACGGATCGCGGGCGCGTGCTCCTGGGCGGGGGTGGCATCCGGCCGGATCTGTTCGTAGCGCCAGATACCTTCGACACGGCGGAGCGCGCGTTCATCCGGGCCCTGGGCAACAAGATCACGACCTACCAGGACGTGCGCACCGGCTACGCACTCGAGGTCAAGACGTCGGGGCGCGTGAAGAGTCCGACCTTCGTGGTCACGCCCGACATGGCTGACGAAGTGATCAAGCGGGTGCGCGCGCGCGGCGTGGCGGTGCCGGACAGCGTCCTCACGGGCGCCCGAGAAGTCATCTCGCAGGACTTGGGCTACGAGATCGCACGCTACGTGTTCGGCCGCCCGGCCGAGGTGCGGCGACAGCGGGATGAGGACCGGCAGGTGCGGGCCGCGCTCGCTCTGGCGCGCCGCGCCAAGACGCCTCAGGACCTCCTCGCCCTCGCGATGGCGCAACCGGCCGGCACGAACCGGAACTAGCGTGCGTGGCCGCACCCGGTCCGTCGCGGTCCCGGTGCTCGGGATCATCGGGCCGGGCCGCGCCGGCGTGGGACTGGCGCTCGCGCTCGCCGCCAAGGGCTTCGACGTCCGATTGCACGGGCGCAGCAAGAAGCCCGTGCCCAAGCCGCTCGCCCTCACCGTGGGCCCGGAGACTGAGCCGCCCGCCTGGATCGCCCAGGCGGGCGTCGTCATTCTCGCGGTACGCGACGACGCGATTACGCCGCTTGCCGCCATACTGGCGCGCTCCGGCGCCGTACGCGCGGAGCAGGTGGTGTTGCACCTGTCCGGGTCCCAGGGGCAAGAGGCGCACGCGCCGCTCGTGGGGTCCCGTGCTGCCCTGGGATCGTTCCACCCACTCCAAACCATTTCTGAGCCGGAGCGCGCCGCGGAACGGCTGAAGGGCGCCTGGGTCGCGGTCGAGGGCATGCCCCGCGCCGTGCAGACGGCCGAGGGCCTGGCGCAGGACCTCGGGATGCGCCCGTTTCGCCTCCCTGCTAACGCCAAGGCGATCTATCACGCGGGCGCCGTCTTCGCGTCGAACTACTTCGTGGTGGTCGAGGCGGTGGCCCAGCGACTCCTGCGGCACGCCGGCCTGTCCGACGCGGACGCGTGGCATGCCCTGCGCCCACTGGTGGAGGGAACGCTCGAAAATCTCGAACAGCAGCAGCCGATCGCTGCCCTCACCGGGCCCGTGACCCGGGGCGACGAGACGACCGTCCGCCGCCACCTCGACGCGCTGACCGCAGATGATGCGATGCTGTATCGAGTGCTGGGACGGGCGGCGCTCGAGCTCGCGCAGAAGCGCGGGATGGACGCAGCCACCGCAGCGCGCGTGGCTGCGGCGTTGGCTACTGATCTACCACCCGTACTCCGGCCGGGGGTGAAAACGTGAGCTCGCGTCCAGGGACCCCCCGGTTCACCTTGAGGTTCCGTAGGATCACCGTCCGCTCCTGACCGGACGCCTCGGTGATGTCTAGGCGGTACACCAGCCCGTCCTCCCGCCCCACCCAGATCACCGCTTCGCTGTAGGGCTGGTCGTGCCCCTTCGGCACGAGCCGGATCACGTCCACGGACGTGTGCTCGAGCGAGTCCGCGCGCACGTAATGCGCGGTGTAGCGCTCGCGCGGCTGCTCCACGAATTGCCCGATGAGATTGGGCCCCGTGGTGCCGTACTCCGGAATGCGCGACCGGATGACCTGGCCGGGCGTGGTGCTCGGCGTATAGAGCCACAGGAAGCGGCCATCCGCGACGATGCGGTCGCCCTTCGGATCGGTGAATCGCATGGCAAACCGGCTGGGGCGCATCTGGTAAAGCCGGCCGTGGGTCGTGTCGGGCGTGCCGATCATCGGGTTCGTGATCACCTGCACGAAATCCGCTGAGAGGCTGGTGATGGTCTGGTAGATCTGGCTGGCGTGGTCGAGGGCGGGCCAGGGGTCGGGGGATTGCAGGCTAAGGGAGATCCCGATCGCAATGATTGTGGATTTCGGATTGCGGATTGCGGAATTGATCGACTGGCGTCGGTGGAGAGTCCTCGCGTCCGCGTGGAGGAGCAGGCTCATACAATCCGCAATCCACAATCCGCAATCCGCAATTGGCTCACGCCCCCACCGACGCCGGTTCTGCGACCCTCCGCCCGATCACATCCGCAATCACCCGGATCTCGCGCATCAGCTGCGCGAACTGCTCGGGGAACAGCGTCTGCGCGCCGTCTGAGAGCGCCTGCTCCGGGTTCGGGTGCACTTCCACCATAAGCCCGTCCGCGCCAGCGGCCACCGCCGCGCGCGCCATCGGAATGACTTTGTCGCGCAGCCCGGTACCGTGCGAGGGATCCGCGATGATGGGGAGGTGCGACAGCTTGTGGACCACGGGAATCGCGGTGAGGTCGAAGACGTTTCGCGTGGCCGTGTCGAACCCGCGAATCCCGCGCTCGCAGAGGATCACGTCGTGGTTTCCTTCGGCCAGTACGTACTCGGCGGAGAGCAGGAGCTCCTCGATCGTGGCGGCCATACCGCGCTTCAGGAGGACCGCCTTCTTGGCCCGGCCAGCCGCCTTGAGCAGGGTCGAGTTCTGCATGTTGCGGGCACCGATCTGGATGATGTCCGCGACCTCGGCAACGTAGCCCAGGCCTTCCGGGTCCATGGCTTCGGTGCAGATCAAGAGGCCCGTTTCCTCGCGCGCCTTGGCGAGCAGCTTGAGTCCCGGCCGGCCCAGCCCCTGGAACGCGTAGGGCGATGTGCGCGGCTTCCAGGCCCCGCCGCGCAGGATCACGGCGCCCGCGTCCTTCACCAGGCGGGCCGCCTCGATGATCTGCCGCTCGCTTTCGACGGAGCAGGGCCCGGCGATCGTCACGACCTCGGTGCCGCCGACCGTCACGCCGCCGGGGAGCCGGACGACCGTATTCTCGGCCTTCCATTCGCGGCTCACCTGTTTGTACGGCTTGGTGACGTGGATGACGTCCTGCACGCCGGGGAGGCCTTCGAGCCGCGACGCGTCCACCCGCCCGTCGTTGCCGACCAGGCCCACGGCGGTGCGCTGCGCACCGGGCATGGGTCGCGCCTTGTAGCCCATCTCCTCGATCACGGCGATGACGCGCCGGACTTCGTCCTCGCTCGCGCCATGTCGCATGACGATCAGCACTACTTGCCTCCCCCTCCGATGGTGAAGCGGTCGCCGTCCTTGGCCGCCGTGATCCGGCCGGGGAACCGGGCCCCCGCCGCTCGGGCCGGGTCCGAAGTTTCTACCGGCGGATAGAAGTGCGTCAAGACGAGGTGGCGTGCCCCGGCATCTCTCGCGAGTTCACCTGCCTGCTCCGGCGTCAGATGGATGTCCAGCGCCATCTCCTTGGGGAGCGAGCACTCCGCGAGCAGGACATCCGCGCCGCCCGCCCACCGGGCGAGCTCGCTGGAGGGGCCGGTATCGCCCGTGTAGACGAGCCGGCCCTCGGGCGCAGTCAGCGACAGCGCGACGCTCTCAGGCGTGTGCGGGACCGGGAACGTTTCGAGGCTGACGTCGCGATCGAGGGGAAACGGCTCGCCGTCCTGTACGTCGAGGATGCCGATCGGGAATCCGGGGTCGAGCAGCCAGGGGCCGTAGCCCTCGGCGAGCTGCTTGATGAGCCGCACGACGCCGCGCGGACCCAGGATCACGAGGGGCTCCTGGCGCGGCGGCATCGTGGTGTACTTGAGCGCGTACACGAGCATCGGGAGCTCGCCCCAATGATCCGGATGGAAGTGCGACAGCACGACGTGGCTCACTTGGTGCCACGGGAGGCCGAACTGGGCGAGGCGGTGCAGGGTGCCCGCCCCGCAGTCGAGGAGGATCTTGAGACTGCCCCGCGCCACCCAATGGCACGCGGACGTGCGGGTCGCCGAGGGCGCGACCGTCCCCGTACCGACGGTGACGAGGTCCACTCAGGCCGGCTCCATCTGGCCGAGGCGGACGCCCACGATGGTCGAAACGCCTGGTTCCTGCATCGTGACGCCGTAGACCGCGTCGGCCGCCTGCATGGTGCGCGGATTGTGGGCAGCGTCCGCTCGCCCGACGAGAGCAGATGGATTCGCTGCGTGCGTTTGCCTCGTGGGGCGGCGTGGATCTCGATCTCGCTCTCGAGCGGCTCGTCCTCGTTGGCGAGGCGCACGTCGCATTCGCCACCGCCAAACAGCGTCTGGAACACCGTGCGAAAATTCTCGCGCACCTTGCCGAACGACTCGAGGAACAACGTCTTGGCCGTCTGATCGATCTCCCGCGCCGCCTGCTGGAGCGACTGGCGTGCGGCCACGAGGTCGTCTCGCTGGGTCATGAGGAACTCGAGGCGCTTCGTTTCTTCGGCGTGCTCGTCCACCGCGAGTGCGTTCACGGGCCCGACCGCGTCGATGGCGCTGCGCAGCCGCTCGTCCTCCTGGCGCAGCCACTCGAGATCGCCTGCGACCTCGGGTGCCTCGGCGAGGAGTCGGTCGAGGGGTTTGCGCCACTCGGCCTCGACCCGTGCGACCACTCCCGCGCGCCGGCCGAGGACCTCCGTCCGCTCGAGCTCGAGCTTGTGCTCCTCGGCGCCGCGGGCGTCGACCGCACGCCGGACCTCGTCCAGCGCCGCTTCCCCTTGTGCGAGGCTCGCCTCGGCCTGCTCCACCTGCGACCCGGCCTCGCGGGCCGCCCGCTCCAGGGCGCCTAGCGCGTGCCGCCGCTCCTTGAGCGTGTCCTCCCACTGGGCCCGCTGCGCCGTGAGGGTGGCGGCCTCGCGCTCGAGTTCGTCCATCTCCCGAGCGAGCGCACCCGCTTGGTCGCGCGCCTCCTGGGCCGCCGCCGCCGCGCGGCCCGATCGCTCCTGGGCGGCGGCGAGCCGCGCCTCGACCTGCGCCGCATCCACCTGCCACTGCACGCGCTGCTCGCGCGCCGCTTCCTGCTGCGCCTCGAGATCGACGAGCCGCGCCCGCTCTCCGCCTAACCGCTCGTCCAGGCGGACGCGCTCGACCTCGTGTCGCTCGAGGTCTCCGTGCAGCGCTGCCAGGCGGGCTTCCACTTCCTCGAGCCGCGTCGACAGCCGCTCGACCTGCGCCGTGACGTCCGCCGCCTCTCGCTGCGCGTGGGCCGCCGCGCGCTCGGCGTCTCCCTTCAACACCGCGCCCTCGAGCTCCCCTTGGCGCGCCCGCTCGGCCTGCGCCCCGGCCTCGACGAACGCGGCTTCAGCGGCGCTGAGCTCGCTGAGCGTGCGCTCGAGCGTGGCGGCCATGGCGTCGCGACGCGCCTCCGCCTCACGCGCGTCCTGACCGAGCGACTCGAGCTCGGCACGCCGCTCCAGCGGCCCGTTTCCTCCGGCTCCGTTCGCGCTCGCGAGGAAGACCGCGCCGTTCGCGCGGCGCAACGCGTTCCCGCCTTCGAGCACCTCGTGCCCCGCGAGCAGGGCCCGCACCCAGGCGGCCGCCGGTCCGTCCACCCGCAGGGAGTCCTGCAGCGGATGGCCGTCCGCCGCGAGGCGGGGACCCGGCACGGCCGGCAGAAGGACCAGGGGGCCCGGCTGTGCGCGCGTGTGCCACTGCCTGATGGCGTCGACGGCGGCGGCGTCTCGCACCAGGACGGCGTGCAACCACTCGCCCAGCAGCTGCTCGGCGAGGGTCGCGTCGCTGCGGCTGGTCCGCACGAAGTCCGACAGCGGGCCGATCACTGCGTCGCCGAATTCCTTCTTGGCCTTGAGCAGGGCGCGCGCGGCCGGAGCGAGGCCGGCGCGCTCCCGCTCGAGCTCGGCGATGGCGTCGCGTCGCGCGGTCACCTGGGCGAGCGCCTCCTCCGCCTGACGGCGCGCCGTGCGACCGTGCGTCTCCCGCTCCTTGAGCTCGGCCACGCGCCGTCGCGCCGCCTCGAGCGCCTCGACCGCCTGCGCCGCCTCGCGTGCCTGTGTCGCGGCGCGGTGCGCCAGCGTGCGCACTTCCATCGTGGCGGCCCGCTCCGCCGCGTCGCGGGTGAGCCGCTCCTGCGAGGCGTGCGCCACTTGCTGGCGCAGCTCTGCCCGCTCCCGCTCGAGCGCCGCGCGCTCACCCTCGAGCGCCCGGAACGCCTCCGCCCGGCGCTGCAGGTCTTCCTCCAGCTCGCGAACGGCGGTGCGCTGCGCCAGCAAGCCGTCACGGCCCGCCTGCTCGAGCGCCGTGCGGCCGGCGAGCTCCTGGCCGACGGACGCGAGGTCCCGCTCGGCCGCGGCGTGCTCTGCGGCCGCCGCCGCCCGCTCCCGTTCCGCCTGCACCGCGCGCGCTTCTTCCTGCTCCCGGCGTTGCGCCGCGGTGGCGCGCCGTTGCCCGGCGTTGCGCAGCCGCTCGGCCGCGAGCGCCAGATCGCCCTCGAGGCGCCCCACTTCGAGCTTGGCGTCGGCCAGGCGGCGCTCGACTTCGGTGCGACGCGCCTCGCCCGTATGGCGCGCCTGGGCCCGTGCCTCGCGCTCCCGCTCCGCTTCGGTGAGTCGCCCGCGCTCCGCCGGAAGCGCGGCCGCCAGATGCTCGGCCCGCTGGCCGAGCCCGCCCAGTGCGAGATCGAGATCCTCGAGCTCGCGTCGCACCAGCGTCATCGCCACGCCGAAGCGCTCCTCGATCATCTTGCCGTAGCGCTCCGCCTTCCCGCGCTGACGGGCCAGGCTCCGGACTTGGGTTTGCACTTCACTGACCAGGTCGTCGAGCCGGGCAAGGTCCGCCGCGGTTTCCTCGAGCCGCCGCTCGGTGCTCTTCTTTCGGTCGCGATACAACCCGATCCCCGCGGCCTCCTCGAACAGCGCGCGGCGCTCCTCCGCTTTTTCGGAGAGCAGGGCGTCGATCATCTTGGCTTCCATGACGACTGCCGCGTCGGCCCCCAGTCCCGTGCCGCGCAGCAGATCCTGCACGTCGCGCAGCCGCACCGGCGACCGGTTGAGCAGGTATTCGCTCTGCCCGGAGCGGGAGAGCCGTCGCGTCACGACCACTTCCTGGTAGGCGACCGGCAGCGTTCCGTCCGAGTTGTCGAACACCAGCGACACCTCGGCCACGTTCACCGGACGGCGGCCGGTCGAGCCCTGGAAGATGACGTCCTCCATCTTGCCGCCCCGCAGCAAGCGCGGCGACTGCTCGCCCAGCACCCAGCGCACGGCATCGGAGATGTTCGACTTCCCGCATCCGTTCGGCCCCACGATGGCGGTGACCCCCGCCTCGAACGGCAGCTCCACCGTCCCTGCAAAGGACTTGAATCCCGCCAGCTCCAGCCGGGTCAATCTCATGGTGTGGTTGTCATCCGGGTGACGAGAGTGGCCGAGACGCCGGCGCGCTTGAGTTGGTTCTCGAGAACCGTGGCCTGCTCAGGAGTTTCGAAGGCGCCCACGAGGAGCCGTGCCGAATCCCAGGCGACCGCGGCGATCCCGCGAGCTCGCAGTCTGTCCGTCCGGACGCCCCCGCCGCCCTGCCGGCTGAGGGCGAGGGAATAGGGAGCCCGCAGCACATCGCCCTGGCCGCGATCGGTGAGCTGGCGCGCCCACAGGCCTGCGCGCGCGCTCAACGCGGAGTCGCGCGTCGGATATGCGCCCGCGAACACGCGGTACCACACCGTCGCATCACCGCGGCCCCCACCCCCGATGGCGACGGGAGTGACGAAGGGCGTCACGCCCTGCGCGTTCAGGCGGTCCGCCAGCGCGAGCGCTTTATCGAGCCCGGCGTAGGCGGCGAGCTGCACCGTCCACGAAAGGGAGTCGGCGTGGGGCGCGGGAGCGGCGGCCACGGGGCGGGCCCGTGGGGTGTGCGCAGGCGCCGGCCGCGCCGGTGTCGGCGCACGCTCGGCTCCGCGTACCAGCAGCCCCCACCCGCCGGCTGCGCCGGCGACGAGGGTCGCTGCGATCACGACCGGGCGCGTCCGCCGCCGCGCCGGCCGCCGTGCGGCGGAGGCGGAAATACGGCCGGGCGGCGGCGCGACCGAGCGCATATCCGGGGCGGGGGTCCACCGCTCTCGCACCACACCGAGCAGCGGGACGCCGCGCTCCATGGCCGCCGCGATGCCCTGGCCGATCGAGGACTCGGGCTCGTAGCCATCGGGCGAAAGCACGATCAGTCCGTCCGGGACTGCGGAGAGACGGGCGAGCGCGCCAGCCGAGAGGAAAAGGATCAGGAGCGCGTCTTCCACCTTGAAGCCGCCGTGCAGTTTCTTCCATCGCGGATTCGCGAACAGATCACCCGCATGCGCAGTGACGGCGCCCGCTGCAATGAAGAACACGTGATCGATCTCATGCGCGGCCTTCGTGAGCGACACGTCGTACTCGAACGCGTCGACGATCCCTTCCGTGGGCGCGAGTCCCACCGTCTCGTGCAGCATCGGGTGCTCGAGCCACAGGTCGACGAGCGCCACGCGACGACCGTTCAGGGCGGCCGCCCGCGCCACGTCCCAGGCCGCGCCAGCAGCCCACCTTCCGACCGATCGCTTCGGCCTGGGCGCGCGTGGGATAGGGGCCAAGGACCACGCGGTAGCCATCGTCGGGATTCTTGGGGTCGAGCACTCGGGCCGCGAGACCCGCGCGGGTGAGCTGCTGTGCCATCTCCGACGACCACGCCTCGTTCTGCGACGTCGACACCTGCACGTACATCGGCCCCTCAGGCCCGGCCGTGTCGGACGCGACCGGCCCCCCGGACGGCGCTCCCGAGCCATCCGCGTCGGCGAACGCGCCGCGATATGCGCCCCGCGGGCGCCACGCCGTGAGCGTCCACAGATCGGCCCCGCCGCCTTTCACCCTTCCCGTCTCGACGAGCGAGTCCGGGCGGTAGGCCACCACGTCGTCTCCCTGGCGGACGAGGAGCACGCCTTCCGGTGCGATCGCCGGCAGGTCCACGCGCCAGACGCAGGGCACCGACCCCACCAGTCGCTTCACCGGCAGATCCACCACCCACACCGAATCGCCGGCGCTCGGCTTGGCCAGGAGCCAGCGCCCCAGCGGATCGAGCCGGATGGCGGTCGCGGGCAACGGCAGGGCCACGCCGTCGATCTCTTCGCGCTCGTAGCGATCGATGGCCGCGAGTCCGGGCTCGGTGCGGCGCGCCACGTAGATGCGATGGCCGGACGGTGAAAACACGAGGGCTCGCGGATGGTCGGGCAACCGGATGAATGCGGCGTCACGTCGACCGAGGGGATCCATTAGGACCACGCCCGAATCGGCGGCGACGGCGACGAGGTCGCCCCAGCGCGTTGCGGCCACGTCGCTCCCCGCCGGAAGCGCTCGACTCGTCGCCGGCTGATCGGCGGCGGCGGTGACGAGGTTCGGCGGCTCGGCAACGACCAGCCGCTGATCGGCGGCTCCGAACAACTGCAGCGGTACACCGGGCAGTGGTTGCGGCCATGCGACGCGGAAGCGTCGCGCCACGGACACGACCCGCCGCTTGGCGTCGACGGTGTAGAGCGTACCGTCCGGGCCAAGGGTGGCCTGCTCGATTCCGCTCGCCACGGTATCTACACGTGCGCTCCCCAAGTCCAGGGCGAGCACGTCGTACTTGGCGGTCGAGTCCGTTGGGACGCTCTTGGCCCTTTTTCCCTTCTGGGCTTTCTGAGCCGTCGTGTCCTTGGTGGGCGTCGTGACGTAGAGGAACTCGGCTTCGGCGTCGAGCCCGATCACCCGCCCGACGGGAGGGAGCTTGCCCCGCATGGCGGTCGGGATCTCCGCCAGGCCCGGCAAGCGATAGGCGCGGGGCACGCCCCCCTTTGCCGGGATACGAATGGCGACGCCCGTGGTGCGGGCGGCGCTCGCCGCCGCCTTGCTAACCGATTGCTTGACCGGTGGTTGGGAGGGGGACGACGATTCCGCGGGCGCCCGGGACCTACAGCCCCAGAGCGCCAGGCTGGTGAGCAGCAAGTACGATCTCGGGATACGCAAATGGCCTCGCCGGACAAGATAGGCAACCGGCGAGGC
>QHUC01000268.1 GCA_003221045.1 Gemmatimonadota bacterium | reverse complement strand
GAGCTGCTCGGCCTCGGGAGCGACGCGCTGCGGCTCGTGCCCGTCGACCGCGAATACCGCATGGATGTCGGCGCGCTGCGCGCGCTGATGGCCGCCGACCGGGCCGCGGGACTCGAGCCGATCTGTGTGGTCGCAAGCGCCGGGACGGTGAATACCGGCGTGGTGGATCCCCTGGCCGCGATCGGGGACGTGGCCCGGGAGCACGGGTGCTGGTTCCACGTGGACGGGGCCTACGGTGCGGTGGGCGCCGCGCTACCCGAGCTCGCCGCCCTGTATCGTGGCATGGAACGCGCTGATTCCGTCGCGATGGATCCGCACAAGTGGCTGTATGTCCCCTATGAAGCGGGCGCCACCCTGGTACGCGACCCGGCCACGCTCCGAGCGATGTTCGCGCCTCGCGCGGAGTACCTGGCGCTCGAAGAGGACTCTTACCTCGAGGGACCGGTCTGGATCTCCGACCTGGGCCCGCAGCTCACGCGCGAATTCCGCGCCCTGAAGGTCTGGGCAGTGATGCAGGCGGTGGGCCTCGAGCGGTATCGAGAGCTCTGGCGCAACGACATCGCCGTCGCGCGGGAGATCGTCCGGCTGGCCGCGCGCCAGCCCCGCCTCGAGGTGCCGGCGGCGTCGGACCTGAGCTGCTTCTGTGTGCGATACGTGCCCGGCCGGGGTGACGCCAACGCGTTCAACCGTACTCTGCTCGATCGCACCCATCGCGACGGGCGGATGTTCGTCTCCGGGACGATGCTCGACGGCCGGTTCGTGCTGCGCGGGTGCGTGACGAATTTTCGCTCGACGCTCGCCGATGCGGAGATTTGCGTGGCGACGATCGTGGAACTGGGCCGCCATCTCGAGGAGGAACACGCCTGAACAGCGAATGGCAGCGCGACCCTCTCGCTCGTGCCCGGGTGAGACTCGCGGCGGCGGTGATCGCGTTGATCGCCGCCGCCGTGCTTCTCTCCTACGAGATTCCCCCCGTCCCCACCTGGTTCTACGTGTTCGCGTGGTATCCCACCCTCGTCGTGCTCGACCAGGTGGTCGTCCTGCTGGGCGGCGAGTCGCTGCTCGGACGCCCTCGCGAGCTCGTTCTGATGCTGTGGTGGTCGGCGGTCATCTGGTTTGTCTTCGAGGCGTGCAATTTTCGTCTCCAGGACTGGTACTACGTGTTCCTGCCCGCGAGTCGGCTCGAGCGCTGGCTCGGCATCACCATCTCGCTCGCGACGGTGGTCCCCGCTGTCCTCCTGGGTGAACGCGTGCTGGACCGACTCGCCGTGTGGCGCGACCTGGGCTGGCGGCCGATGGCGCTTCAGCGGAAGCACTTGCAGGTCGCCGGCTGGACGGGCTGGGGCCTGCTCGCGGCGGCGCTGGCCTTCCCTCGGCTCCTTCACCCGCTGACCTGGGGCGCCGTGTGGCTCATCGTCGAGCCGCACCTGTACACGCGCGACCCGGAGCGCTCGTTGTTCGCCGACGCCCAGCGCGGGCGCTGGGGGCGGATCTCCCGGCTCATGGCCGCGGGGCTGTTCGCGGGCGTGTTGTGGGAGACGTTCAACTCGGTGTCGCGCGGCCGGTGGATCTATACGGTGCCGTTCCTCGAGAGTCTCAAAATCTTCGAGATGCCGCTCGTGGGCTTCCTGGGTTTCCCGTTCTTCGCCCTCGAGGTATGGTCGTTGTACCATTTTCTCGCCTCGACGACCACGCGGCGGACGCTCGTCGCCTCGGCGGCGTTCGCCCTGCTCGTGTTGGCCGGGATCGATCACTGGACCGTGAGCTCGACCGAGCCACAGCTGGCGGATCTGCCCGGAGCGCCGAACGCCGTGTTGTATCGAGTGCGCGAAGCGGGGTGGACCGACGTGTTTCG
>QHUC01000181.1:9164-11126 GCA_003221045.1 Gemmatimonadota bacterium | reverse complement strand
CTCGGTCCGAGCGATCTATACGCCGCGCCGAGTCTGGTGGATCTGGGAGGGCTGCGCGATCTCGCCCGCCTGCCCCATCCGACCCTCGATTATGCCCCGCATGAAGGCGCCTCGCCGATCGACCCGGGGCGCTCGATCTTCGCGGTCCTCGCCGAACGTGACGTGCTCGTGCATCATCCCTACGATGCCTTCGAGGCGACCGTGCAGCGATTCGTGACCGAGGCGGCAGGCGACCCGAGCGTCGTGGCGATCAAGCAGACGCTGTATCGGGCGGGAGGGCGCTCGGAGATCGTCGATGCCCTCGTCCGCGCCGCAGGGCGCGGCAAGGAGGTGTTCGTATTCGTCGAGCTGAAGGCGCGGTTCGACGAGGAGCGTAACATCGAGTGGGCCCGGAAACTCGAGCAAGCGGGCATCCGCGTCGTGTATGGCTTGGTCGATCTCAAGACCCACGCGAAGACCGCGCTCGTCGTACGACGCGAGGGCGGCGGGATTCGGCGCTACGTCCACATCGGGACCGGTAACTACAACGCGGCGACGGCGGCGACCTACACCGATGTGGGGCTGTTGTCGGCGGACCCGGACTTGGGCGCCGACCTCAACGACTTGTTCAACGAGCTCTCCGGGTCATCCCGGCCGCCGCAGACCGCGTTCCGGCGGATTCTCGTATCGCCCACCTTCCTCACGAAACGCTTGCTCGAGCTCATCGCCCGGGAAGCGGAGCACGGGCGGGCGGGCCGCGAGGCCCGGATTCGGGCCAAGATCAACGGCATCGCGGATCCCGAGATCATTGAGGCCTTGTACCGCGCGTCGCAAGCCGGCGTCGATATCGCCCTCGTCGTCCGAGGCGTCTGCACGCTCCGCCCCGGCGTGGTGGGACTGTCGGAGCGGATCCGCGTCACAAGTGTCCTGGGTCGCTTTCTGGAGCACGCCCGGATCTACCATTTTGCGAATGGGGGCGAGCCGGAGTACTACATCGGGTCCGCCGACTGGCGGCCGCGCAACCTTCGACAGCGCGTGGAGGTCGTGGCGCCGGTGCGGGATCAAGTCAGCCGGGCCCGGCTCGACGGCATTCTCGAGCTGCAGCTCGCCGACCCCACGGCGTGGGACCTCGAGCCGGATGGCAGCTATCGGCGCCGCACGCCCGAGGGGGGGGCGGGGGCGGATCGGCGGAGCTCTCAGGAGCGGTTGCTCGCACTCGGCAGTGCGATTGCCTGAGGCAATCGCCATACGCGCGACGCTCGGCGTCATCGCCGTGCTCGCTGGAACGTCCCTGCGCGCACAGGTGTGTGGCGAGCCCCATTACCGTTGGACCCAGAAGGTCGACACCTCCGGAGTCGCCGTCCCCCCGGAGCCCACGTCCGTATCGGCGATGCTCGCGACCTGGGCGCCTCCACTCCTCGGCTCGCGCGACGACTGCGCGCCGCGTGCCGACCGCGAGCTGCGGACCTACAGCCTCCTCGCTTGGGTGCGACGGGTGGACAAGTACAAGGACGATGACGATTGGCATCTCGAGCTGACCGACCGGGCCGACAGCCCCGTCGATTCCTGCATCGTCGCGGAGATCCCGCACCCGCGCTACAGCCCGCGCTACGCGCTCGCTCGGTCAGCGCTCGACTCGCTGATCGTCGCCCACCGGGTTGGGAAGGGCGGCATGCTGCGCCGACCAGTCCGAGCTCGCGTCACGGGACTCGCGTTCTTCGATGGACAGCATCGCCGCGGTGGCCGGCGCAGTGAACGGATCGACGGAGGGCATGGGCGCTGCAACGCTTCGGTGCAGGCGTTGTGGGAGATTCACCCGGTGTACCGCATCGGCTCCCCCTGAGCCCGCTCCACGCGATTCCTCCCGCCCTGCTTGGCGCGGTATAGCGCCGCGTCCGCAATGACCCGGAGGTTCTCGACGGTGCTCACGCTGTCGGGATAGCCCGCCACACCGCATGAGATTGTCAGCGGATAGGCGTCACC
>QHUC01000181.1:0-9065 GCA_003221045.1 Gemmatimonadota bacterium | reverse complement strand
TCAGCTTCTTGAAGTGGTCAAGGTCCGCGTAGATGAGCGTCGCGATGGGCGGTTGCTTGTTGTCGTGCACGCTGAGGACGCGCTCGAGTTCCCGCCGATTGCGCAACCCCGTGAGGGGATCCTTCACCGCCCGCTGCTCCGCTTCATGAAGCGCGCGCGCCGCCGCCAGCCGCGACCCCAGTTCGGCGACCAGGCGGTGGAGCTGGTCGGCCGCGGGCGTACCGGCGGCGAAGGGAGGTCCCATGACCACGAGCGCGCCGATGGCGAAGTGCCCGTCGAGCAAGGGATACGCCGTACCCGCCCGATCGCGCCGTCGCCGGTCCGGCAACGCGCTGCCGAACACATCCTCCGAGCGAAGTGAGGCCACCGGCACGCGAGCGGCGATCGCCCGGAGCGCGGGAGCGTCGGCCGTGAGAGTCAGCCCGTCCAGCCGGCCGTCCGCCAGCTTGGACACGGCAACGACCCGCGACTCGGCGCTTGCGGAGCCGAGACCCTGGAGGATGATCGCGGCGCCGCGCTCGGTGAGCTGCTGAGCCAACATGACACCCGCTTTGGCGATCCCTTCGAGTGTTTGCGCGCCACCCGCCATCGCGGCGAGCTGTTTCGCCACGAACTGGGCTGGCTGGTCGGCGGTCTGGTGCTGCCCTACGAGACGCATGCTCGCGACCAGGCGCCGCAGCTCGTCGGTGGCGCGCTCCGTAACGGGTGTGGCGCCATCTTCGGGGGGCAGCAGCAGCCCCGCGCCCCAGGGAAAATCCCCGACGGCAACGTAGGTGCCGGCCGGCTCGCGGGCGACATGGGCCCGCCCATCTACGGACGCGAGCTGCACGAGGGCGGCGCCTCGTTGGCGGGCGGCCGCCTCCAAGGCGCCACGGCCCGCGACTTCGAGGTCGCCCTCCTCGAGACCCACGATCCAGCCCGCCCGGGCCCCGTATGACCGGCACAGGAGGTCCAGGAGGTGCTCGAAGTCCGACGGGCGACTCAGGGGGGCGGGGGCGTCCGAGAGCCACGCGCGAACGAGAGGCGGCAGGGCGAGGCCGATCGCGACGAGAAACCCGCCAGACGCGGCGACGAGCGCCCAGAGGTCGGCGGAGCGAACGGCGAACACGACGGCGGCGAGGCCGAGCACCGCGAGAACGCGCCCGACCCAGACCCCCGCCGGGGGGACCTTCATGCGTGATTGATGCGGCTTGCGGCGGCGGCGGCGCCGAACCCGTTGTCGATGTTGACCACGGTGATGCCGGCCACACACGAGTTGAGCATGGCGAGGAGCGCGGCGACACCACCGAAGGAGACCCCGTACCCCACGCTTGTCGGGACGGCGATCACCGGTACGGCGACCAGCCCGCCCACGACACTCGGCAAGGCCCCCTCCATCCCGGCGACGACGATGATGACGGCGGCGCTCCGCAGCGCCTCCGTCTGGATGAGGATGCGATGGATCCCCGCGACGCCCACGTCGGTCAGCCGGGCGACCGGGTTGCGGAACGCCCGCGCCGTCACCGCGGCTTCTTCGGCCACGGGGAGGTCGCTCGTGCCCGCGGTGACGATGAGAATGGTTCCCCGCCCCGTGGGGGCGGGTTCGGGATCGGCCGGCAGGTAGACGACGCGGCCCAGGTCATTCACTTCCGCCCGGGGAAATCGCGTCGCCAGCAAGGCACGGTGGGGCGGGTCGGCCCGCGTGGCGAGAAAGCTCCCGCCTGCGGCCTCGAGCCGCTCCGCGATCCCGACCACTTGCTCGGGTGTCTTCCCTTGGCAAAAAATCACCTCCTGGTGGCCCTGCGTAGCGGGCCGGAGGTGATCGATGGACGCGAACGGGAGGCGCTCGACGAGCCGTCCCAGCTCCTCGAAATTCACGCTGCCCGCTCGACCGGGTCCGCGGCGAGGTAGGCCATGAAAATCGCCTCGGCCTGTCGCATCGAGTCGATCTGGAATAATCGCTCGCGCAGCAGCGACGCTCCGGGCACGCCTTTCGTGTACCAGCCGAGGTGCTTGCGAAACTCGAGCGCCGTCTTGCGCGTGTCCCCTTGGAGGCGGAGCGCGAGCCGGGCGTGCTCGAGCGCCGTCGTGAACCGCTCGTCGGGTCGGGGATCGGGCCGCATCGACCGCCCGGCGAGCAGGTCGCGCGCCTGCGCGAAGATCCACGGGTTGCCGAACGAGCCGCGGGCGATCATGGCGCCGGCACACCGCGTGTGCGCGCGCATGGCGACGACGTCCGCCGCGGTCGCGATGTCCCCGTTGCCGATGACCGGGATGTCAAGGACCTCTACCACGCGGGCGATCTCGTCCCAATTCGCCTTCCCCGCGAACATCTGGGTGCGGGTCCGCGCGTGCAGCGTGAGGGCCCGGGCGCCCGCCTCACGGCAGCGCTGCGCGATGGTCACCGGATCGCGCTGGCTGTCGTCCCAGCCGCTCCGGATCTTCACGGTCACAGGCAGGTGCGTCGCACTTTGCACCGCGCGGATGATCCGTTGCACCAAGCCCAAGTCCTTCAGGCATCCGGACCCGCCGTTGTTCTTCACGACCTTCTTCACAGGGCAGCCGAAATTGATGTCGATGAAGTCCGGCTTGCAGGCTTCGGTCACCATCTCCGCCGCCCGGGCCATGACCGTGGCGTCGGCGCCATACAGCTGGATCCCGACCGGGCGCTCCACTTCTTCGAACCGCATGTCGTGGAACAGGTGCTCCAAGCCGCGTGCCACGCCGACGGCCGAGATAAACTCGGATACGACCACATCTGCGCCGAACCGGCGGGCGATGAGCCGGAACGGCGACTCCGACACCCCCGCCATGGGGGCGAGGAAGAGGGGGAATTCGTGCCCGACGGGATACGGGAAGTCCATGTCACACAACGTAATGACGCGTTGCGCGGGGAGCAACCAGCCGTTAGGTTTCGCCGCCGTTTCGACCGGAGCGAATCGCCGTGCGCTTGCGTGACTTCTTCGCCGACGACGCGATCAACCTGCAGCTGCAGAGCACCACCAAAGACGACGTTCTGAAGGAGCTCGTCGGGCTGCTCAAACTCGACGACAAGTCCGAGCAGACGCTCGTCAAGATGTTGAAGCGCCGCGAAACGCTCGGCTCGACCGGTATCGGGCAGAACATCGCCATCCCCCACTCCCGGGCCCTCGCCGTCAGCCAGCTGCGGGTCGCCTTCGGCCGGAAGCTTGAAGGCATCGACTTCAACGCGATCGACGGCAAGCCGGTCAACTATTTCTTCCTGATCGTCGCGCCTCCCCTCGAGGTCTCAAACCAATACCTGCCGGTCCTCGGCAAGATCGCCCAGTTCGCCAAGGAGCCCGACGTGCCGGCGAAGCTGGCGCGGATCGGGACGGCACAGGAATTTCTCAAGCTGCTGGAAGACAAGAACATTTAGAGACGGTGCCGGCTACTGCGTTGCCGCGTGAGGCGTTGCCGATGAAGGCGTTGCCGGGCTGCCCCGCAGCAAAACGACCCTGCGCGAAGCGAAACGACGACGCTGACTATCGCCCGTCGCTCAGATTGCGGGCATGGGCGACTTCCGGAAGCTCGTCGCGTGGCAGGAGGCGAGGCGCCTCACGCTCTTGTCTCGAGATGCGATCCTGACCCTCCCCCCTCTCGAGGTGTTCGCACTCGGCGCGCAGTGGCGCCGGGCCGCCTACAGCGTCTCCCTCAACATCGCGGAAGGGGCTAGTCAATCCAGCTCTCGTCAGTTCAAGCGGTACCTTGAGATCGCCAAGGGCTCACTCGATGAGTTGCAGGCGGTGCTCGAGCTCGCCGAGGCGCACGGGTACTTGTCGGGCAGGCGACTAAGCGAGCTGCGCGACGCGCGGACCCATTGCGTCCGCCTCGTCATGGCACTGATTCGGAGCCTCTCCTAACGACTCTTCCGCCAACGCCTCACCCGGCAACGCTTTTCACCGGCAACGCCGTTCCCGGCAACGCCCCACCCGGCCTTTCACTCCCACTCGATGGTCGCCGGCGGCTTCGAGCTCACGTCGTACACCACCCGATTCACTCCCCTCACTTCGTTGATAATTCGATTGCTGATTTCGCCGAGGACGTCGGGAGGAAACGCAAACCAATCCGCCGTCATCCCATCGCGACTGGTCACGGCCCGCAGCGCAACGACGTGGTCGTACGTGCGCCCGTCCCCCATTACCCCCACGGACTTGATCGGGAGCAGCACCGCGAACGCCTGCCAGATCTGGTCGTACAGTCCGGCGGCTCGGATCTCCTCGACGTAGATCGCGTCCACCCGGCGGAGGAGATCGAGTCGGTCCCGCGTCACCGGGCCGAGCACCCGGATCGCAAGGCCCGGGCCCGGGAACGGATGGCGCCCCACGATCTCCTCCGGCAGGCCGAGCTCCCGCCCCACCTGCCGCACCTCGTCCTTGAACAGCTCCCGGAGCGGCTCGATGAGTTTCCACGGCAGATCGGGCCGCAGGCCGCCGACGTTGTGGTGCGTCTTGATCGTGACGGACGGCCCCCCACGCGGAGAGGCGGATTCGATCACGTCGGGATACAGGGTCCCCTGCACCAGGAACCCTACGTCGCCGGCGACCTGGTCGGCGCTTTGCTCGAACACATCGATGAAGGTATGCCCGATGCGGCGCCGCTTCTCCTCCGGGTCCTCCACACCGGCGAGGACCTCGAGAAACCGCTGCTCCGCGTCCACAACGCGGAGGTCGATCCCCAAGTGCGCCCGAAAGGTTCGCTCCACCTGCTCCCGCTCGTTGAGGCGCAGCAGCCCGTGGTCCACAAAGATGCAGGTGAGCCGATCGCCGATCGCGCGATGCACCAGCGCCGCGGCCACGGCGGAATCCACGCCCCCCGACAGGCCGCAAATCGCTCGGCTCTTCGGACCCACGAGGGTTTGGATGCGCGCGATCTCGTGCTCGATGAAATGGCCCGGTGTCCAATCCGGTGTGCAGCCGCAGATCTCGAACAGGAAATTCCGGAGGATCTCGCCGCCCCGCGGTGTATGGGCGACCTCGGGGTGGAACAGCACGCCGAAAATCGGCCGCGCCTCGTGCTGAAAGGCGGCGACCGGCGCGTTCGGGCTCGACGCGGTCACGCGGAACTGAGGCGGCGGCTGGTCGATCCGATCGCCATGGCTGGCCCACACCGTGATGCACTCCTGCGGCTCGAATCCGGCGAACAGGGTTCCCACGCTGGCGTCTCGGATGGTGACGTCCGCCCGCCCGTATTCGCGCGCCGGTGACGGCTTGACCTTGCCACCCGCCAGATACGCCACGAGCTGCATGCCATAGCAGATGGCGAGAATCGGGGTGCCGAGCTCGAGCAACCCCGGGTCCGCCGTGGGGGCGCCGGGATCGAATACCGAGTTCGGGCCGCCGGACAGGATTACACCCTTGGGCGCGAACTCCCGGATGAACGCGAGATCCCTCCCGCGCGCGGCGGGATGGATCTCACAGTAGACGTGGGCCTCGCGCACTCGCCGGGCGATGAGCTGGGTGAACTGGGAGCCGTAATCGAGGATCAGGATGCGGTTCACGCCTGGTACCAGGTCGTCGGCTCGAGAATCTCACCGCGCAGGAGGTCGTCGAGCGTTTCGCGCTGGCGCGCGATGTAGTAGCGGTTCCCCTCGACCAGCACTTCGGGTGGTCGGGGTCGCTGGTTATAAGTCGAGCTCATCACGAAACCGTAGGCACCCGTGCCGAGCACCGCCAGGTATTCACCGGGCTCGACCGCCGGGAGCTTGCGGTCGAGCGCCAGGAAGTCGCCCGACTCGCAGATCGGACCCACCACGTTCACCATCTCGTCGGGGCGCGCGCCATCGTTGAGCGGCACGATCTCATGATGGGCATTGTAATGGCTTGGCCGCACGAAATCGGTCATCCCGGCGTCCACCACCACGAATTCCTTGCCGCCCGCGTGCTTGCGGTAGAGCACGCGCGTGACGAGAACCCCCGCGTTCGCGACCAGGTAGCGACCTGGCTCGCATATCAGCGCGAGTCCCGCCTGCTGGATCGGCGGCGCCACCGCGTCAGCGAAGGCCTCCGGGCTCGGCGCCTTTTCGTTGTGGTAGCGCACGCCGAGTCCACCCCCGACGTCGAGCGCCTCGACCGTCGTGATCCCGGAGGCGCGAAGGGCCGTCACGAGCTCCAGCAGCTTGACCGTGCCGCGGTGATACGGCTCCACATCGGTGATCTGCGAGCCCAGGTGCATCGCGAGGCCGCGCAGGGTGAAGAGCGGCTCGGCGGCCACCCGCTCTGCCACGCGCACGACCTCGTCGTACGGTACGCCGAACTTGGCGGTCTTCTCCCCGGTCTTGGTGTAGGGATGCGTCTCGGTCGCGACATCCGGGTTGACGCGGATGCCCACGCTGGCGCGTTTCTTCAGCTTGTGGGCGACGGCGATCACGGCGTCCAGTTCCGCGGGGGATTCGATATTGAGGAATCCGACGCCCACTCTGATCGCTTCTTCGAGCTCGAGCGCGGTCTTGCCGACCCCCGAGAACACAATGGCTGTCGCGTCGAAGCCCGCGGCCAGCGCCCGGCGCAGCTCGCCCACCGAAACGATGTCCGCGCCAGCGCCAACGCCCTTGAGCACCCGGAGTACACCGATGTTGCCGTTGGCCTTCACTGAATAACAGATCCGGTGCGGCACGCCCTTTAACGCGTCGTGCAGCGCGTGGTACTGCGCCCGAATCAGGTTGGCGCTGTAGACGTACGTCGGCGTGCCGACCCGCTCCGCGATGGCGCGCAGCAGGGCGGGATCGAAGGCTAGTACGCCTGTGCCCACACCGCTTCCGCGATGCTCGGCTTGCCGCACCACATGCACGTCCTTGGCACCTGAGGCGAGCGAAACTCCTCATCGGGCAACACCCGAACCGTCGCGGCGGTCTCCCGCTTGATCTCTGCCTCGCAGATCGCCGACCCGCAGAACCCGCCGTACGCGAAGCCTCCGCCCCCCTTCATGAACTCCAGGAACTGCGCCTTGGTGGCGCCGCGGATCGAGTGCGCTTCGCGACGCTCCTTGGCCGCCTGGAAGAGCGCCGCCTGGATCTCGTCCAGCGCGGCCGCTACCGTGCGCGCGATCCCCTCGACCTTCGCGGGCGCCTTGCCGCCGGCGCGACGGGCCGTCATGACCTGTGCGGCCGCCACGTCGCGCGGCCCGATCTCGAGCCGCAGCGGCACGCCCTTGGCTTCCCACTCGAAGTACTTCGCTCCCGGCTTGAGTTCCGGCCGGCCATCGAGCTTGACTCTAATCCCGGCCTTCACGAGGTCATCTCGAACACTGACAGCCGTTCGTAATACCGTTTCCTGTTCCGCATCGGATTTCCAAATCGGCACGATCACGACCTGAATCGGGGCCAATTGTGGGGGGCAGATCAGACCATTGTCGTCGCCGTGGGTCAACACCAGGCCACCGATCATTCGGGTGGTAACGCCCCAGGAGGTATTCCACACATACTCGAGGCCGCCGGCGGCCGTCTGGTACTGCACGTTGAACGCCTTGGCGAAGTTCTGCCCCAGGTTGTGGGACGTGCCCGCCTGGAGCGCCTTGTTGTCCTGCATCAACGCTTCCAGCGCGTACGTGCGGAGCGCGCCGGCGAATTTCTCGCTGTCGGTCTTGCGACCGGTGATGACCGGCATCGCCATCCAGTCTTCCTGGAACTTGCGATACACAGCGAGCATCTGACGCGCTTCCGCCTCGGCCTCCGCCTCGGTCGCGTGAGCGGTGTGCCCCTCCTGCCACAGGAACTCCGTGGTACGCAAGAAGAGCCGGGTGCGGAGCTCCCATCGCACGATGTTGCACCACTGGTTCATCAGGAGGGGCAGATCACGATAACTCTGGATCCACTTCGCGAACATTGCGTAGATGATCGTTTCGGACGTCGGCCGCACAACCAGCGGCTCCTCGAGCGCGGAATCCGGATCCACCGCGACCGCCTGGGCGCCCGCCTTGCCGGTCGCTTTGAGCCGCGTATGCGTCACGAGCGCCACTTCCTTCGCGAAGCCTTCGACGTGCTCTGCCTCTTTCGCGAGGAAGCTCATCGGGATGAAGAGCGGAAAGTACGCATTCTCATGCCCCGTCGCCCTCAGCATATCGTCCAGGGCGCGCTGCATCAGCTCCCAGATGCGGTATCCGTGCGGGCGGATCACCATGCAGCCGCGCACCGGCGAGTAGTCGGCGAGCTCGGCCTGTATGATGACGTCGTTGTACCACTCGCTAAAGTCCTTGGCGCGTGGCGTGATCTTTTGGGCTTGGGCCATTATGTGAACACGCCCTTGCGCACTTTTGCCAACGGCACCTTGTGCTGTCTCCCTGTCTTCAGGTCGCGGACCACGGCGACTTTGGCCTTGCGCTCCTCCGGTCCCACGATCACGGCCCGGGGAGCACCGCGTGCGACCGCGAGCTCAAGCTGCTTCCGGATGGGCGCGTGGCGGAGCGCGTACTCCACGGCGACGCCACGGTCCCGCAGCTCGTGCGAGAGCTTGAGGACGAGCGCGACGTCTTCCCCGCTCACCGCTATCAAAAAGGCGTCGAGTTGACTCGGCGCCTCGAAGGCTTTGCGGTGTTCTTTGAGGACTTCGCCGAGGACGACGTCTCCCATGCCGAAGCCGACACACGGTAAATCTATGCCGGCGACCTCCTTGATGAGATTGTCGTAGCGGCCGCCCCCGCAGATCGCCCGGAAGGACTGCTTCGCATCGAACAGCTCGAACACGATGCCCGTGTAGTACGCGAGCCCTCTCACGATGCGAAGGTCGATGTCCACAAATTCCCCGAGGCCCATGCCTTCGAGACGACGCGCGGATTCCATCAACGGCTCCGCGCTCGGCGAGCTCATGAGCGCCGCGTCGGGGCGACCCCGTGACGTGCCCAGAGTCTGGAGGAAGGTAGACACGGCGCTCCGTTGGTCTGCGGCATTGAGCACGTCGGCGAGCTGACGCTCGGCGGCAGCCGGATCACGTTCCCACTTGTCGAGGGCGGCGAGCACCGGCGGGATCTGTTCTTCCCGAATGCCATAGCGCGACGTCAGCTCCGCCACAAGGATACGCCTGTCGGACACCCGCAAGCGGACGTCCTTCGGGCCCAGGCCGAAGGCTCGGGCG
>QHUC01000180.1 GCA_003221045.1 Gemmatimonadota bacterium | reverse complement strand
GCGGCCGGTGTGGGTCGGGCACCCGCCCAGGCGAGCTCCGATACGACCGTCACCGCCGAGGGGTTCGTCGAGCGAACCGACTCTGGAGGTTGGGAGATCATGCTCCCGCAGCCGCTGACGGTGGCGGGTCGACAGGTGAATCTCCTCACGGCCCGCGGCAAGGTCGGTCCCTATTCCCGGCTGCAAGACCGGTACGTGAGGGCGGTTGGGCGGGTGCGGCTCGCGCCGGGAGAGGCGGCCTTCGAGGTCACGCACGTGCAGGAGGTCGAGCCCGAGGGCACCGGTCGCTCGGAGATCCATCCCTCGTTCGACCAGACCGCCATCATCACGCTGTCCGCCATCCCCGACCGATTCGTGTGGCGGCTGCCCGACGGGCGATGGAGCGGCGTCCAGCCCCTGCTCGTGTACACGGTCCTGAACCACGGTCAATCCGAGCTCGACTTCATGTTTCGGACGAACGACATCCTCTGCGTACAAGTACGCCCCCAGGATGGGGGGACGCCCTGGCAGATCTCGATCCCCGCCCCCACCCGTAACCAGGAGCGGATCGTGATCGAGCTGGGAGGCGTCTACCGGCAATTCGTCCCGCTTCCTCCGGACGCCGCCCCACGGCCTGGTCGATACACGGCGAGGGTGACACTGTGCGGGATCGCGGACTACACCGCGGAAACCCAACTCGTCGTCGGAACGCCCTGACACGGAGCGAGGTCCAATGCTCTCTTTCCTGTATGCATGGCTGACCCTCAACCAGGGCACTCCGCCGAGCGGCCGCGCCATCGTCGCCGCCATGCATGACCGCTACGTGGGCAAGTGGTACCGGACGCTCACCTTTGTGCAACGCAATACCGCGACCGCGCCCGATGGGGTGACCGAGCACTCGACATGGCTGGAGTACGCGGCGATACCTGGGCGGCTCCGAATCGAATTTCAGCCGCGGGACTCAGGGGGAGGCGTGCTGTTCGTGCGAGACTCCCAGGATCTCGCGACGGTGCATGAGGACACATGGGAGGGGCGCTCCGTCTACATCGTCGGCGCCGCGTCCGGCGACCGGCACAGGCGGCAGTTCTGGGTGGACAAGGAGCGGCTGGTGTTCGTGCGGCTGCTGGAACCGGCGCAGCGCGACACCACCCGCACGAGCGACATACGCTTCAACGACTATCGTCCGGCCGGCGACGCGTGGCTCTCGGCAGAAGTGGCGTTCCTGGTGGACGGCAAGCAGCGCTGGCTCGAGCAATACACGGAGATCCAGACCGGCACGGCGCTCCCCGACTCACTCTTCGATCCTCGCCGCTGGGCGCCGCGAAAAGATTGATCGCGTAGGGCTGTCGCGGAACCACGGGGCCTTGTACTGTTCCCGCACATGGCCGCCCATTCGACGCCGGGGAAATACTCGGTCGGGCTCGTCCAGATGACGATGTCCGCCGATCCGGACGCAAACCTGCGGCACGCGATCGCGAAGGTTGCTGAAGCCGCCGCCGCTGGCGCGAAGGTCGTCTGCCTGCCAGAGCTGTTTCGATCACGCTACTTCGCCCAGACCGAAGACGCTCGCGTGTTCGATCTCGCCGAGCCGGTCCCCGGACCGAGCACCGACGCGCTCGGAAAGGCGGCGAAGCAGGCGGGGGTGGTCGTCATCGCGCCCGTCTTCGAGCGCCGGGCTCCCGGACTGTACCACAACAGCGCCGCGACGATCGACGTCGATGGGCGGGTGGCGGGCGTGTACCGCAAGATGCACATCCCGGACGACCCGGCCTACTACGAGAAATACTATTTCGCGCCCGGCGACCTCGGGTTTCGCGCGTTCGACACGGGCGTGGGACGAATCGGGACGCTCGTGTGCTGGGACCAGTGGTATCCCGAGGGAGCTCGCCTCACCGCGCTGCAGGGCGCGAATATCCTCTTCTACCCGACGGCGATCGGCTGGCACCCGAAGGAAAAGGCGGCGCACGGCGCTGAGCAGCTCGACGCCTGGCGCACCATTCAGCGAGGCCACGCGATTGCGAATGGCTGCTACGTGGCCGCGGTGAACCGGGTCGGACACGAGACCCCGGCCGGCGGGAACGGAGATGGAATCGAGTTCTGGGGCTCCTCGTTCCTCGCCGATCCGTTCGGCGCGATCCTCGCGGAGGCCCCGGCGGACCGCGAAGCGATCGTCGTGGCGGAGGTGGATCTCGCGCGCATCGAGGAAGTCCGCCGCGGCTGGCCGTTCCTGCGGGACCGCCGGATCGACGCCTACGGAGGGATCACGAGCCGGTTCCTCGACGACCGCTCGTAGTGGCGGAGACGCCCGCGGGCCTCGGCTTCCGCGTGCCCGCCGAGTGGGAACCGCATCACGCCACCTGGATCGGCTGGCCGCACAACGCCAGCGATTGGCCGGGCAAGTTTGGCTCTATCCCCTGGGTGTACGGAGAGATCGCGCGCGCGCTCGCCCGGGGAGAGCTCGTGCGGATCCTGGTCAATTCCGCCGACCACGAGCGCCGCGCCCGACGCGTGCTCGCGCAGGTGGGCGTGGGGTCCGACCGCCTCGAGTTCTTCCGCTTCGCGACAAACCGCGGCTGGACCCGCGATTTCGGGCCCATCTTCGTGCGCCGGGCCGGCCCTCGCGCCGCGCTCGCGATCGCCCAGTTTCGATTCAACGCCTGGGCCAAGTACTCCGATTGGAAGCTCGACGATCGCGTGGCCGAGCGCGTCGCGTCGCGGCTCAAGCTGCGGCTGTTTCGGACCGAGCCGCGGGAGTTCGTGCTCGAAGGTGGCAGCATCGACGTCAACGGGCGCGGCACCCTGCTCACCACAGAAGAGTGCCTGCTCGACCCTGTCGTCCAGGTCCGGAACCCCGGCTTCGGACGTGGCGAAATCGAAGCGGTGCTCAAGGACCAGCTCGGGGCAGCCAACATCTTGTGGCTCGGCAAGGGAATCGTGGGAGACGACACTCACGGACATGTGGACGACCTGTGCCGCTTCGTCGATCCTCGGACGGTTGTGCTGTGCCGCGAGACCGACGTGAAGGACGCCAACTATCGCGCCCTCGCGGAGAATCGTGAGCGACTCGCCGGCATGCGGCTCGAAGATGGAAGCAAGATCGAGGTGGTGGATCTGCCCATGCCGGGGCCGGCGTACTTCGACGGCCAGCGGCTACCGGCGAGCTATGCCAATTTCTACATCGCGAACGCGGCGGTACTTGTGCCCACATTCAACGACCCCAAGGATCGTACAGCCCTCGGCATTCTGACCGAACTCTTCACGGACCGGCCCGTCATTGGGATTCACGCGGTGGATCTGGTGTGGGGGCTCGGGACGTTGCATTGTCTCACGCAGCAGGAACCGGTACTCGGCTCCACCTAGTCCGGAGGCAGTCATGGCAACCGCGACCACCCAGTTCGGCCTCTCGTCCATCGGCCAAATCTTCGTCCGCGCCCGGAATCTCGACCGCGCCATCCGTTTCTATCGCGACATCCTCGGCATGCCCTTCCTCTTCCAGGCGCCGCCGCAGATGGCCTTCTTCCAATGCGGCACAATCAGCGTCATGCTCGGTGTGCCGGAACAGGCAGAGCTCGACCATCCCTCCTCCATCATCTACTACCTCGTGCCCGATATCACCGCGGCCCACACGACGCTGCGCGACCGCGGCGTCGAGTTCGCCACCGAGCCTCACCTCGTGAACCGGGCGCCGGATCATGACCTCTGGCTGGCGGAATTTCGGGACTCGGAAGGCAACGTCCTCGCTCTCATGTCACGCAAACCGCGGGCGTAACCCGCGTCCTGGCTCGGGCTTCCAGCCCTGGGTATCGTTCGAAGAGCCACCCGCCGGAGCCCGATCCAGTGAACTCCCTTCGCAAGCGCATCATCGTTGTCAGCCTGCTCGCGGCCGCGTGCCGTGCCGGTCGGCCGCGCGCAGAGCTCCCCCCTACTCCCGGTGTCGCTCCCTCCGACACGAGCTGCACGCTCGCCGCGAGCGCGGTGGTGTCTCGCGACACGGTGACGCTCGCCGTCACCGCACCCGTCGATCCGGCACACGCACCCGCCCCTAGGAACGACGCAGAGCGACTCGTGTTCGCGCAGCTCTACGAGTCGCTGCTCCGGGTGGACTGCCAGGGGCGTGCGTTGCCCGCGTTGGCCAGGTCCTGGTCGCAAGACGGAGACCGCTGGACGTTCGCGCTGCGTGAAGGCGCGCGCTTCTGGGATGGCGCACCGGTGACCGCAGTCGACGTGGTGGCCGCGTGGCGCTCGCGCGACTCGGGACTCGCGCGCGTCGTCACGATCGCCGACGACCACACCCTCTCCGTGGGAAAACGTGCTGGCGGACCTGACATGCCTCTCGAGCTGTTCGCCGACCCCGCGCTCGCCGTCACGAAGCCCGCGCCCGGCGGCGGCTGGCCGATCGGGACCGGGCGCCTCTGGTTGACGGGCGCGGAGGCCGGAACGCCGGACCTGCTCGTGGCACGGCCCGTGGGGCACGGGGGGCCAGGGGGGCCGGGGGGGCGGGGGGGGCTGCCAGTCGTCAAAATCACCTCTACGCCGCCCGACGGCGCCCGCGACGCGCTCGACGGCGGAGCGGACATGCTCGTGGTCGATGACCCGGCCACCCTGGAGTATGCCGCGCGACTGCGCGGCTACACCGATGCGCCCCTCGAATGGAGTCGGACCTACGTGCTGCTGGTCCCCGCAGGGGAACGCGCGGGGGTCGGCGATCTCCGGTTGGAGAGCCTCCGGGAAGCCGTGCATGGCGACGCGCGACCGGCGGAAGAGTCCGACGAGAAGGGGCACCCGTGGTTCACCGAGCTGGCGCGCTGCGGGCTCGTGGGAGGACGCGACGCGGTCGAGGCGGGGGCCAGGCGCCGGCGCATTGTCTACAATCAGGCCGACCGGAGCGCGGCCGATCTGGCCGCGCGCCTGGTGGGGCTCGGTGTGCTCGGGCGCGGGACTGCCGCCGCGGGCCTCCCGGCGGCGGCGTTCGGGTCGGCGCTCCGTGCCGGCGGCGACGCAGGGTATGTGCTCGAGCTCCACGCGCGGGTCTATGACGCTTGCCGCGCCGCCGCGGTCGAGCTGCCCCCGTGGAGCTCCGCGGGGAAGGTGGTGCCGCTCCTCGACGTACGCTCGCACGCCGTGCTCCGGCGCGCCCTCCCGCGTCTGTGGAGCGACTGGGACGGCACGCTGCGATTCGCCTCTCCCACCGCCTCCCCATGACGTTCCGCGCGCGCCTGCTCGTGGGGTTTGGAGCGGTCGTGCTCGTGCCGCTCGTCATTTTCGGGCTGCGCGTCCGGACGGTGATGGCCGACCGCCTGACTGCGGCCTACCAGCAGCGGGTTACATCGCTCGTCGCCGTGATTCAAGCGGACCTGGACCAGCAGAGTGCGGGCGTCGCGACCCGGTTGGCCGCGCTCAAGGACGCGGTCGCCTCGGATAACCGCTTCCGGGCAGCGGTGCTTCAGGGCGGCGACCGGAGCTACCTGCTCGACTACGCCGGCAACGCGATGCGACTGGCTGGCCTCGCGATGCTGCAGATACAGGACGACGAGGGGCGGATCGTGAGCTCGGGCCACTTTCGCAACGAGTATGATCAGCTGGAGCCGGACCTGCCTCGGCTGCTGGCGGCCGCGGGAGGCACGGCGCTCGTCCGGCCGTGACCGTCCCGCCCGACAGCGCGACGTGGGCCGATCCGGCGACCCAGGTCGTGAGCACCTTGACGCGACCCTTCGTGGCGGAGGGCGACTCCGCCCGGCTCCTCGCGGCGCGCATCGTGGTCACCCACTCGCTCGCCTCTCTGACCGCGCTGCGTCGCGGCGTCGCGCTTTCGTTTCTGGTCGCTGTCGTCGCGACCGGCGCGATCGCGTCGCTTCTCGCCGCATGGCTCTCGACGCGCATCAGTCGCCCTCTCACTGCCCTTGCCGCGAAGACCGCGGAGGTCGATGTGGACCGTCTCGACGTGGCGTTCGAAAGCGATCGCGCGGACGAGATCGGAACCCTGACGCGGCTCCTCGGGGCGATGACGGAACGGTTGCGGGCGGGCGCAGCACGCTTGCGGGAGGCCGAGCGCCGGCTCGCGGTCGGTGACCTCGCCCGTCAGGTGAACCACGACATCAAGAACGGCTTGATCCCCATTCGGAACGTCTTCCGCCATTTTGCGCAGGCCGCGGGTGAAGGCCCGGACCGGCTCGCCGCGGCGTTCCGCGAGCGGCAGCCGACGGTGGAGTCGAGCATCTCCTACCTCGAGAGCCTCGCCGGCAATTACGCCCGGCTCTCCCCGCAGCCTACCGGCGAGCCGTGCGACGTGAACGCTGTCGTACGGGAAACCGTCAGCCGTCTGGGCGATACCGGGCGGGCCGAGGTCCGGGTCGAGCTCGCCGACGCACTCGGGCCGGCGCGGGCGGATCCCCTGGTGGTGCGCCGCATTCTCGAGAATCTGATCGGCAACGCCCTCGACAGTCTCGCCGCGGGCGCCGGACGTGTGACCGTATCCACCGGACCCTTCGATGGAGGCGCGAGCGGGTCCGGTGTCCGTATCACGGTCGCAGACACCGGCAAGGGAATGACCAAGGAACAGCTGAATCGCGCCTTCGACGACTTCTACACGACCAAACCCGGCGGCACGGGGCTGGGGCTCTCGATCGTCCGACGCCTGGTGCTCGACGCGAGCGGCGCCCTGCGAGTGGAGACCCAGCCGGGCGCGGGCAGCAGGTTCTTCGTCGATCTCCCCGGAGCGAGCGCGTGACCACGCTCCTGGTCGTCGATGACGTGGTGGCGATGGCCCAGCAGTATGCCTATGACCTGAAGCGCATCGGCGGCTACGAGCCGTTGGTGGCGGCGGGTGGTCGCGAAGCACTCGATCTGCTCGAGCGCGAAGCGGTGGACTGCGTGATCCTGGACCTCGAGATGCCGGGCATGGACGGGTTCGAAGTGCTTCGGGCCATGGCGCGCCGCGGCGTTCGGCTTCCGGTGATCGTGTACACGGGGACGGGCAACTACGACCGGTGTACCGAGGCGATCCGGCTCGGGGCAACGAGCTTCATCGACAAGGCCGAGCCGATGGAGCGCGTGGTCCAGGAAGTCGAGCACGCCCTCGAGCGGCAGCGGCTCGCGACACAGCTCGCGGCGCTGCGGGAGCGGCTCGACGCCGACGCGCCCATGGTGGGTGCGAGCCCGGCGATGCAGCAGCTCAAGGACGCCGTCGGGCGCGTCGCCAAGATTCCGAGCCCCGTGCTCATCGTGGGCGAGAGCGGGTCCGGCAAAGAGCTTGTCGCCCGGGAGCTGCACCGGCTCGGCGCCAACCCGAGCGGCCCGTTTGTCGCGCTCAACGCCGCGGCGCTCCCCGAGAACCTGGTGGAGGACGAGTTGTTCGGCCACGAGCGCGGCGCGTTCACCGGCGCCAACGCGCTCCGCAAGGGCGCGTTCGAGACCGCGTCGACCGGCACGCTGTTCCTCGATGAGATCGGAGAGCTGCCGCTCGCCGCACAGGCGAAGTTGCTACGCGTGGTCGAGCAGCGTCAGGTCAGCCGGCTGGGGGGACACCGCACGATCGCGGTCGATACGCGCGTCGTCGCGGCGACGAACCGCGACCTCGAGGCCGAGGTCCAGGCGCAGCGGTTCCGGCAGGACCTCTATTTCCGCCTCAACGTCCACGTGGTGCGCGTGCCGCCGCTGCGCGAACGACGCTCGGACATCCCCGCCCTCGTGGACCACCTGCTCGCGACGACCTGTGCCCGCTTCGGGGTCCACCTCAAGAAGGTCGACCCGGCCGCGCTCGAAGGCCTCATGGCGTACGAGTGGGGGCGCAACAACGTGCGCGAGCTGCGAAACGCCGTCGAGCGGATGGTCATCGCGAGCGACGCGGAGACCATCGGTCTCGGCGACGTGCCGGCCGAGATCCGGGATGGGGCCGGTCCGCGCGGCGCGAGCGTCGCGACCACATTCCAAGCGCTCAAGGCGGAGGCCGAGCGCCAGATCATCGTCGCGGCGCTCGAGCGCAACGACTGGCACATCACGCGCACCGCGCAGTCGCTCGGCCTCGCTGACCACGCGAGCCTCCTGAAGATCATGCGCCGGCACAACATCAAAGGACGTGTCGACCCGGACACATGAGCTTCTGTCCAGGCGTGTCCACCGGGACACGAGCCGGTGCGCGCCCGTACGTAACTGCTTGATCTAACGATCGATGGCCGACGACTAACCGCTGGCCCTCCTCCTGCCTTAGCAGCGGGCGTCCACCGCTGTTCCACGGGCGCTTCCCACGCGCCAACCCAGGAGGAGGAACCATGCGAACGCTCCCACTCATCCCGTGCGTCATCACGGCCATCGCCCTCGCGGCGTGCGGCGACAAGCGCGCCGAGTCGGGTGACGCCAACGCGGCCGAAGTGCCGGCGGTGTCACCCGAGCCGTCGAGCGTCTCGACCCCGACCACGCCGGCCTCGACGGGACCGGTGTCCTTCCAAGATGCGAAGAGCGCCTACACGGGGAAGCACTACGACGAGGCGGTGAGGTTGTTCACCGCGTACACGAGCCAGAAGCCCGACAACGTGTGGGGCTATTACATGCTCGGCCTCTCGTCGTGGAAGGCGGGCGACCGCGACCAGGCCGTGAGCGCGTTTCGGCAGGCGATCGAGAAGGACTCGACCCACGTCAAGAGCCGTCTCAACCTGAGCCGCGTGCTGCTCGAGCAGGGCAAGGCGCAGGAAGCGCTGCCGGAAGTCGAGGCGACGCTGCGATTCGACTCGACGTCCAACGAGGGCCATCGGCTGCTCGGCCGGGTGAAGGACGAGCTCGGCGATCCCACCGGCGCGGTGGAGGCGTTCAAGCGGGCGATCGTGCTCGACCCGCGCGACGCGTGGTCGATGAACAACCTTGGCCGCGTCGCCATCGGCCAGCAGAACTTCGTCGAGGCGCTGGGCCCGATCGCGCGTGCGATCGAGATCGACTCGAGCGTGGCGGCATTCCAGAACAATCTGGGCATCGCCCTCGAGCGCACCGGGCACATCAGCCAGGCGGTCAGCGCCTACCGCGCGGCCCTGGCGAGCGACAGCTCGTACCAGAAGGCGTCGGTCAACCTCGCGAGGGTGGAAAAGCTGAAGCAGGATACCACGATCGCTCCGGCGGACTTGAGCGGTCTCGCACGGACCTTCGCGGAGCAAGTGAAGACCTGGCGGTAGCCTTACGCCGCCCCGATGTCCCGGCCGAGCGCGAGGATGTCTTCTTGGATCCCCTTGCGCTCGGCCAGGAGCCGCAGGAACGCCCAGCGTCGGAACGCGAACAGTCCCAGGGCGCGAGCCCCGCCGATGATACGATCCAGCCGTTCGAAAAAGACGAGGGCGGCGTAAGCCAGAAGGGGCGCGACCGCAAGCGTTAGGACCCCCAACTCCACATCCTGGCGCAGCCCCACCACCACGGCCACGATGACCCACGTCAGCGGGAAGAGCAGCATAGCCGCGAGCACCTTGATGCTCGCGAGCGCGTCCTCCGCCCCCTTCGCGATACCGGTCGCCACGAACCCCACGGCCCGGTACGCCGGGTAATTGATCACGACCCCGACGAGCGCCGCCGGCAGCAGGACCACGAGCACGAGCGCAGCCTTGACGACGTAGCGACTCACGCGGCCGAGCGTGAATCCGCCGGCGGTCAGCTGGCGCGTGTCGAGACCGGACGCCGAGAGTGCGGCTTCGTAACGGTCGATCCGCGTCGCGATCGCTGCCAGTCGCTCCGGCCACTGCGCCCGCGCGACTTCGTATCCCGCCAGGAGGCGCCGCCGCAGTGCGAACTCGTCCATGAGGGATGGCGGTGTCGCGGGTGTCTCGTCCTGAGTACTGACGATCCGCTGCGCCCGGTCCACCAGCGCGTGCACCTCCGCCTGCCCGGCCTGCAGCGTCACGGCCGCAAGCGCCTGCTGGATCCTCGCGGTCAGCTCGCGGACCGGTTCGGCCGGCGGCTCCTCCCCCTGCGCCAACGGCACGGGCTCGACGGGAAATGGCTCGCCAAAGTACAGCAGCGCCGCGCTCCGGAATGTGCGCTTCGCGCGGTAGTACAGTCCGGCCGGGACGATCACGAGCGGCGCAGCACCTCCCCCACCTCCACCTCCCCCTCCCCCTCCCCCTTCCCCTCCGAGCGCCGCGGCGGCGCCCACGGCGATCCGCGCGGCGCCGGTCTTCAGCGGTCGGAGCTGAGGTTCCGAGTGGGACGTGCCTTCCGGGAAGATTCCGATCGCGCCGCCCCGAGCGAGTACGGCCCGCGCCGTCTCGAACGTCTCGCGGTTCTGTGAGGGGTCCGAGCCGGCATCCTGCCGGCGGTGCACCGGAATCGCCTCGAACGCCCGGCAGAAGAACCCGATGATCGGAACGCGGAACAGCGGCGCCTTGGCGAGGAGCGAGACCCGCCGCGGAGCCAGGCAAAGCAGGAACGCGGGATCGATGAGCCCGCTGGGATGATTCAGCACGAAGATGACCGGACCGCGCGCCGGTACCCGCTCGGAGCCCGATACCTCGATGCGTCGGAAGAATACGCGGAGGATCAGCCCGAAGAGCGCGCGGAAGAGCGCCCTCACGGCGACGGCTCGGCGCCCGCCGTGCGGTCTCCCCGCCAGGCCGCGTACATCCAAATGACGCCGCTCACCAGCACCGCGACGGGGATGATCAACACCGCCTCGCCCAGCGTCCGCGCGTCCGAGAGTGCGCCCACCAGCGACGGCGACGGCACGTCGCCCAGGACGTGAATCGTGAAGATGCTCAGCGCCACAGCCGTGGCCCGGATCTCGGGCGGGACCACGTTGACGATCGCCGAATTGATCGGACCGGTGGACGCGAACAGGCACAGCTCCGCCGCGACGATGGCCGTCCAATAGACCGACGGTTGCCCGACCGCGAGAGCGAGCAGCGTGAGCGGAGCGGCCACGAGCGTGGCGATCCCCGACACCCAGAGGTACGCCTGCCGGGAGGTGCGCAGGTAGTAGTCCCCGACCCAGCCACCGCCGTAGGTCCCGACGAATCCGGTGACCACCACCACGGCCCCGAACTGCACCGTCGCCTGCGCCTTCGGGATACCACGGATCCGCTCGAGAAACGACGGCGTCCAGAACGCCAGGGCGCCGATCGCGAACGTGTAGGCGGCGTAGCCGAGGACCGTGAGGATGTACGGGCGGTTGCGAAGCAGGGCGGCATAGGCGGCACGGGCGGCGCGGCCGACCGTCACCGAATGGGGGCCGGGAGCGTCAGCGTCCTGGGCGCCGCGCGGTGGATCGTACAGCCGCACGGCGAGCGCCGCGAGCACGAGGCCGGGGACGCCCGCCACGAAGAACGCGTAGCGCCACCCGAAGTAATGGTCCACTAGCCCGCCCACCACGTAGCCGAGCGCCGAGCCGATCGGGATGGCGGCGAAGAAGATGGCGAACACCCGACCGCGCCGCTCGCGCGGGAAGTAGTCGGCCAGGAGGGCGGGCGAGATCGTCCCGTACGCCGCCTCCCCAACGCCGACGGCAGCCCGGGCGGCGAAGAGCGAGGCGTAGCCGCGTGCGAAGCCCGCCAGCGCCGTCGCGACGCTCCAGATCCCGACGCCGAGCGCGAGCATCCGCGGCCGGGACCGCGTGTCGCCAAGCGAGCCGAACAACGGCGCGGCGAGCATGTAGACGATGAGGAACCCGGTCATCAACGACCCGAGCTGCGTGTCCGACAGCTGCAGCTCGGAGTGCTTCATGCTCTCGGCGAGCGCGGCGACGATCCACCGGTCCAGGTAATTGAACAGGTTGATCAGCGTCAGGACGGCGAGCGCCGTCCGCCCGAGGCGCGTGAGGTCGCGCGCTACAGGTGCGCTTTCAGCCACGCGGTGAAGAGTCCGTACAGATTCTCACGCGTGTTGCCGCCCGCGATCGCATGCGTCCGGCCGGGATAGATCCGCATGTCGAACTGCTTGTTGGCGGCTTCGAGCCGCTCCACCAGCCGGACGCTGTTCTGGAAGTGCACGTTGTCGTCGCCGGTGCCGTGTACGAGCAGGAAGCCGCCCCGAAGGCTGTCGGCGTAGGCGAGCGCCGCGCTCTCATCGTAGCCGGCGGCGTTCTCCTGGGGGGTGCGCATGTACCGCTCGGTGTAGATCGTGTCGTAGAACCGCCAGTCGGTCACCGGCGCCACCGCGAGCGCCGCCCTGAACACGCCCGCCCCGCGGAACATGCTGAGCGAGGTCATGTAGCCGCCGTAGCTCCACCCCCAGATGCCGATCCGGTCCGGGCTCACGTAGGGCTGCCGGGAGAACCAACGCGCCGCCGCGATCTGGTCCGCGGCCTCGTAGCGGCCCAGATGGAGGTAAGTCACCTTCATGAACTTCGCCCCGCGACCGCCGGTGCCGCGGTTGTCCACGCTCGCCACGAGATAGCCCTCCTGCGCGAGCATCTGGTGCCACAGGTAATTCGGGCCGCCCCAGCTGTCGGTCACCGTCTGGGAGCCCGGCCCACCATAGACGTTCATCAGCAGCGGATACCTGCGCGCGGGATCGAAGGCCTTCGGCTTGATGAGCCAGGCGTTCAGCGCGACCCCGTCGGGAGTCTGTACCGTGATGAATTCGGGCCGGTTGAGCCCAAGGCCGGCGATCTTATCCCGCAGCGTCGCGTTGTCCGCGATCGAGCGGACCAGCCCGCCGTCGGCGCGCCGGAGCGTCTGGACCGGGGGGACGCCGGCGCGCGAGTACGTGTCGACATACAGCGTGAACGTCGGTGCGAACGCGGCGCTGTGCGTGCCCGGCTCGGTCGACAGGCTCTTCAGGCCTTTCCCATCGAGGCCCACGCGCATCAGCTGCCGCTCGAGCGGCCCGGCGCTCGCACCGCTGAAGTAGAGCACACGGTTCTTCTCGTCCACGCCGTACACGTCCTGTACGTCCCAGCCGCCGGGCGTCACCCGTCGGACCAGCGAGCCGCTCCGATCGAACAAATACACCTGGTCGTAACCGTCCCGCTCGGACATGAAGAGAAACTGCCTTCCACCGTCGATCCAGCGAGGCTGGTTCGCGTCGACCCATGCCGAGTCCGAATCGGTCATGATCACCCGGGACGCGCCGGTCTGCGGGTCGGCGAGCAGCAGATCGAGCCGGTTCTGGTGCCGGTTGAGGCGGGTGAGCCACAACGCTCCGGACGAGTCGGCGAAGCCCATTGCGGCGACGTAGATGTCCTTGTCGGGGCCGAGGTCGACCCACGACGTTCGGCCGCCGGCGACCTCGACGACCCCGATCTTCACCTCGGAGTTAGCGGTCCCCGCCTTGGGATAGCGCACCGGCACGAGCGCCGGGTAGAGGGAGTCCTGATTCAGCAGGTAGAAGGGGGGGATGGCGGTTTGGTCCAATCGCCAGAACGCGATGCGTTTGCCATCGGGACTCCAACGGAACGCGTCGCGCAGGTCGAGCTCTTCCTCATATACCCAGTCGGACGTGCCGTTGATGACGTTCTCGCCGCCGTCCCGCGTGAGCGCGGCCTCCGCACCGGTCGCGAGGTCGGTCACGTAGACGTTGTTGTCGCGAACGAATGCCACCTGACGCCCGTCGGGTGAGAACTTGGCGAATTGCTGGTACCCGGGCCTAGTGCTGACGGGGATGAGCCGACGATCCCGACCGGCTTAGCGGCCCCGGGGGGCACCAGGTCCCGACCTCGGACGAGCAGCTGCTTCCCCCCACCGACGGCATCGACGCGGTACAGGTCCGTGGCGCCGGACGCTTCACTTTCGACGGTCGTGTACGCCTTTCCGTCCGAGGTCCACACGAGGTCCACCAGGTCGCTCGCGTATTCACCCGAGCCCCAGACGGCGTGCACCGTGAGGGACGGAGTCTGGACACTCTGCGCCGCGAGGGCGTGGTACAGGAATACGCAGGCGAGGAACGCGGACAGCCGTCGAACGGAGCTGAAAGTCATGGTGGCCACCGTGCGCTAAGTTTGAGTGCCCCAAACTTAGCCGTCGCTGGCCACCGTGGAAGGCAGGAGGAGTCATGCGACCGTTGAATCGAAGCGAGCAGGCGCAAGCCTTCCGGCGTGTCCACGCCGGACCGGGGATTCTCGTTCTGCCGAACGCCTGGGACGTGGCCACGGCCCGACTCGTGGAAGAGGCAGGGTTCGCCGCCGTCGCGACGACGAGCGCGGGCGTAGCGTGGGCGTTCGGTTACCCCGATGGCGAGCGGATCAGCCGTGATGAAATGCTGGAGGCGGTCGGTCGGATGGCGGCCGCGGTGCGCGTCCCCGTCACCGCGGACGTCGAAGCGGGGTACGGCGCCACGCCCGAAGCCGCCGCCGACACCGCCCGTGGGGTGATCGCCGCCGGCGCGGTCGGCTTGAACCTGGAGGATGGCACGGCCGATGGCGGGTTGCTCGACCTCGCATTACACGTGGAGCGGATCCAGGCGGCACGCGCCACTGGCGCGAGCGCGGGAGTTCCCCTCGTCATCAACGCGCGGACGGACGCGTTCGAGGTGAAGGGGTGGGACGCCGCGCGCCGCTTCGCGGAGGCGGTGCGGCGCGCCAATGCGTATCGCGTCGCGGGGGCCGATTGTCTGTTCGTCCCGCACGTGAGCGATGGTGAGACGATCGGGCGCCTGGCCCGGGAGATCGACGGCCCGCTCAACGTCATCGCGGGTCCCCCCGCCCCGCCCATCCGCGAGCTCGAGCGCCTCGGCGTGCGGCGGGCGAGCCTCGGTCCCCGCGTGGTCCAGGCGGCGCTCGGGCTCGTACGCCGGGCGGCGACGGAGCTGCGCCAGCGGGGGACGTACGAGACCATGGCCGATCTGCTCATTCCGTTCGCCGAGCTGCAGCGTCTGCTGACGCCCACCCCTTGACGGGGTCGAACGGGGAAGTATATTTATGCTGTTAGGTGAATATTAATACCTTCGGGTTAGTCCCTTTGGGTGGTCCCGACATGACGCGTCACCACGCGCTGAAGACCGTCGCGATTCTGAATCCGGCGACTCCCACCGATGGGAGCGGACGGCGGGCGTAAGCGCGTAGACGACTCAAGGCAAACCCCCCCCGGCCCGCTCCCAATCGAGCGGGCCGTTTTGTTGACCAGGCGTGACGAGGAGTACACGATGCCCGCAGCTGACCGATCGCGTTGGGCCCAAGCCCGCGCGCGAGGGCTCGACCCCTGGCGGGAGCACGATGCCTGCGGCGTCGGGTTCGTGGCGCGCGCGTCCGGACACCGCTCCGCCGACATCGCGCGCCTCGCGCTGCAGGCGCTCGCTCGGGTCGCCCACCGCGGCGCCGCGGCCACCGACCGCTCGGGCGACGGTGCCGGCCTGCTCACGCAGATTCCCGCCCCGCTCTTCTACCGTGAGGCCGCGAGCCGCGGGATCGCGCTCGCGCCAGCGCAACCGTTCGCCGTCGGCGCGTTCTTCCTGCCCCGCGAGCACGACGCGCTCGGGTGCGCCACTTCCATTATCGAGGAGGTGCTCCGGGGGGAGGGGCTGCCCGTGCTGGGGTGGCGCGACGTGCCCCTGGACGTGGACGAGCTGGGCGCCGGCGCGCGCCGGTCGTGCCCCACCATCCGGCAGGCCATCGTCGCCGCGCCCGTCGAGCGCGGACGCTTCGACGAGACCACGTGGGAACGCTCCCTCTATCTCGCGCGCCGGACCATCGAGCGCCGCATCGCCGACGCGGGACCCGGCCTCGATCCGTTCTTCGTGTGCTCTCTCTCGTGCCGCACGCTGGTGTACAAGGCGCTGCTCACGGGCACGCAGCTGGCCGGCTTCTTCCCCGACCTCGCGTCCTCGGACTACGAGACGGCGATCGCGATCTTTCACCAGCGCTACTCCACCAACACGACGTCGAGCTGGCCGCTGGCTCAGCCCTTCCGGATGCTCGCGCACAACGGCGAGATCAATACCCTGTGGGGGAACCGAAACGCGATGCGGGCCCGCGAGCCCGCGCTGGCCGGACCGCCTTGGAGCGAGGCGGTGGACCGGCTCAAGCCCGTCATCTGGTCGGAGGGAAGCGACTCGGCCAGCCTGGACAACGCGCTCGAGCTGCTGGTGCGCTCGGGACGCGACCCGGTACACGCCCTGATGATGCTCGTT
>QHUC01000179.1 GCA_003221045.1 Gemmatimonadota bacterium | reverse complement strand
TCGCGCTGCAGTTGACCGACGCCCTCGTCGCCGCCCATGCCGCCGTCCAGCGCGCCGGCGACCGCGCCTTTCGCGCCTATGGCTTGTCCAACCGCGCCCACGCCGCGCTCGTGGCCGTGGACCTGGGCGGCCCGGACGGGGCTCGGCCCAAGGACATCGCGGCGGAGCTGCGCGTGTCCCGCGCCGCCGCAACGACGTTCATCCAACGACTCGAAACCAAAGGCCTGGTCGAGACCACCCCCGACCCGGAGGATGACCGTGGCGTCCGCGTGACGCTCACGCGGCACGGATTGGACGTGCTGCTGCGGGCCGGCCAGCTCGAGCGTCGGCTCGCGGCCCGGGCCATCGAGGGCCTGCCCGCCTCGACCATCGGCCGGACGGTGCACCTCCTCGAGGACTTCAAGAGGCGGCTCGAGGAGAAGCAGATCGGCGTGGTGCACTGACCGCCACGCTGGGCGGCGGGTGACCTTACGGATGTGCGTATCTTTATGCATGACGCGTTCGCGCGGTACGAGGCGACCCGCCGCGTGAGATGGCACTTTAGGTCAGCGATCTACTCGACCGGCCGATCGCCACTTAGCCCGTGTTACCCGCGCCACTCGAGGCTCGGGCAGTGAGACCCTAGGCGACGCGCTTGGCGGGTTGGTTTTCCACAACGAGGCCATCAACGTGGAATGTTGAAAACTATCGATGCGCTGCACGCGTCCGCCGACGCCCTGCGCTATGCTGACCGTGTGGTCGTGGCGACCGGCGCCGGCATGTCGAGCGAGAGCGGGATCCCGACGTTTCGCGACGCGTTGACCGGTTTTTGGGCGCGCTACGACCCGGAGGACCTCGCCACCGAGGCGGCGTTTCGCCGGAACCCCGCTCGGGTGTTTGGCTGGTATGCGTGGCGCCGACGGCTCATCCGCCAGGTCGTGCCGCATCCCGGGTATCACGCCCTGGTGCAGCTGGAGCGACATATCCCCGAGCTCGCGATCGTCACCCAGAACGTCGATGGCCTGCATCGGCGCGTCGGCAGCACTCGGGTGCTGGAGCTGCACGGCTCGCTCGAACGGTTCTCGTGTGTGGACGCCCGGCATCCATTCCCGCACGCTCTCGTGCCGGAGCCAACGGGAGACGGAGAGTGCGAGCCGCCCCGGTGCCCGCGATGCGGGTCGCCGGTGCGGCCCGACGTCGTCTGGTTCGGCGAGCTGCTCCCCGAGCGAGTGATGACCGAGGCCTGGGACCTCGTGGCAGCCTCCGGCGTGATGCTGGTGGTGGGGACCTCCGGGCTGGTGCAGCCCGCCGCGCAGCTTCCTTTCATAGCCCGCGATGCGGGAGCGACGGTGATCGAGGTGAACCCCGATCCGAGCGCCGTCTCGGCCGCCGCGCACGTCACCTGCCGCGGGCCGGCCGGCGTGGTGCTGCCGGCACTGGTGGCGACACTCGCGGAGGGGATCGAGCGCTGATGCGGCGTACCAAGATCGTGGCGACACTGGGCCCCGCGACCGGGACACCACAAGCGATCGCCGGGTTGATCGAGGCAGGAGCGAACGTGATCCGCGTGAACGCCTCGCATGGCACGCCGGCAATGCGCGCGGGCTGGATTGCGACGGTGCGGCGCGCCGCGCAGGCAGCAGACGCCGCCGTGGCCGTGCTCGTGGACTTGCAGGGGCCGCGTATCCGCGTCGGGAAGCTGGCTGAGCCGCGGGTGCTTCGGCCCGGGGAAAAGGTGGTGTTCGCCCCGGAGGACGTGGCCCGGGGCGACGAGTTGCCGACGACCTATGCCAATCTCGCGGCGGATGTGCGACCCGGCGCCCGTATCCTCCTCAATGATGGTCTCCTCTCGCTCGAGGTCACGGGCGTCGCCCCGCCTCGCGTTGAGGGGCGCGTGGTGGACGGCGGGACACTGACGTCGAACAAAGGGATGAATCTCCCGGGCCTGCACGTCTCCGCCCCCGCCCTCACCGAAAAGGACCGCGAGGACGCGGCGGGTGCGGTCGCGGCGGGCGCGGACTATCTCGCGCTGTCGTTCGTCCGGCGGGCCGAAGACCTGACAGAGCTGCGGGCGCTCGTTCCGCCGGAGGTGAAACTGGTCGCGAAGATCGAGAAGGCCACGGCCCTCGTCGACCTGCCGCGGATTCTCGACGCCTGTGATGCGGTGATGGTCGCCCGCGGCGATTTGGGCGTCGAGCTTCCGTTCGAGGAGGTGCCGGCCGTGCAAAAGCGCCTGATCCGCGACGCGAACCGCCATGGAAAGCCGGTGATCACGGCGACCCAGATGCTCGAGTCGATGGTGCACAACCCGCGCCCCACACGGGCCGAGGCGTCGGACGTCGCCAACGCGATTCTCGACGGGACCGATGCCGTGATGCTCTCGGCCGAAACCGCCGTTGGAGAATATCCCTTCGAAGCGGTGCGGGCCATGGACCGGATCATCCGCGAGATGGAGCGCCCGGGGGTCGCGGCGGGGATCGGCCCCGGCCGTGACGAACGCCGGCTCCAGCAGGGGGAGACGGTGTCGGTCGAAGACGCCATCGCCATCGGGACGAGCGCCGTCGCACGAATGCTGCAGACGCCACTCATCGTGACGCTCACCAAGGGCGGGTTCACGTCCCGCAAGGTGGCCGCGCTCCGGACGCCGGTGCCGGTCCTCGCCGTGACGACGGAGCCCACCACCTATCGTCAGCTGGCGCTGGTGTGGGGTGTCACGCCGGTGGTCGTGGACCGTGTCCCCGGGTACGACGCGATGTTAGCGGTCGTCCGCGATCTCATTCTGAAGCGCGGCTACGCCCGCGCCGGCGACCGGATCGTCATGACGGCGGGCGTTCCCTGGGAGGTGTCAGGCACCACGAACCTGCTCAAAGTCGAGGTCGTGTGACGTGAGGCTCGTGTTCCTCGGCACGGGGACCTCCTACGGTGTGCCTCAGATCGGGTGTGCCTGTCGCACGTGCACGTCGTCCGATCCGCGCGACCGGCGGTCCCGCACGGCCGCGCTCATCGAGTCCGAAGGCCGCCGGCTCCTGATCGACACGCCGCCCGAGCTGCGGCTGCAGCTCGTGGCCGCGGGCGTAGGGTCCGTCGATGCCGTGCTGTTCACACACGCCCACGCCGATCACGTGCACGGGATCGACGACCTCCGGGCGATCTCCGCGCGGCAGCGAAGCGCCCTCGATGTCTACGGGGCGGGTACCACGCTGGCGGAGCTCGAGCGGCGCTTCAGTTACATCTTCGACGGCACACCGCCGCAGCCCGGGACCAGCAAGCCCGAGCTCGTGGCGCATCCCCTCGAACCGGACCGCGAGACGGAGATCGCGGGCCTGCGAGTGCGCGCCCTGGCGCTGCCGCACGGCGACCACATGGTGTTCGGCTACCGCGTGGGACCGATTGCGTACCTGACGGACGCCAAGGCGATCCCGGCGGAAGCCCTGGCGCGACTCACCGGACTCGAGGTACTGGTGCTGAACGCCCTCCTCCCGCGACCGCATCCACTGCACCTCTCCGTTCCCGAAGCGGTCGCGGCCGCGCAGCAGATCGGCGCGCGCCGCACCTTCCTGACCCACCTCACGCACGACGCGCCGCACGCCGAACTGGCGGCGCGTCTCCCCGCGGGCATCGCGCCTGCCCACGACGGTCTGGTCATCGACCTGGCAGCGGTCTAGATTCGTCGCGGAGGAGGATGCGCGATGATGAAGACGCCCGACGCTACCCTGCAGCGGTTTCAGAGCCCCGCCGTACGCCAGAGCGCCGAGCTCGACGAGCTCGTGCGCCAGGCCGTGTTCGGGGGCCCGGAGGAGCGCGAGCAGGGCCGCTGGCTGATCTGGGAGATCGGGCAGCGCGCGGGCGTTCGCCCGGCGTCGATCCACGAGCTCTACCTCGCGCGGGGTCGTGGCGAAGTGCGGCCGTTCACCACCCCGGCCATGAACATCCGCGTCCTCGCGTACGACTCCGCGCGCGCCGTATTCCGCGCCGCGAAACGGCTCGACGTGGGCGCCCTGATCTGCGAGATCGCCCGCTCGGAGATCGGGTACACCGAGCAGCGACCCGCCGAATACGTCGCCGTGATGACCGCAGCTGCTCTCCGTGAGGGATTCACCGGCCCGCTGTTCATCCAGGGAGACCACGTCCAGGTGAATGCCAAGAAGTACGCGACCGACCCCGAGACGGAGCTCCAGGCGATCCGCACGCTCATCGAGGAAGAGCTGCACGCCGGTTTCTACAACATCGACGTCGACACGTCGACGCTGGTGGACCTGTCGCAGCCCGCGCTCGACCAGCAACAGCGTGTCAACTACGAGCGGGCGGCGGAGCTCACCAAGTTCATCCGCGAGCGCGAGCCGCGCGGGGTAACGGCGTCCGTCGGCGCCGAGATCGGCGAGGTCGGAGGCAAGAACTCCGATGTCCATGAGCTCAAGGCGTTCATGGACGGGTACCTTCGCTCGCTCGCACGCCTGGGGCGGCTGACCGGGATCAGCAAGATCTCCGTGCAGACCGGCACGAGCCACGGGGGAGTGGTCCTCCCCGACGGATCCATCGCCAAGGTGCAGCTCGACCTCGAAGCCTTGAAGGCGCTATCGGCCGACGCGCGCGAGCAGTATGGGCTGGGGGGCGCGGTGCAGCACGGCGCCTCCACGCTCCCGGCCGATGCGTTCGGTCACTTCCCGAAATGCGAGGCAATCGAGATACACCTGGCCACGAACTTTCAGAACATCGTGTTCGATCACCCGAAGTTGCCGGCGGACGTGCGGCGTGAAGTGAACGAATGGGTGAAGGCCGAGTGCAAGGACGAGTGGAAGAAGGGCGACACGGAGGAGCAGTTCATCTATAAGAGCCGGAAGAAGGCGATCGGCCCGTTCAAGCGGCGGCTGTGGGACATGCCGGCCGACGTGCGGAGCGCGATCGGGGCGGACCTCGAGAAGACGTTCGCCTTCCTGTTCGAGCAGCTGCGCGTGACCGACACTCGGACATTTATCGATCGGTACGTCAAGCCGCCGCTGCAGTCGCACGAGCGGCCGCGCGCCATGGTGACCGCGGCCCCGGACGATCTCGAGGCGGGCGAATGAGCGAGCGCGAAGGAGGGGGCGGCGAGGGCGAGGGGGGACGGGGCGGTGGCGCGTTCGGACCGTTCCTGCTCGGTTTGAGCCTGGGCGCCGTGCTCGGTTTTCTGTTCGCCCCCGAGCCGGGCGACGTCTCCCGCGGGCGGCTGTCGCGGCGCCTCCGCGGCCTGCGCGATCTCGCGGCCGACAAGGCGGGCGAGATCGGCGACCTCCTCCAGCGCGTCGACGAGGCCGAGGAGCCCCCCGCCACGACGCGCGCGGCGCTCGAGCGACGGCTGGGCGATGCCAAGCGCCGTCGGCGCGGCACTCGGCCTGGGAGCAGGGGGGGCGCCGCCCTGCCGCGCCCCGACGAGGGGGACGAGCCGGTCGCGTGAAGGCCGAAGGCGGCTGGCACCAGTCGCTGACCGGGATCGCCCGCCGCACCTTCGAAGCGGCCTTCGAAGACAACATCCCCTTCCTCGCCAGCGCTCTGTCGTTCGACCTGCTTCTCACCATCATCCCGTTCGTGGCGCTGCTCCTGGCCACGGTTGGCTATCTGGTGCAGCACCAGATCACCGCCCATCAGGTGGAGCTGCACGAGTTGCTGGCCCGCCTGCTGCCCACCACCGTCGGTGGCACCACGGAGAGGGCGTTCGAGCAGGTCGAGAGCGCCCTGGCGAGCATCGTGCGTCAGCGTGTCCGCCTGACCGCGGTGGGCCTCCCGCTCTTCCTCTGGTTTTCCACGCGGCTGTTCGGCGGGCTTCGCGCGGCGTTGAATGAGGTGTTCGACACCGACGAGCGTCGCCCCTGGCCGGTCGCCAAGCTGTTGGATCTCGTGATGGTGCTGTGCATGGGGGCGCTGCTCGTGTTGGGCGCGCTCGTGGCCACGTGGGAGGCGCGTAACGCGGGCAGCGTGAGCCGCACTTTCCTACTCGACTGGCTGTGGCGCTTCAGTCTCGAGACGACGTCCTTCGCGCTGGGCGTGGCGCTGTTCTTCGTCATCTTCAAGCTCCTTCCCAGTCGCCGGATCCACTGGCGTACGGCCCTCGTGGCCGCGGTCTTCTGCTCGCTGGGCTTCGAAGTGGCCAAGCGCCTCTACGCGCTGTACGTCACACGGTTCGCGACCCTGGATCGTGTCGCGTCGGACGCCAACGTCGTCGCGCTGTTCCTGTTCCTCCTCTGGGTCTACTACACGGCCTACCTGTTCCTGCTGGGCGGTGAGGTAGCGGAGACGTACGACCTGATCCGCATGCGGCGCTCGCAGCGGGTCCGGCTGGGATGACCGCGCGCCCGATCGATCTGCGCAGCGACACGGTCACGCGGCCGTCGGCCGCGATGCGCCGCGCCATCGCCGAGGCGGAAGTCGGCGACGACGTCCTGGACCATGACCCCACCACACGGCGGCTCGAGCAGCGAGTGGCCGAGCTGCTCGGCAAGGACGATGCCTTGTTCTTCCCGTCGGGTACCCAGGCGAATCAGGCCGGAGTGGGACTGCTGGCCCGGCCCGGCACCGAGCTGTTACTCGAGGCCGACGCCCATCTCGTGCACTACGAGCTGGCGGGCGTGGCCGCGAACTGGGGCGTCCAGATCCGTCCGATCGCGACGGTCGATGGGCTCCTGACCGCCGCGCTCGTGCGCTCGGCACTCAGGCCCGCCACACCCCACGTGCCGCGCGCCGGGGCCATCGCGGTCGAAAACACGCACAATGCGGCGGGCGGAAAGGTCATGGCTCCTGCGACCATGGAGGCCATCGTGGCTGTGGCCCGCGCCGCGGGGTTGCCCGTCCACCTGGACGGCGCCCGGCTGTGGAACGCCGCCGCCGCGCTCGGCGTGCCCGTCGCGCGACTCGCCGTCGGGGCCGCGACCGTGATGGTGAGCTTCTCGAAGGGACTGGGCTGCCCTGTCGGCTCCTGCCTCGCCTTCGCGAGTTCGACCGTCGAGCGGGCGCGAGTGTCGGAGGTCCGCAAGCGGCTGGGCGGGGGCATGCGCCAGTCGGGCGTGCTCTCCGCGGCGGCGTTGTACGCGCTGGACCATCACCTCGATCGCCTCGCCGAGGATCACGCGAACGCGCGCCTGCTCGCCGAGCGACTGGCCGAGTGCAGCGCCGTCCGTCCATCCGTGCCTGAGACGAACATTGTCATGATCGACCTTACCCGGGAGGGCGATAGCGCGGAGGTCGTGATCCCGAGGCTGGCGCAGGCTGGCGTGCTCGTCGTGCCGTTCGGACCTCGCCGCCTGCGTGCGGTGACCCATCTGGACGTGGCGCGCGCGGACGTGGAGCGCGCGGCCGACATCCTCGTGGCCACGCTTGGGTGAGCCGATTCTCTAGGGCCCGCGCCACCCTCCGCATTATCTTGGGGCGATGAGTACGGGCGGTCCGCTGCGTCAGGCCATCCCCGTCGCTCGGTCGATCCTCTGGAGCCCTGCCAGCGAGGGCGCCAAGCGACCGGGTACTATCGCCTTCCCCGTCTTCTTCTCTCAGGCCGCCCTGACGGCGGTGCACGAGCACGTGGCGACACCAGCGCGTCCGGGACAGGGAGTCCTCGGATTCCTGATCGGCGACTTGTGCGAGTGTCCCGAGACCAACGTCTCGTACCTGGTGATCGACGCCGCCCTGCGTCTGAACCAGGCGATCTACGGCGACCGAACGCGCGACGTGATCACGCGACTGTGGGATCGTATCGAGGCACAGCTCGAGCAGCAGAAGGCACACCTCATCGGGTGGTACCACACGCATCCGCCGCTGCCGCTGAGCCTCACGGCGCACGACGTCGAGACGCACGAACAGTACTTCAGCGAGCCCTGGCAGGTCGCGCTGCTGCTCGGCACGGATGCAGAGGAGCCGACAGCGGCGTTCTTCCGGTCGAGCTCCGATGACGAGTGGGCGTCCAAAGCGTTGCCGTTTTACGAGCTCCTCGGCGCCGAAGCACCTCCGGCCGTAGCACCACCGAAGCCTGCGGACACGCACGAGCTCAAATTCCTGACGGCGGCGGAGGACATGGGACATCACGCGCCCCCCCCGCCCCCCGCACGCACCTCGGGGCCGCACGGGCGAGCGACGCCGCCCCGGTCCGAAGACCGGAGCGAGCTCAAGTTTCTCACCACGGCCGAAGACGAAGCACCGCCGGCGCCTCCGCGGCGGCCAACCCCACCACCGCGGCCCCCGCTCCGGGGCGGGCCCCCGACACGTCCGGCGGCGCCCGCCCCGCCCCCGCCGCCCCCGCCCCCACAGCCCGAGGCGGTGAGTCCGCCGACCGGACCGATCTGGCCCGAGGAGTTCGAAGCCCGCGCGGGGGCCGAGCAGGAGCAGCCGCTGGAGGAACCCGAGCCGCGTCGCCCCGCTCGTCGCAAACGGCGCCGCGTGCCGCGGACGGTGTGGTTGACGCTGTTCGTGCTGCTCATAGGTGCGGGTGCGGGCGGCGCGTACTGGTGGTTTCAGCCGGAAATCCCTCTGCCCGAATGGTCCACGATCAAGAGCAAGTGGTCCGACATCTCGGGCAAGGTTTCAGCGACGGCTGGGAAGGTGTGGGCGTTGAGGAATAAGCTCCACCGCGCGCGGCCGGCTCCGGCGCCGGTCAAACCCGCGGTCAAGCCCGCCGCTCGACAGCCCGCATCAGGGGTGCCGGCGCCGGCCACGACCGGCGCTCCCTCCCAGACCGCCCCGCCGCCGCCACCCTCGTCCGTCACCAGGCTCGATGTGATCGGTGACTCGCTCACCGGCTTGGTACGCAACTTCGGCGAGCGCGCGGCGCTGTACGCGAGGGGTCAGTTGCCCTGCGCCGGGCTGGCGCGCGGGTTGACCGATGTGGAGAACCGCTGGATCGCCTACAACGCGGCGCGGCGTAGCGCGGGCGTGCTCGACGCGGCGCATGCGGCGCGCGATCAGGTGCTCTACGCGGGCGTCGATTCCGTGGAGCGGCGATTCGAGCGGAGCGGATGTCCGCGGCCGTAGCAGCCTCCGTTTGTTCACCCCTGTGCGTCTGTCACTGTTCTCCCGTTCCCCGTCTGACTAGCTTTCAGTGCCCCAGGTCCGCAGGTCGTCCAGTCGTGAACCGCGTCAGGCCCGGCAGGGAGCAGCGCTAAGCGATGTTGGGCGTAGTTGCGGGATGCCTGGGGCATTTCAACGTCCAATGATCAATGTTCAATGATCAATGTCCAATGAGCATTGAGCATTGGACATTCTACATTGGACATTGACGTAGATTTCTTCCGATGATCGCTCTCGCTCGAAAGTATCGTCCCAAACGCTTCTCCGACCTCATCGTCCAGGAACACATCGGCGCGGCCCTGCGCGGGGCGGTGGCCGCAGGGCGCGTGGCGCACGGCTACCTGTTCGCGGGGCCGCGCGGCGTGGGCAAGACCACGGCCGCGCGCATCCTGGCCATGGCGCTGAACTGCGAGCGGCGGGCATCCGCTGCGGTCGCGGGCGAGCCCTGTGGGGCATGCGATTCCTGCACGCGCATCTGGACCGGCGCCGTGAACCTCGATGTGGTCGAGCTCGACGCTGCTTCGAATCGGGGTGTGGACGACGCGCGCGATCTTCGCGAGCGTGCCATGTACGCCGCCTCGGCCGAAGGGCGCCATAAGGTCTACATCGTGGACGAGGCCCACATGCTGACGCGCGAAGCCTGGAACGCGCTGCTCAAGATCCTGGAGGAGCCGCCCTCGCGCGTCGTCTTCGTATTCGCCACCACAGAGCCGCAGAAAATCGCCCAGAGCGCGGCGCCGATCCTCTCGCGTCTACAGCGCTTCGACTTCCGGCGAATCGGCCCGCACGCGATCGTGGACCGCCTGAAGCAGGTGCTCGCCGCCGAAGGCTTGAGCGCCGATGACGACGCGCTGCGTCTCATTGCGCGCAGCGCGGACGGCGGCATGCGCGATGGCCTGTCGATCCTCGATCAGGTCGTGTCGTTTGGCGAAGGGCCGGTCACGGCAGCCCGCGTCCGTGAGGTGCTTGGTCTCATCTCCGACGACGTGTACGGCGAGGTGCTGCGGCTGGTGGCCGAGCGGGACACCAAGGCGGTCTTCCCGCTGGTGGCGCGCCTCGTAGATGAAGGTGCCGATCTGGGCGAATTCGTGATCGGCGCGGGCGACGTCCTGCGCGCCGTGCTGCTTGCGAATCTGGGTGGCAAGGCCGAGGGCCTCACCGAGGCGATGGCCGGGCTCGTCGAGCGATATTGCTCCCTGCTCCCCGCTCCCGATGTAGTGCGGCTACTCGCAGTGCTGACGGAACTCGAGCCCCAGCTCCGCACCAGCGGCAACGCGCGACTTGTCGTCGAGCTCCTGCTGCTGCGGTGGGCGATGATGAGTCGGACCGTCGAGCTCGAGGAGGTCCTACGCGCACTAGGGAAAGAGCCGGGGAAGGGTGAACCGCCGGGGAAGGGAAGCCCCGCCGTTCTTCGGGACGCCGTTTCTCCGCTTCCTCCGTCGCCGGCCGTTCCACCGGCCGTTTCCCCGCCTATACCACCGGAACGGGGAGCCCTAACGGTCGAACGGCTCCGTGGTCTTTGGTCTCGCATCGTCGAAGACGCGCGTGCGAAGAGCCCGATGCTCGGCGCGTTGCTCGAGCGCGCGGAGGTCGTGAGCGTCGACGGTATCGGTGTGAGCATCCGTCCGCTCGACACCAACCCGGTGCACGCCGAAGGACTGGAGCGGCAGCGGGAAGCGCTCGCACTGCTCGTGGGACGCTACGTCACGGAGCCCGTGCGCATCAAACTCCAGGGCGCGGGGAGCGGGGAGCGGTCCGCCCGACCGGGCCGGCTGACCGAGGAAGGGGCGCGCGCCGAACGCCTGAAGGCACTCCGCGCTAAGGATCCGGGCCTCAGTGCCGCCGTTGACGCGTTAGATTTGGAGCTGTTGGAGTAGCTTGCCACCACTTTGGGCGAGGGGTAACTTTCGGCGTATGGCGGATTTATCCAACCTGCTGCAGCTGGGGCAGCAAATGCAGTTTCGGTTGTCGGAGATCCAGTCCCAGCTGGCCCAGCAAACCGTGACCTGCACGGCGGGCGGCGGGATGGTGGCCGCCACGGCGGATGGGCGGGGCCAGATTCGCGCCATCAAGATCGATCCCCAGGCCGTGGCTCAGGGGGATGTGGAAATGCTCGAGGACTTGGTGCTCGCCGCGGTCTCGCAAGCGCAGCAGCGCGCCGCCGAGCTGTACCAGGCGGAGGTCAAAAAGCTCGCCTCGGGCCTGCCGTTCCCGTTTCAATTGCCGCTCTAGCACACGTGTCGGCCATCGAAGATCTCGTGACGGAGCTGGCGAAGCTCCCCGGGATCGGACGGAACACCGACGAGGACCCGTGCGCGATTTGCCGGGACTCGCGGCGCGATCCGAGCCTCCTGTGCGTCGTGGAGGAGGCTGCGGACGTGACGGCCATCGAGCGGGCGGGACGGTTTCGCGGTCGCTATCATGTGCTGGGCGGGCGATTGTCCCCGCTCGAGGGAGTCGGACCCGACGCGTTGCGGCTCGATCGCCTGGTGGACCGCGTCGCGAACGGCGCGGGCGTGCGTGAGGTGATCATCGCGACCAACCCCTCCATGGAGGGCGAAGTCACGGCGACGTACCTCCAGCAGCTGCTGCGGCCGACCGGCGTTCGGGTGACCCGCATCGCGCGGGGACTCCCGGTGGGCGGGGATCTCGAATATGCCGACGGCGTGACCATCGCCCAGGCGCTCCTGGCGCGACGGGACATGATGGAGTCCGACAGACCCGAGGGCACGTAATGGCAGGTGCGGCGAGCTGGTCGTTCTCCGAGAGCGACTTCAAGCAGATTCAGCAGCACCTGCAGGCGTTCTTGCGAGACTCGAACGCCCGCTGCGCGTTGCTCGTGGACCGGGCCGGGCAGCTCGTGGCGACCGTCGGCGAGCGGCCCCAATTCGACCCCACCGCATTCGCTTCCCTCACCGCCGCCGACTTCAGCGCCAACGACCAGCTCGCCAAAATGATCGGCGAGCACGAGTTCGCCTCCCTAGTCCATCAGGGGGAGAAGGAGTCCATGTTCCTCGCCGACGTGGCGAAGCGCGTGATCCTAGTGGTCCTGTTCGATCAGCGGACCACTCTCGGCCTCGTGAAACTCAAGGGGAAGGGCGCGGTCGAGAAGCTCAACAAGGTATTCGAGGAGATGTTCAATCGCGTGGGCGCCGGCCCGGCAACGCCCGAGAAGGGCCTGCTCGAAGGCGCGGAAGACGAAATTGACAAACTCTTCGGTTGAGAGGACGCGCGTCCCATGTCGATGATCAACTACGCGTCCCGGGAGATCAACTGCAAGCTCGTCTATTATGGTCCGGGTCTGGGCGGTAAGACGACAAACCTCGAGCACATCTACGGGAAGGTGTCACCCAATACACGCGGGAAGATGATCTCCCTCGCCACGGAAACCGAGCGCACGCTCTTCTTCGACTTTCTGCCAGTGGACCTGGGCACGATCCGCGGCTTCAAGACGCGGTTCCACCTCTACACCGTGCCAGGGCAGGTGTACTACAACGCGAGCCGCAAGCTGATTCTCAAGGGGGTGGACGGCATCGTGTTCGTGGCCGACAGCCAGATCGAGCGCATGGAGGCCAACGTCGAGTCGATGCAGAATCTGTACGACAACATGTCGGAATACGGGTACGACCTGACCAAGATCCCGTTCGCCATTCAGTACAACAAGCGCGACTTGCCGAACGCGGCGCCCGTTCGGGACCTCCAGGCCTCGCTGAACCCGGGCTGGCCGGTTGAAGACGGGGCGCAGCAGAAGGTCACGCCCGATCCGACGCACCCCGGCGAGAACCTGATCGAGCGCGTCGACAACCAGTGGGTCGGCCGGGCGCCGTACCTCGAGGCCGTGGCGATCCGCGGCGACGGCGTGTTCGACACCTTGAAGGTGGTCAGCAAAGTGGTGCTGAAGACGCTCAGCTAGGGGAGGCGCCGTGCGCTGGACCCTGCCCAACATCCTCACGCTCGCGCGCATCTGTCTCACGCCCGTCATCGCGCTGCTGCCCTTCATCGAGGGGTACTGGCCCAAGGTCATCGCCTTCTTGATCTTCCTCGCGGCCAGCGCGTCGGACGTGGTGGATGGCTATCTCGCGCGGCGGCGTAACGAGGTCAGCGAACTGGGGCAGGTGCTCGACCCCATCGCCGACAAGCTGCTCCTGTTCGCCACCCTGATCCCGATCTTCTGGCTCACCCGTCATCCGACCATCCTCGTGGACTATCGCATCCCCTGGTGGGGCAGCTTCCCCGTCTGGGTGGCGCTGCTGCTGGTAGGGCGCGAGCTCCTCATCACTGCCTTTCGCTTCTTCGCCAAGCGCCGGGGCGTCGTGATCCCGGCGATGGGCGCGGGGAAGCTCAAGGCGGTGGTGCAGAACGTATTCATCGGCGCGACGCTGTTCTGGTTCGCGTGGAAGGACGCCCTCGCTACACACCCATGGGCCGGCTGGTTCCGCAACTTCTGGGATCAATTCCACGGCGCGGTCGTGGCGCTGACGCTCGCAGGTGCCATCCTCCTCACGATCTACTCCCTGATCGTGTACCTCTATCGCTATCGCGCCCTCCTGAAGGGCGGCGGGTGAAGCTCGAAGTCCTCACAATCGGCACGGAGCTGCTGCTCGGCCACACCGTGGATACCAACGCCGCCGAGCTCGGCCGGGCGCTCGCCGCCGCGGGCGCGGAGATCGTGCGCCGCACCACTGTGCCCGACCGGCCCGACGTGATTCGTGCCGCCGTCGCCGAGGCGCTCGACCGAACCGGGTTCGTCATCACCACGGGCGGGTTGGGTCCCACGCGCGACGACATGACCAAGACCGTGGTCGCGGAACTGCTCGACAAACGGCTCGTGCTCGACGAGCGGTTGCTCGCGGCCGTAGTGGAGCGATTCCAGCGCATGGGACGCCCGATGCCCGCCATCAACCGGACCCAGGCGCAGGTGCCCGAGGGCGCCGTCGTCCTGCCCAATCCCCGCGGCACCGCGCCCGGTCTGTGGGTCGAAGACGGGCGCGGACGGGTGGTGGTCCTGCTTCCGGGGGTGCCCCGGGAGATGCGCGGATTACTCGTCGAGCACGTGCTGCCGCGCCTGGTCGAGCGCCAGGGCCCGGACGCGCGCCGGGTCGTTCAATCGCGAACGGTGCGAACCACGGGCGTTTCCGAATCGGCGCTCGCGGAGCGCGTCGGTGATATCGAAGCGGAAATTGCGCCCCTCACGCTCGCGTATCTGCCGTCCGTCGAGGGCGTGGACCTGCGGGTCACGGCCTGGGCACTCGAGCCCGCGGAGGCGGAGCAGCGCATCGCGGCGGCCGTCGAACGGCTCCGTATCGCGGCGGACGGGCATGCCTACGGTACCGACAATGCCGACCTCGCGGCCGTGGTGCTCGAGACCCTGAGGCGGGGGCGCCATCGGCTAGGGGTAGCCGAGTCGTGCACGGGCGGCATGATCGCGGAGCGTATCACTGCGATCCCCGGTGCCTCGGACACCTTCATCGGCGGAGTCGTGGCGTACGCCGACGTGATCAAGACGGCGGCGCTCAAAGTGCCGCTCGAGACACTCGAGGCCCATGGCGCGGTTTCCGAGGAGACCGTGCGCGCGATGGCAGACGGCGCCCAGCGTCTGTTCTCGGTCGACTGCACGATCGCGGTCACGGGGATCGCGGGTCCCGGGGGCGGCACACCCGAAAAGCCGGTGGGGACCGTGTGGCTCGCCGCGCGAGTGCACACGACCACGCGCGCCGTGAAGCGCGTGTTTCCCGGCGACCGCGACGAGATCCGCCGTCGCGCCGCGCAGGCCGGCCTGGACCTGCTGCGCCGCCTCGTGGTGGAGCCTTGAATGGCGGCACTCACAGCGCCTGACGGCACGCAGCTGGTCTACGACTCGTACGAGGCGACCGCTCCTCGTGCGGCGGCGCTCATCCTGCACGGCTGGGCCGATCATGCCGGCCGCTGGCGGGAAACGGGCGAGCGCCTGCGCGATGCGGGCTATTCGGCGTACGCACTGGACCTGCGCGGTCACGGCCGCTCGGGTGGACGCCGGGGCCATCTTTCGCGCTTCAGCCAGCTGCTCGGCGACCTCCAGGCATTCCGCCGGGTGGTGCGGCTCCGCACCGAACGACCGCAGGTGCTGCTCGGCATCTCCTTCGGCGGGCTCGTGGCACTGCGGTATCTGGAAACGCAGCCGAGCGATCCGATCAGCGGCGCCATCGTGATGTCGCCGTGGCTCGGCCTCGCGTTCCGGCCGCCGCTCTGGAAGCTCCTCGCGGGGCGGGTGCTCGCGGACCTGTGGCCCACACTGCCGATCCCCGCCCGCGTCGACGCCGATGTCTTGAGCCGGGACCCCGCGGTGAACCAGGCCTACGCCGCCGACCCTGCGATCCACAGGGTGATGACGCCGGGCGCGTGGCGCGAGATCCAATGGGCGCAGCGCGCCGTGGCCGCCGACGGCCACCGGATCGAGTCACCGCTCTTGTTCCTGCTGCCGGGAGAGGATCGACTGGTGGACGCCCACTTGGCACGGGCGTTCGCCGACAGCTTGAAGGGCGCGGTCCGGGTGCGCTGGTACCCCGAGATGTATCACGAAGTCCTGCACGACCCCCAGCGAGACGAGCCGTACGGCGACATCATCGGGTTCCTCGCGGGCAAGCTGTAACCGATTATCTTATTGTCTGATCGTCGCTTCTGAACTTCATCCGCGCCGGCCAAAACGGCGCAGCCAGGCGGCACGCCGATTGCCCAAGAAGCGCTCCACTATGGACGATAAGCCAGAAGAGCCCCTTCGCGGGGACCCCGAGCGCCCAGCACCGGCCGAATCCGGGGCTGGGGCGCTTATGGAGCTTCCGGACGAGGCGGTGACCCGCCTCGAGAGGTCTTGTGGACGCGCTCGACGACCTGGCGCGGTTCGCGCACGTCGATCCCACGCAGACGGACGCGAAGACGATCCACGAGGGTGTGGACATGGTCGAGCGCAAGCTGTGGAAGGCGCTCGACGCGCTGGGCGTCACGCGTATCGATCAGGTTGGCGCGCCGTTTGATCCCAATCTCCACGAGGCGGTGACGACGCAGCCCGCGGATCACCCGGCCAAGGATCACACCGTGGGCGCCGTGCTCCAGCCCGGCTACCAGATGGGCGGCGCATTGATCCGGCCTGCGCGCGTGGTGGTGCTGACGTGGCCGGGTGAGGCGAGTTGATGGCGTCCGCGAAGGACTACTACCAGACGCTGGGCGTATCCGAGACCGCGACCACCGACGAGATAAAAAAGGCGTTTCGCCGGCTCGCCAAGCAGTACCATCCGGATCGGAACCCGAACAACCCACAGGCCGCCGAGCGCTTCAAGGAGATCAACGAGGCGCACGACGTGCTGAGCGATCCCGAGAAGCGCAAGAAGTACGATCAGCTGCGGCGTTACGGGGCATTCGCAGGAGCGGGAAGCAGTCGGGGGCCGGGCTTCGGCGGCGGAGGAGCCGGGCCTTCTTCCGGCGGGGACGTTGACTTCGACATTTCCGACCTGGGCTCTCTGGGAGGGCTCGGGGACCTGTTCTCGTCGATCTTCGGGAGGCGGGGCGCTGGCGCTCGAACGGGGGAAGAGGAAGAGGAAGAGGTCGAGACGACGGTGTCGATCCCGTTCCGGGTGGCCGCGCTCGGGGGGAAAGTTCCCGTCGTCCTCACGCTGCCCGAGGTGTGCCCGACCTGCCACGGCTCGGGAGGCGCCCCAGGTGCGACATTCTCGACCTGCCCCGAGTGCCGGGGCCGCGGGACGATCTCGTTCGGCCAGGGCGGCTT
>QHUC01000266.1 GCA_003221045.1 Gemmatimonadota bacterium | reverse complement strand
TAGAACAGGACGCGGGTATCTACGTACCAGGGGATCCCGTACAGCCCGCCATTCACGAGGTTGGTGCGCCAGATGCCGGGGAAGTAGCTCGATGAGCGAACGTCCGCGGACCGGGCGACGAGCGAGTCGAGCCCGAGGAGCGCGTTCAGCGCCACGAACTCGGGGATCCAGGTGTTGCCGAGCTGCGCCAGGTCCGGCGTCGCGTTCCCGACGTATGCCGTCAAGAGCTTCTCGTGCGCTGCCGTCCAGGGGATCTGTTGCACGCGCACGTGCACGCCCGGATGCTCGCGCTCGAAGTCCGGCATGAGCGCCTGGAGCACTTCGCCCTCGCGGCCGAATGCCCAGAACTCGATGTCGGTGTTCTTCCCCGCGGCGGAGGCAGAATGGCAGGCGGCGACGGCGAGGAGGAGGGACGCAGTCGCTCGTAATTCCCACCCTGAAGGGTGGGCCCGCACGATGTACGGGTTCCCGCGCATCACGCGCCACACCAATCCCGTGCGGTAGTTCTCGATCATCGCGATGATCGGTCCCTGATCGATTCCCAGGTAGTCGACGTCGAACCAGCCGGCGGCGCTCGTCTGTGTGAACGTCGGGTTGAACGCGTCGCGGAAGCCGTAGGTCGAGAACAGCGCTCCGCCGTAGGTCTGGCGCATCGCGTACAGGGCGGGAATCGCGATCTCCGGCGCAAACGGGATCGAGCCGCCGGCAGCGGTGGGCACGATCGTGCCGTCGTCCTGCACCTCCGTGAAGGACGCTCCGCGCGCGAAGTAGCTGTGGAACTGCCGCATGCGCCCGCCGAGCGTGAGCATCGCGTCGCCCGGTCCGTCCGAAGCGGTGAGGCCCCAAATGCGATCGCTATAGCCGGTCCAGCCGCCTGGGTTGGCCGCGGCGTAGCTCCGTTGTGCGTACGTGGCCCGGCGGGAGTTCTCGAAGTAGTCGATCCCATGCGCCTTCATGTACGGATCCTGGATGCCGTGGAAGTCGATCCAGACGTGCGAGTACTGGTGCCCGAACAGGGGCGCGAACCCCAGATGGGTTTGCCCGTAGAACGTGGCCCACTGGTACGGTCCGGTCCATTGGGACCAGGCGGCGGTATCGACCGGGTGCGTGGGCGAGCCGAGCGCGAGGATGTAGAGGATCATCGCCTCGTTGTAGCCGCGCCAGTCGTAAGCGAGAAAGCCCGATTCCGGGTGCCAGCCCAGAGACACGACGGGCGGGCGCGGGGAGAACCATTGCCAGTCGGCGCGCGCGTAGATCGAGTCGGCGAGTCGGCGGATCTCGGCTTCGGTCGCGTCGGCGGGGTCGCTGAAGTACGACTGGCAGAACAGCACTCCGCCCAGGAGCAGCGCGGTGTCGATGCTCGAGAGCTCGACCTGCTGATAGCGGGCTCCCGAATTCATGTCGAGGAAGTGATAGAAGAAGCCGTGGTAGCCGGTCGCCGCGGTCGTCGAGTCCTGACGCGCGGTCCAGAAGAAGCGGAGGGTGGTGACCACCCGTTGCCGTGCCTGGTCGCGCGTGATGTACCCGTGCTCGACGCCGATCGGGTAGGCGGTGAGCCCGAATCCGACGGCGGCGATGCTCGAGAAGGACGGGGTGGGGGAGCGGTCGGGGACGAGCCCGTTGGCCGTGTTGGTCAGGTCCCAGAAATAGTCGAACGTGTGCGCCTCGACGGTATCGAGGAATGCTGCCGCCTGGGCCGAGTCAGGTGGGGGAGGGCCCTCCGCGTGGTTAGTGGAGCAGGCGGCGAGCAGGGCCCCCGCCAGCCAGGCAACGGTAGGTCTCATGGTCGGAGAATAATCGCGGTGCCCGCCTCCGCACGGGCTACCGGTGCACGCACCGGTAGCCCGCGGAAGGCGAACATCAGAAGTGGTACTCTACGCCGATCTGCGTGCGACGCGGATCGCTGAGCAGGCCGTTCGGCGCCGGATTGCCGTTGTTGTTATCCGGATAACTGAAATTGTTGAAGTTGAACACATTGAACACATCCACGGTCACCCCGAGGGTGGTTCCCGAGATGTTGGGGAAGTCCTTCCGCAGCCGGATGTCCACATCCCGATAGGCCCAACCGCCCGGGAAAATGAAGGGGTACTGCGGTGGAGTCCATCCGCCAGGCACATAGCCGCTGTTGGGGAAGTAGCCTCCGACTGAGTAGCGCGGACCCGTACCCACGGTAATGAGTCCGCTGAACTGGAACCCCGCCGCGTAGGGCACGTCCAACGTCCAGTTCGCGACAAGGCGGCTCTTCTCGTCGTTGGTGGAGTGCTTGGGGTAGGCCGCGGAGTTCGGGTTCGTCGAGAAGACATCCCCGACCACCCCGCTTCCCTGCACGGAGCGGGCTCCGCTGGTGTACGACAATCCACCTCCCCAACTCCAGTTGCCGGTCCTCTTGTAGGGACGCGTTATTTCAACCTGCAGCGCATCGTACCAGGTCTTCGCGCTGTTGGTCGTATAGAGTATGCTGCTGAACCCGTGTCCGTAATCATTACTGGAGCAGCAGCTTCCGTTCGGATTGAGGGCGTGGTTGGCCCAGTTGAAGAAGAGTCCATCCCAACTTCTCACGCCGACATAAGTCGCTGAGACTAGCACGTCGCCGAACAGGTGACGGATGCCAACGTTGAACTGGCTCGACTTCGGCACCTTGACGTCGTTGGCGATCAGCCAGACTTCTCTGCCCGCCCTGGTTGGGCTGCTGACGAGGGCCTTGAGCACCGTGGTGTCGGCGGTCATGTAGCTGTTGTTCCAGGCCACTTGATTGCCGACAGGT
>QHUC01000178.1 GCA_003221045.1 Gemmatimonadota bacterium | reverse complement strand
CTCCCGGGCAAACAAGCCTGGGGAGCGTTCTAGACCGTCACCTGATTGCGGCCGCCCTCTTTGGCGCGATAGAGGGCCCGGTCGGCCGCCTTCACCACCTGCTCCCACTTGGCGTGGCGGTCGGTCTTCTCGGCCACGCCGATGCTGATCGTCACGGGAACGCGCTCGCCGGGCCCACGGTCCGTCAGCACCTTCTCTTTCTTTTTCTTGGATCGGAAGCGTGAGCGCAGAATGAACCGCGTGTCCTCGACCAGTTGCCGCACCGCCTCCAGGTCGGGAACACAAGCCTCGGCGCCGCGTCCGGGGAAGATCACGGCGAACTCTTCGCCGCCGTAGCGGTAGGCTTTGCCGCCGCCACCGACCTGCGCGAGCTTGGCCGCGATCATCTTCAGGACCTGGTCCCCGACGTCGTGGCCGTGGCGGTCGTTGATGCGCTTGAAGTGGTCCACGTCGAGCATCGCCACGCTGTACAGCCCTCCCACCCGCAGCAGCGCCTCGTTCAACGCCCGCCGGGCGGGGAGCCCCGTGAGGCTGTCCTGGTACGCCATGTGATACGACGCCTCGACCACGGCGACGATCAGGATGAGCGCCGCGGTAGCGAGATAGAATGTCGAGAACCCGGGGTTGCCGGGGCGCACCGTGGACAGACCGAGGAACGTCGGCACAAGCGCCCAGGCGAAGGACCGACCGGTGGCCGTGGGTGACATGAGCTGGGAGGCGAGCACCAGGCCGCCGCCCACAAAGAAGGCGAGCAACGCCGGGTCCGCGAGCGAAGTCCAGGCGAAGAGCCATTTCGGGAGCAGCTGGGTGTGTAGCACGGCGGCGGTCGCCCCTGCGGCCTCCCGATCGAGGAAGGAGACCGCCACCACCTGCCCGAGAATGACGGCGAGCCGCGCGAGCCCGGGCGGCGTGATGAACCCGCGCTCCGACGTGAGCGGCAGGGCGGCGAGGTTCAGCGGCAGCAGGAGGCCGATCGCCTGGAGGATGACGCGGTCGCGGGCGAGGCCGTGCCCAGCGGCGAAGTACACCAGGGTGCGGTCCGCGAGCGCCAGCAGGAGGAGCGCGAACAGCAGACGGCTCCGGTGGAACCGCCAGCCGATCAGGACGCCGGCACCGAAGACGGCGTAGGGGTAGAACGGCGCCAGCGGGGCGAGCAGGCTTTGCAGCCACTGGGTGTGCGTATAGATGAGCGCCGCGAGGATGATCGGCACCTCGGGCAGCCCCCGCGACACGATCTTCCAGAGGTTGGCGTACACCTCCTGCGTCTGCGGTGGCGCGGCTCGCGGCACAGTTCGGGGGCTCCTTTAAAGTCCGCTGGAGACGGGGGGCGGGTTAACGGTAAGCAGAACCGAGCGCAGGTCAACCGTCGGGTTGCGTGTCGTGCGGGCGGCTGGCGATATTTTCCCGCGCCGACGGCGGTATCGTCTAGGGGACTAGGACGGAGCCCTCTCAAGGCTCAAACACGGGTTCGAATCCCGTTACCGCTATACAACAGAAAGACGTAAAGACAAAGCCGTAGAAAAAAGACGTAGAGGGAGGGCGTTAAGGGAGGCGTGGGCGTGGTTACGCCTTTGCTCCACGGTTCATATCCACGGTGTTCTTTAACGTCTTTGCCTTTTACGGTTTTTCGTGGTTAGCCCCCATCGTCTAACGGTCAGGACACCACTCTTTCAAGGTGGGAACAGGAGTTCGATTCTCCTTGGGGGCATGGGGACGGGGAGGCAGCGGGGTTCTTGATGTCGGGCCGATAGCTCAACTGGCAGAGCAACTGACTCTTAATCAGTAGGTTCTCGGTTCGATTCCGAGTCGGCCCATAGCAGAGCCATGGACATCCACCCGCCGCGCCAGGCCGTCACGTCGCTGCAGCAGTTCCTCCGCGAACTGGTGACCATCACGGCCGGCATACTGATTGCGCTGACGCTCGATGGCTTGTTGAGCTGGAGGCATCACCGGACGCTCGTGCGCGAAGCGAGAGCGAATATCCTCAATGAGCTCCGTGAGAACCAGCGCGACCTTTCCAAGGAGCGGCAGGACCTGGAGAAGATGGAGCAAGACGGGCAAACCCTGATCAGTTTGGTGCACCAACTCGAGAGCAACCGCAAGACGCCCGTCCGCCACTTCCAGTACACATTTAGTATGGCGGAGCTTCACTCCACGAGCTGGAACACCGCAAGCACCACGGGTGCCTTGTCATTCATGCCCTACATCGAGGTGAAGCGATACACCGAGGTCTACGACCTGCAGCGTGCGTTCACGGCGCTGCAGGAACGCGGCTTCGCCGCATCGCTCGATGTCCAGGGACTCGCCACCCTACTTGGGCGCAAACCCGCGACGCTGACCACCGCGGAGCTCTCGGACGCTGAGCGGCGGCTCGGCATCGCCATGGCCGACGTCACCGCCATGGAGCAAATTGCCGAGCCGTTGAACCGGCAATATGAAGAGCTGCTGGATCCCAGAGCTGAACGTGTTACGGCCGGCGCAGGGACACGTTAATCACCGCGGTTCGCTCGAAAACTCTAGCTGCCTACCGGCCCGTCATAGAGCGCCGCAGCGCAAAGATCAGCACCCCCACTGCCACGACGGCGAGGGTGCGAGCAGCCGGTCAAACGCAATCGGGCTGAGTTGCGCGTCGCTCGTTCCAACTGGGAATGCAACCCAACATCTTCTGACCCGCCCGGGCGTGCGCCAGGCCTCATCTCGCGTGGTTGGATTCCGCGGGTATCGCACATTCAAGGAGAACTTCCTATTTTGGGGTGCGCCCGCGACCCTACCCCAAGGAGTCCTCCTATGCGGGCGCTCACTACTATTGCGGTGCTGCTGGCCGGCGGGGCTTCATCCCTCTGTGCGCAGCATGGTGGCGACATCGAGATCGGCGGGTACGGTAGCTACACTCGGTACGACAGTCGCCTCCAGCTCGACGACCAATTCGGTGCCGGTGGCCGGCTCGGCTTCTTCCTCGGCGACCATTTCAGCCTCGAGATAGACGGCAACATGTCGCAGCCGCTCTCGCGATTCAGCGGCGTGGGGCGAACGACAGCCACGTTTGGGAGCGCGAGCCTCGTCATCAGCTCGGGCGGGCTCTACATCCTGGGCGGCTATTCCCGCCTCCATATGGGACCTGGCGCTCCGTACGCGTCCGACTTGAACGCGGTGCACGGGGGAATCGGCGAACGGGTATTTTTCGTGAGCGACCGGGCGGCACTCCGGCTGGAAGCCCGAGCCTATTACCGGCCGCCAGGCACTACCCCCGGCACCCTGGACCGGGTAGTGCACATCACGGCGATGGCGGGGATGTCGTTCATTCTCGGCCCTGGCGGCAATAAGAACTGAGCGTTCACGGTACTCGACGCTGCCACTTCGGGAACGCCGAGCCGATCAGGGCGCGAGCAGACCGCCAGGGAGCGCGCCTGCGACCGCGCCGATCACGGGGTGGGGGCCCGCTCGTGAAGCCTCTACGGCGACGGCTCGAGGATGGACGCGTTGACCAGTGTCGTTCGATCGGGCTGGGGCACGAAATTCATCTGCCTCGGGTAGCCGCGGAGCGGATCAAACGCAATCGTTGTGAGCTGCTGCCCCTCGATGGCCGACAGCGCTTGGTCGAACAATCCATTGATGGTAGGCGGCCAGAAGGTGTAGGGCCCGGGCACGACGTCACCGGTGTCGAACAACCTGACCGATTGTACCGTGTCGTGGAGAACCGCGATCTCGAAGGGTCGACCCGCGAACACGTTGAAGCCACCGCTCTGAGTGAGCACGTAGGAGTACGCAGCAGGTTCATGCGCCGCCCAGATGGCGCGGTGTGCCAGCACCTCGGCGACTGTTGGAGGAGTGACCACCTGGGTAGGCGCGGCCCCTCGACACTCAAGCGGGGCAAGCAGGGTGGCACACGAAACGAACCATCGAAGGGTCATCGGAGTCTCCTCTGCAGCGGATTCCCACACTAAGTTGTGTTCGCCGTACTCTCGGGGTCAACTCGATCGAACGTCTCCGTCTGACGCGCGGCCGCAACGACACATCGCCCGTTTCGAACTGGGAATGCAACCATCGGTGATAGCGATCCACGAGCATGTCCCCCTCGCTCCGTTCACCACGCTCGGCCTCGGTGGCGAAGCCCGCTATTTCGTCGAGTGCTCGAGCCCGGATCAGGTCCGCGCCGCCCTCACCTACGGCTCCGATCGACGGCTGCCCGTCTACATCCTCGGCGGCGGGAGCAACGTGGTCTTCCCGGACGGCGGATTTCCGGGCTTGGTCCTTCGCGTCACGATCGGCGGTCTCGACTACCGGGACGGTCCCAACCCTGAGGTGACCGCGGGCGCCGGTGTGGATTGGGATACGCTGGTGCGCGGTGCCGTCGAGCGAGGGTGGACGGGGGTCGAATGCCTGTCGGGTATCCCCGGCACCGTCGGTGGCACGCCGATACAGAACGTAGGAGCGTACGGGCAGGAAATTGCCGAGACGCTCATGAGCGTCACCTGCCTCGATCGCACGACGCTCGAGCGCAAGACATTCACTACCCGGGAGTGTTCGTTCGGCTATCGCGACAGCCGCTTTAAACACGAGGACCGGGGCCGCTACGTGGTGCTCGACGTCACGCTCCGCCTGGCGCGGGATCGTGCCCCGCGAATTCGCTACGCGGAGCTTGGAGACGCGGTCGCACGCAAGACCCCGATCGAGACGGTGCCACCCGCCGAAGCGGGGCGCCTCGTGCGCGAGGCGGTGCTCGCGCTGCGGCGCAGCAAGTCCATGGTTCTGGACCCGGTCGATCCCAACACGCGCTCGGCCGGATCGTTCTTCATGAATCCCGTGCTCGCGCCGGCCGCATTCACGAAGCTCGAGCAGCATTGGCGCGAGATGGCGCAGGGGTCGGGTTCGGCGATTCCCACATTTCCCGCGGACGGCGGCGTGAAAGTGCCGGCTGCCTGGCTCGTCGAGCGGGCCGGATTTCCCAAGGGGTACCGCCGCGGTGGCGCGGGGATCTCGAGCCGGCACGCGCTCGCGCTCGTCAATTTCGGCGGCACGAGCAACGAGCTGCTCACGCTGGCGGAGAGTGTACGAGATGGTGTGGAGGCGCGGTTCGGCGTGCGGCTCGAGTTCGAGCCGGAGGTTGTGGGGTGAGAACCTCTTTCGGGACTTTGTCATTGCTCGGACCTGCCCGTAAACGGGCGGTATGCCGCTCTAAGCGGCAGCCGCCGAGCCGCGGCTTTAGCCGCGCGACTCGTCGCGATCTGAGAGATCCATTTCCAGAACGTGACGCGCTAGCTACGCCTTGCCGGCCACCTGCCCGATCGCGCTGATCAGGTCGTTGAAGTCGTAGGGTTTCATCACGGCGGGCTGGCCGCATTCGTCGAGGAAGCGGCGTGTCTCGTCGCGCGCGCGATCGCCGGTGACGAACACGAATCGCTCGGCGAGCTGGGGACGCTGCTCGCGCAGCTGCTCGTACAGCGCGCGCCCGCCGAGGCGGGGCATCTGGAGGTCGGTCACTACGGCATCAAACCGGTCGCTCGCGGGGCCGAGCCGCTCGATCGCCTCGAGCCCGTTCTCGACCGCCACCACCTCGTGCCCCTCGCGCTCGAGCAGCAGGCGCATCGCCTGCCGGTTCACCGCGTCGTCGTCCACGACGAGGATGCGGAGCTTGGGGAGCGCCGGCGTCGCGGCAGTGGTGCGCGCCAGCGGGGCGAGGACGCTCTTCGGGAGCGTCACCACGACCTCGGCACCGCCACCCGTGCGGGGCCGGAGTCGCAGGGTTCCGCCGGACGACTGCGCGAGCGCGCGCGCGAGCGCGAATTCGATCTCGCCCCCACCCGCGCTCTGCGTGAACCGGAACGGGGTCACGAGCCGCTGCTCCGCCTCGACCGACAACGGGACGCCGGAGTCCCAGAGTGAGATGGCCAGCGATGGCCCGCTCTCGCTCACGGCGATCCGCAGCTCGCGCGGCGGCTGGCTATCGCGCAGCCGGCGGAGCGCGAAGTCAAGGAGCTTCATCAGCATCTCGGTGAGCTGGGCCATCGGGCAGGCGACCATCGGAAGCTCGTGGGGGATGCTGCGCACCAGTTTCACGCCCAGCTCCTTCAGCGTCCCTTCCCGCTCGGCGAGCACGCCGTTCAGCACGATGGAGCAGTCCGACGGCTCCGCCGCGCCGATCGGGTGCTGGGCCAGCTCGAGGAAGTGCTGGGTGATCTCGGCCGCGCGGCGCACTTCGCCGTGCAACATCATCAGCGCGCGCGCGCGCTCCGGATCGAGCGGGCTCCCGTGCAGCAGGTCCGCGAGGGCCCCGATGGCCGCCAGGCGATTGTTCAGCGCGTTGAGGACATTGGCCGAGCCCTCGTCCAGCACCACGTGCCGGACCTCGGCGGGCCCGAACCGCGGGGCCGGTGGCGGAGGCATGACCGGCGCGACGGGAGTCGCGGTGCGCGCCGCGCGAGCGCGGCCGACGAGCGCCCCGACGAAGACGCCGATCAGCGCGCCGAATCCGAACGCGACCCACAGTCCCATGGGGCCCCAATTTAGTGCGCGCACGCGCGTCGCGCCCGCACCGGATCGCGAGCCAAGTGTGACCCGGCTCACCGGTTGACCCCCCCCTAGGCCGCCTCTAGCTTTTCTTCACCCGCCCTGGTGGTGGAAATGGTAGACACGCCATCTTGAGGGGGTGGTGCCGTAAGGCGTCCCGGTTCGAGTCCGGGCCAGGGCATTCTGAAGAAGAAAGCGGTAAAGAGAACTGATGGCCGGCACGTGAAAGCGCCGGCCATTCGGTTTTTTGGAGTGTTGGAAGAACGAGGGGTTAGAGCGCTCCGAGTTACCGCGCCTCAGCGTCCCTTGGGCGGTTTGGGTTCGGCCGGCGGGGCACCGGTCTCCGTGGCGGGCAGCGTGATCATCGGGTGCGCCCGCGGTGGCCGGTGCGCATCGCAGTAGTGCCGCTCCCGACGCGTGCCAACAGAGCTCTGATGCGTTACCCAGCGCGCCGGTTCGTTGCAGGAGCGATGGGCCGTCCAGTCGTAGAAGTCGCAGCGGGCATCGCCCATGTTACCGCCCCGAGGTCGCTCCCTCTCGGTCACCGCTCCAGGGGCGAGCTTCCAATGCATCGCCGGTGAGCGGCCCGAGCTGCCGTTCCTTCATGTCCCGGCTGATCCAGACCACGTGATCGCCGCACATGATGGCGTCCACCGGATACGGCTGCTGCACGAACGACTGGCCGTCCGAGCTCAGGACCTGGGTGGTCGGGAAGAAGTACCAGCACCGCTCGGCATCCGGATGGCTGTGGATTATTCCGACTGTCGCCGACCACCCGGCGTCCTCGCAGCTCTGCGTGGGCACGACCCTCGTCGCGGTCGAGTGAGTGGGCTCCACGTCGGCCGGCGCGATGCGGCGCACGACCACTGTGCTGCCGTGGAGCTCACCGATCAGACAACCCATGAACTCGGTCGCGTACGAGCGATACTGCAACACGAGGAAGCGTCGGGCCTGGTCGGAGAGGACGAGCCTGCGAACGCTGAAGTCGGGGGCGTGACTACCGGCGTCGGTCTCCCCGACTGCGGCGATGAGGCGAGCTGAGTGCGGCAGGACAGTAAGGAACGCGGTCAGGGCCGCCGCCCCGAGGGCAGCGTACGTGACGCGCGTGCGAGATGGGAACCCGGCGACCGGCACCTGCACAACCCTTCCTTTGCTGCTGCCCGGTACCTGAGCGCCGGGACTCACTACCCTCCACGCGCTGATGACGCAAGAGCGATGCCATGTTCGCTCCGTGCAGCGTCGGCGAGGCGGGATGGCATGGAAGCGACGCGCCCGTGGCGTGGCGTGCGCGCCACACATGCATCGGCGCCACTCGGGCGCGACCGAGCTGCCCGAAGGCGGCGTACGCGGCTGCCTTCCACCACGCCCGGCATTCGGCCATCCGCGTGAGCGCGGCGTCTCGTGCGACATCGCCGCACGGTAGGGGCGCGTGCTGCGCGGAGCGTCGTATACGTCCACGATGCAGACGAGCTGCGCGGCGAGCGGGATTTCGTCTCCGCGCAGCCGGTCGGGTAGCCCGTGCCGTCGAATTTCTCATGATGCCAGCGGATGATCGGCTGATGGCTAATACAAGAATTACGTGATCTATATCACTTG
>QHUC01000267.1 GCA_003221045.1 Gemmatimonadota bacterium | reverse complement strand
CTGCCGTTGCCGAGCGAGCTCGTGATGCCCCCGGCGGGCTACCTCGCCGCGAAGGGCGAGATGAGCGTGGTCCTCGCCGTGGCGTTTGGCGTGCTCGGCAGCGTTCTCGGAGCGCTCGCCAACTACGGGCTCGCGCGCTGGCTGGGCCGGGCGTTTTTTCTGCGCCTGGGGAAATACGTGCTCATCACCGAGAAGGGGCTCGATCGATCGGAGCGCTACTTCGCGGCGCATGGCGAAATCAGCACCTTCCTGGGTCGCATGCTCCCCGTGGTGCGTCACCTGATCTCGATTCCCGCGGGGATCGCGAGAATGCACCTCGGCAGGTTCGTAGTCTTCACCGGGCTCGGTGCGCTCCTGTGGTGCAGCATTCTGACGGGTATCGGTTGGTTCATCGGGACCCGCGAGGACGTCATCCTCGAGGTGCTGAACCGAGAGGCGCAGCGATACGCCGGGCGCGCCATCCTGCTGCTGCTCCCGATCCTGGCGGTGATCACCGGGGTCTACATCTGGTGGCACCGCCGCCGGGCCGGAGCGGGGGCCGCGCAGCGACGCCAGGAGTAGTCCACAATGGCCGCCAAACGCTTCCTGGTTCACGGGCAGGTCCAGGGCGTGGGATTCCGCTGGTTCGTCGGGCGCCACGCCGAGCGGCTCAACCTCCGCGGGTTTGCCCGCAACGTGCACGACGGCTCGGTGGAAGTGGTCGCCGCGGGCTCCGAAGCGGCGCTGGCGCAACTGGGGCAGGTACTCGCCAAGGGGCCGGCCACCGCGCGCGTCGAGCGTGTGGACGCCAGTGACTTTCCACATGAAGAGACGCTTCCGAACGACTTTGACATCAGGTAGTTGGAGGAGCCACGGGTGAGCCAGGCGACCGCGGTGCGCGAAATCTATGGAGCGATCCGCGACATCCCCGATTTTCCCAAACCGGGGATCCTGTTCAAGGACATCACGCCCCTCCTCCTCGACGCCGCGTTATTCCGTCGCGCCATCGACCTCATGGCGGCGCCGTTCCGAGCGTCCGGTGTAACGCGCGTCGTGTCGATCGAATCACGGGGCTTTCTCTTGGGCGCCCCGATCGCCCTCGCGATCGAGGCGGGACTGGTGGATGACGTCCTCGCGACAGGCGGAACCGCGCAGGCGGCGGCGAAACTGGTGCGCAACCACGGCGCACAGGTCGTCGGGTTCACGTTTCTCATCGAGCTGGACTTTCTCAAGGGTCGCGAGCGGCTCAAGAACGAGCGGATCGAGGCCTTGCTGCACTACGCGTAACCTCGCTACATTACGAGGCTTAGGCCCCTGTAGCTCAGGTGGATAGAGCAGCGGTTTCCTAAACCGTTGGCCGGGTGTTCGAGTCACCCCAGGGGCACGATGAAGCAGGTTTGGGAGGTTGTGGAGGTTCTGGAGGATGGGGAGGTTGTCCCTTCGCTCCTAGGGCCTCCCGAACCTCCCCAACCTCCACAACCTCCACAACGGGTTTTCATGGCAACAACAGTCACAACCGCAGGCCGCCCCGCCGATCGGGAGTCGACCGCTTGGACTGGGCTCGTGGAATGGGTCAAGGCCCACAAGCGTTGGTCCGCATACGCCGGGGTCATACTCCTGATCGCCGCCGGACTCTTCGGATGGAGTCTGTTATCGTCGAGGACGGCGGAGCGCAGCGCGAGTCGGCAGCTCGAGCAAGGTCGTCTCGCCCTCGATTCGAAGAACTACCCACTCGCGGCCAGCGTCCTTTCGCAAGTTGTGGAGAACTATTCTGGGACACGCGCGGCCGACGAGGGAATCATCCTCTTGGCGCAGGTCCGGCTCGCCCAGGGTCAAACCCAGCAAGCTATCGACGTCCTCCAGCGGTACGCACCGAAGGCCGACAAGCCGTTTCGGGCCCAGTCCTACGGCCTCCTGGGTGCGGCGTACGAGAACGCGGCGCGGCCCAAGGACGCGGCCGGAGCATATCAGTTGGCAGCGGAGGAAGCCCCGTATCCGTTTCTGCGGGCGCAGTTCCTATCGGATGTTGGACGCGCGTGGCTGGCAGCGGGCGACACGGCGAAGGCTCTCGTGGCGTACCAGACCATCGCTCAGAAGCTCGACTCGACGAGCGCCGCTGGGGAAGCGAACGTGCGTATTGGGGAGCTGACCAAGGGGGTGTCAACTGGGCGAAAATAAGGGTCTTCTGCGGTACCACACTTCGTATAAGAAATGTTATGTTAAGTAAATCGACATGGAAATGTGGAGAAGCCCCTCAGTTAATCACACCCCGCACCACGAGCCTCGCCTCCCCGCCCAGCCACACGTCGTCGTAGAGTTCGGCCGACGCCTTCCGGACTCGCACTTCGAGCCGTCTTCCGCTCCTGGTCCAGAACGTGAGCGGCGGCATCGCCAGGTTCCATTCGGCCAGCGCGCAAGCGGCCGCCACGGCTCCCGTTCCGCACGCGAGCGTCTCGTCCTCGATGCCGCGTTCGTACGTGCGCATGCGCCATTCCGACGTCCGCGGGCCGGCTGAGATGAAGTTGACGTTCGCGCCCGCGGGTCCGAGCGCCTGGTCGCACCGGAGGGCCTTGCCGCGCGCGATAACGTCGATCAGGTCCACGTCGTCCACGAGGACCACCAGGTGTGGCACGCCGACGGTTCCGAGCACCGCCTGCCGCTCGCCGGGCGCGGTTGCGAGCCCGTCCACGGGTGCCGGCACCTTGACCGGAGCGAGATGCAGCTCGGCGCGTTCCTCCGGCCCTTGGCCGTCGCAGCGGCTGGCGTAGGTGCCGGCGTCCGTCTCCAGAACCATCTGCGTGGCGCGGGCGAGCCCCAGGCGCGCGGCGAGGCGGGTGGTACACAGGATACTGCCCGGATGTCTTGCGCGGACCAGTCGGCGGGAGGAGTGTGGCGGGCATCCACCATGACGAAGTCGTTCCCCGACCCCGTCATCTTGTAGATCGTCGTGCCGACTAGATGCGGCCGAACCAGGCCATCAGTCTGAGCCGCGGCACCATCCACACCGCTTCTCGCACGATCGCCCGGTTCATCTTGCTTTGCCCCTCGGTTCGGTCGACGAACACGATCGGGATTTCCTTCAGCGTGAACCCTTTGCGCCATGCCCTCACACTCATTTCGATTTGAAAGGCATACCCGTTCGAGCGGACCCGCGACAGGTCAATCGCCTCGAGCACGGTCCTGCGAAAGCACTTGAACCCCCCAGTCAGGTCCCAGATCCTGAGCCCGGTCAGCCAGCGTGCGTAGATATTGGCACAATACGATAGCACCAGCCGCCCCATCGGCCAGTTGACGACCGTCACCTTCCCGTTCAGGTAGCGTGAGCCGAGCACGAGGTCAGCCTGGCAAATCGTGCTGAGAAAGTCCTTTAGGTGGACCGGGTCGTGGGAAAAGTCGGCATCCATCTCGAAGATATAGTCGTATCCCCGGTCGAGCGCCCAGCGGAAGCCGGTCAGATACGCCGTGCCGAGCCCCAGTTTGCCGTCCCGGTGCAGGACGTGCAGCCGTGGCTCTTTGGTCGCTACCGCGTCGGCCAGCACCCCCGTGCCGTCCGGAGAATTGTCGTCGACAAGGAGGATTTCGAGACGCGGATCCTGGGCCAACACCTGGGGCACGAGGTGCGGGATGTTCCCCACCTCGTTGTACGTGGGAACGACGACAAGGGCTCGCTCACCCATGGAGAGGGTGGGCGCGGCGCGCCACCGTCGCTAACAGACCGAGGAGCAGCAATCCCAGCGAGACGAGCGTGATCACCCTGCCCCGCTCGTACAGCTCGGAGCGGAACGATAGCTCTATCACCTTCGCGGCCGCGGGGACGGCGACCGTGATGAGGCTGTAGTCGCCCCGGAGCACCAGAGACGGTCGGCCGTCGACGGTGGCCCGCCAGTCGGGATACCAGTTCTCGGCGATCAGCACGTAGCTCGCCGCGGGAGGAGGCGGATCGAGGGTCACCGTCATTCGTCCGGGTTGCCACGCGGTCACGGCGGCTCGCGCCGGGCTGGGCGGGGGCATCTGCTTCAGCGGCTCGGGCGCCACCGGCTGATCGTTGCTGAAGAGCACGATCCGCGAGTAGTCCATGCGCGGGTCCACCAGCGTCGGAATGATCGCGGCCGAGTCGGCCTTGACCGCGCCCGGCACCACCCGCGCGTACGGGGCCGGCGTGATGCGCTCGAACAGACGGGCCCTTCCCGCCTCGCCGTTCAGAATCGGCACGGTGTCGAGGATGCGGCGAAAGCCGGGAATGGAGTCGATGCTGCCGGCTGCGGCGGGCGTGATCGCATAGCGGACCGCCAGCAGATCCCAGAGCGGCAGAAAGCCGAGGTTCTTCCACTCGCTCTGGCCACCGAGCAGCTCGTCATAGTACCGGAGCTCGTTGCCGTGGTACCCCAGGACCTGCGGAACATCGAATGTGGCGAGAACCGAGCCGCGGTAGGTGGGGCCGAGGTCGATCACGCGGTACGGGAGGGGCGTCGCAGCGACACGATCGACCAGCGGGTCGCGGGCGTACGGCCTCATGTAACTCCAGAACGGGCGTGCATTGAGCCAGAGGTCGGTGCCGACGATGAGCACTAACGCGAGCGCCTGGAGCCGCGGTGTGAGGCGGTCCGCACCGTAGCCGAGGACGAGGGCGACGGCCGCGAGGGCGAGGCCGCTCGACGCCGCCCCCCAAAGGATGGCGGGCCCGTCGGCGGCCACGGCGTTCCGTCCCGTGATGGCCTGGATGCCGGACGCGAAGCCTTCCGCGAGCTGGCCGAATGCGCCGGTGATGCCGAGCAGCGTGACCACGGCGCCGACGATCAACGCCACGGTCATCCCGCGCCGGCTCCTGGTCGCGAGCGCGCGATCGACGCCAAGGGCGGCGAACAGCGCCGTGACGAACGCGACCACGAAGAACGCCATGCCGGGCGCGCGAGTCTTCTTGACCAGCGGCATGAGCGCCCACCACAGCGTGTAGAACGGCGTGGCGGCGCCGAGGCTGATCAACAGGAACAAGAGGCCGATTCCGCCCATCCAGAGCACGACCCGCCGGCGCTCCCGCGCCATCGCACCGAACACGGCCAGGGCCACCACCGGCAGACCGAGATACTCCGAGTGCGTGAAAACCCTGGGCGCGCGGGGAGTACGGGATGTACTCGAAAAACGGCAGGATCTGAATCGCGGCGACCCCGAACCCGATGAGGACGGCGGCGAGCGCCATCCCGAGCCGGAGCGCCCGCTCCCCTCCCCTGCTGTCGCCAGCCTGCTCGAGCGAGAGGTAGAGCGCGAACAGGCCCGCGACGATGAGTGAGTAATAGGCAAGCTGAAAGTGACCGAGCAGCGTGAGCGCCGTCGCCACACCGAGCAGCGGGTAACCCACCCAGCGCCGGTCGCGGAGCGCCAGCACCAGCGCGAGCAGCATGAGCGGGAGCATGGCCGAGGCGAACAGTTTGCCGTCGTGCCCCGGCGACGGATACGACGCGATCAGCCCCGACAGCTCGTAGGCCAGCCCGCCGATCACGGATCCGATCCACCCGACGCGTAGCCGGCGGAGCAGCAGATAGGTGAACAGGCCGGCGAGGATGTAATGCACGAAGAAACTCAGGTTGCCGGCGGTCGTGACGGGCACAATGAAGCGCAACAACCAGGTCGGGTAGAACATGTCTCCGTGCCCCGCGGCGACGAACGGAAGACCGCCGAACACTTCGGGGTCCCAGAGTGGGAGATGCCCCAGCCGCTTGTACCACTCGGTGCCCCACGTATGGAACGGCACGCCCGAGATGAACTGGTCGCTCCAGGAGCTGGCGAGCCACATGCCACGGAGCATCGGCAGCGATAGGAGGACCGTCCACAGCGTGAACGCCGCCGTCGCCCACAGTCCGGGATGTGTGGGCTCGAACGGAACGGCGGGCGGAGCCGGAGCCGCCGGCGTCACCAGAGCGCGGTCGCTCAAGGTGACTCCTGCGGGCGATGTCGGAGCGGGAGGGTCGCGAGGGCCGCCGCGGCTTCCATGATCGTGAGGAGAATCCGTGACGCCACGCTCAACGCGACGGCCGGGCCGCTGCCTA
>QHUC01000177.1 GCA_003221045.1 Gemmatimonadota bacterium | reverse complement strand
CTACCACGATCCGCTCACATAGGGTGCGAACGGACGGACTCGCGTCGTGGGTGGGTGCCCAGCCGGCGATCAGCACGGCTTGCGCGTGGTGGTAGATCATGCCGGACATGAAGTGCACGTCGGCCGCCGTATAATCGCGGCGGCCGCTGTCCGCCTCCGGCCCGGCTTGCGCGGCGCCACGAGTGCCTACTAGAGTCGCAAGCACTGCGAGGGCGACAATCGTCTTCACGGGCACGGACTCTTCGATCGCAGCACAGTTTCCCAAGGTTGCACGGCCACGTACAGAGGTGTGATAATGCCTCGGCTGGTTTTCGGGGGGAAGGCTCCGTCACGTCATGGTGGCGTGAAGGGCGGCCCGAGCCGTGGTGCGTATTGCAACGCACTTACGCACGGGCGTTTAGGCGTCACTCACCACACTGGAGGGCACTCATGCACTACCTGTTCCTAGCAGGTCGCGTGCTTTACGGTGGGTTCTTCGTGCTCGCCGGGATCGACCATTTTCGCCGCGTGGACATGATGGCGCCCTATGCGGCCGCGAAGGGAGTTCCCGCACCTCGCCTGGGCGTCCTCGGGTCGGGGTCGCTCATCTTCCTCGGCGGCCTGAGCGTGCTCCTGGGAGTCCGCCCCACGTGGGGAGTCGCGCTCCTGACCGCCTTCCTGATCCCAACGTCCTTCTGGATGCACAACTACTGGGCGGCCACCGATCCCTCGGTCAGGATGATGGACCTGACCCACTTCAAGAAGAACATTGCGCTCCTCGGTGCCTCCTGGATGTTGCTGCTCATCCCGCGGCCATGGCCCTTGAGCCTCGGGTGGTGAAGGCTTCACCGTCCCAATAGATCGCTTGACGGCCGCTTGGCTCGGGCCATTCAAGAAATGGCGAACGGTCTATGAGGCTCGATGAAGCCACCCATGACGGACCTCCACGAGCGAGACGATCTCTAAAGGTTCAGGTCGTCCCGACCATCCTTCGCCCCACTCTTGCCCCGCGCAACGCTCTCGTCCTATGCTTCCGGAAGCGAGCACAGAAGGGGCCCATCTGTGACCAGTCTGCGCGCCTTTCGTGAATAGAGCTTCCATTCTCGTGCAGCTGTGTCTTTCCCTCCTATCGACGGGAACGCTGCGCGCCCAGAGCCCCGTCGATTCCTCGCTCGCCGCCTTCATTAGTACCATCCGAGCCGTCGACAACCACACGCATGTGAACACGACGGTCCCGCGCGACTCGGAGTTCGACGCGCTCCCGCTCGACGGTCTGCCGCCCTTCGCGCTCCCCGCGCGCCTCAGCCCGGACAACCCCGAGCTGCTTGAGGGGTACCGGGCGCTCTACGACTACCGGTACACGGACTGGAGCGAGCCGCATCGCGCCGAGCTGCGCGCCACCATGCAGCGTGTCGCCAGGGAGCAGGGCGAGCGATTCCCCCAATGGGTCCTGGATCGCATCGGCGTCGAGGTGATGTTCGCGAACCGCATCGCGATGGGACCCGGCCTCGCGGCGCCGCGCTTCCGCTGGGTGTCCTACGTGGACGCCCTGATGCTGCCCCTCTCGACCGCCAGGGAGCGCGAGGCCACACCGGACTATCGCGTGCTGTATCCGCTCGAGGAACGTCTCCTGCAACGCTACCTGGCAGACCTCCACGTCGCGCGGCTCCCGCCGACGCTCGATGCGTATCTGCGCCTCGTCGTGACGCCGACGCTCGAGCGACAGCGACGCGACGGCTGCGTGGCCGTGAAGTTCGAGGCGGCATACCTGCGCGCGCTCGATTTCGACGACGCGTCCGAGGCCTCCGTGCGGCCGGTGTACGCGCGATACGCCGCGGCCGGCGTGCCGCAACACGCCCAATACAAGGCGCTCCAGGACTTCCTCTTTAGGTACATCGCCCGCGAGGCCGGCCGCCTCGGCATGGCGGTGCACATCCATTCGCTCGAGGGAGGGGGCGGGTTCTACCGCGCCGCCGGCAGCGATCCGTTCCTGCTCGAGTCGGCGTTCAACGACTCGACGCTGCGCGGCACGAACTTCGTCATCATCCATGGAGGCGGTGTGTTCGCTCCACACGCCGGCGCCATGCTCTGGAAGCCGAACGTGTGGCTGGACATGTCGGCCCTGGACCAGGTTCTCCCCGCGGCCACGCTCGCGTCCGTGCTGCGCAACTGGCTGGAGCAGTATCCCGACAAGGTGCTCTACGGCAGCGACGCGTTCACGTGGGGCCCCGACGCCGGGTGGGAGATGGGCGCCTGGCTCGCCGAGACCACCGCGCGACGAGCGCTCGGCATCGCCCTCACCGGGATGCTGCGGGACGGCGAGATTCCCCGGGCGCGCGCCGAGGAGATTGCGACCATGGTGCTGCGCACGAACGCGGCGGCGCTGTACAAGCTGTCGTTGCGATGACCTCGCGAATGCGCTGGGTCTCGGCGCTGGCGGCGACGGCCCTGCTCGGATGCGGGGGTGACGGGACGGGTCCCGTCGGCGCCAGCCTCACGGTGAAGAATCAGACCGCGAGCGCGACCCTTTCTCTCAACGTCCGATCCAACCCGATGGTCGTCATCGCCGCGGGCAAGAGTACCTGTGAGCGCTTCTCGCCCACGATGGACACGACAGTGTTCACGATTACGGTGAACACGACCGGTGGAGCCCCCGCGAGCCAGGATTTCGACTGGGTCACCGCGACCGATCCGCATCTGACCATCATTGCCGCGGATCTGGCCGGTGCGATCGCCCTCGCCGAGGGCCCTGGTGGCAGCTGTTAAAGCGCCCTTAGCGCGGCCGCTCCTCCACATAGATGATCCCCGCCATCCCGAGCACTTCGTGTGGAGTGCAGACGTAGACGTATTTCCCCGGCGGGAAGCGACCGTCGATGACCACATCGTACGTTTGCCCGACCGATACCAGCATCGGCCCGACGCGCAGCTCACCCAGATCCGCGGCCATGGGGACGCTCCGGAACTCCACGTTGTGCGGCATCCCGCCTGCTTGGACGAACCGGACCGTGTCCCCCGGTTGGGCGCTGACCCGAACGGGATCGAACGCGATGCCGTACGGCACCCGCTCCACCATCCGCACGACGATCACGCGCGGGCGCGCCGGGGGCGGCGGGGGCGACTGCGCGCCCACCGGCGAGCCAAGGCAACCGATCAATGCGGCGACGAAGGCCAGGCGCGCCACGCTCTCGTGCCCGGCTAGCGCAACGCCATCGCCGGCTGGATCTGGAGCGTCCCAGCGGCATCCATGTCCGCGAAACGCCCATCGACGATCGCCTCGTACCCCTTGAAGCATCCCTCGGTCACCACGCCCGAGAGCCGCATCCGGCCCGTCTTCCAATTCACCGTGCCGTACAGCTCCGCGGCGAGCGAGCTCTCCCCCGGGGCCGCAGCCGGTACGCTCCAGCGCGTCTTGACCTGCCAGATTGGGTTCGCGGTCTCCATCAGGCTGCCGAGCGGCTCGAGCGTCACGACGAGACCGCCGCTCATGGAGCCGCTCACGCGGCCGGACCAGAGATTGCTCTTGTGGTCGTCCTGGCTGACGCCCGCGAACTGGCCGGCGAAGCCGAGGGTGATACCGTTCGCGCTAGCCGCGCAGGCTGACCGGTGGGTTGTCCGTTGGGGAGCCGCATAAGACGTCACAAGTAGTGCGGCGAACGCGCCGACGGCAGCGGGAATGCGAGCGATGGCACTCATGGACGCCTCCTACGGTGTGGTCGTGGGCCCAGGGGGGGCAGCGGTTTGCTGGCTCCGGCTGGGCACGCGCCTAGGATAACGAAGGTGGGTCAGGTGGGCGTCACAAACCCGTCAGAGGAGAATTGGCCGGGCCGGTCACACGAGCCCGACCCGCTTGAGCAGCTCGACGAATCGGGGGTCGTCCTGCAGGTCGTGGAACATCTCGACCTTGAGGAACACGGCGTAGCCCGATCGCTCGTCGCAGGCCCTGACGAGGTGTTGAATCGCGCGTTCCCGGTCGCCGAGCGCCGCGTAGGCTCCAGCCACGTAGTAGTGAGGCACGTATTCCCGCGTCGCCCGCTCCTCCAGCTCGGCCAGCAGCGTGCGCGCCGCCGCGGCCCCCGCCCGCGCTTCGACCCACGCCATCGCCACCAGCGGCCGAACGCTGTCCGACGCCCCCTCGCGGGCCGCACGGCACAAGGCGCGAGCTTCTTTGAACGCGCCTTGCAACGCCAGCACCCGGGCCAACTCGAATTGCGCCGGGAGAAAGCCCGGCTCCATCTCCAGGGCCAACCGGTAGTGGGCGACCGCTTCGTCGAAGCGACGCGCGAACGCGTATGCCCGCCCCAGGTTGGTCGACACGATGGGGAACAGCGGATCGAGCGCGAGCGCCCGCTGCATCTCCGCGATGCTCTCGTCCGCCCGACCCATCGCCATCAGATAGAGAGCGTACCAGTGATGGCCCGCCGCGAGGTTGGGCTGCGCCGCGACCGCCCGCAGTAACTCCCGCTCGGCCGACCCCCAGTCCCACTCGTAAAACAGGCTTACCCAGCCGAGCGCCGCATGTGCCTCACCCAGCGTCGTGTCCAGCTCGAGGGCGCGTTGCGCCGCGGCCTTACCCCGCGGCATCGCCACCTCGGGCGGGAGCCCGCGATACTCGTCGAAGCCGAGCAGGATGTACGCGTTGGCAAGCCCGGCGTATGCCACGGCGTATGCGGGATCGGACTCGATGGCGAGCTCGAACAACTCGATCGCCTTGCGCAAGCTCTCCTCGGTGCGTTTGGCGAGATAGTGCCGGCCGCGCAGGTACAGGAGGTAAGCCGGCATGCTCGAGGTCGCCTGCTTGACGAGCGAGGGCCGCGGCCCGGGCACCAGCGTGCGCGCCAGCGTTGCGGCGATGGCCCGGGCCAGCTCGTCCTGCACCGCGAACACGTCGTCGAGCTCGCGGTCGTACGTCTCCGACCAGAGATGGTACCCATCCGCCGCGTTGATCAATTGTGCCGCGATCCGTACCTGGCTGCCGGCCTTCCGCACGCTGCCTTCCAGCACGGTGCCGACATTGAGCCTCGCGGCCACGTCTCGCACGTCCGCCGTCGATCCCTTGAACGCGAACGCCGACATGCGGGCGGCGACACGTAAGCCCGCTACCCGGGCGAGCGCGTTGATCAGCTCCTCGGTGATGCCGTCGCTCACATACTCCGTGTCGGGATCAGGGCCCAGGTTCACGAACGGGAGTACGGCGATCGAGGCGACCGCGGGCTCGGGCGGGCGCGGCGGGGGCATGGGGGTGCGCCGCAGCTCGGCGACGAACGCCGTGATCAGCGCGTCGGGCGCCGCATCGAGCTCCGCGCGCACGATGCGCCCGTGCTCGCGGGCGTGCTGCAACGCGCCGCCGCGATCTCCGGCGGCCTCGAGAGCGCGCATCAGGCCGAGCGCCGCGCGCGAGCTGAGGGGATCGAGGACCGTGAGCCGCCGCCACCAGCCGACCGCCGCCACGTGATCGCTTCGCCCGCTCGCGACCTCGGCGAGCGCCTCGAGCGCCGCCCCCATCCGCTTGGCCAGGTCGGCCCGCTCCCCGTCCACGAGCCGTTCGAACTCAGGCGCGCCGCCGAGATGGAACCCGTCGAGCAGCGGGCCGCCGTAAGCCGCGACCGCCCGCTCGAAATCCTGCCCCGCGAGCGCCGTCTCGAAGTCGTCGAGATCGACGGATATGACGTCACGATTGAGCCGCAGGTCCGTCGTGCCGGCAGCGACGTCGGCCTTCCCGAGATCACGCCGCAGCCCGTAAAGCAGTTGTGCGAGAGCGTGGTGGGCGCGCTCCTCCCCGCTCTCGGGCCACAGATACGCCACGAGCTTGTCGCGGCTCACACCTTTGTTCCGCCCCAGAGCGAGGAGCGCGAGCAACGCCAGGGATCGTCGCTGCGCGGCCGCACCCGCGAGGGGCCCCGCGTCGCCCGCGAGGGCGAGCCCACCGAGCGTCGTCAGCCGGAACGGAGGCCGGCCGCTGATGCCCATCCGACAGCCTTGTGACGGGGCCGAGCGATAGTAGGTGCCGTTCCAGACAGGAGCAAGACCATGAGCGTCGTCGATGTCGGCAGCGGCATTTCGATTCCGGGATCAGCGCGATCCAGCGTTACTTGTCGCAACGTCGCACCCAATGTGGTGAACCGCAAGGAGAGCCCTATGAGCCGCGCAGCCCTCCGAGGTCCGCGCGGCGCCGCGGCATGACCGGCTAAGCAGGCCGCGCGATTGCGATGCGCCGCGCGCGAATCGGGCGCCGGTCGCGCCAGTGTGACTCCTCATGTTGGGCCCGCCTAACCCAACCAAGGAGTCACCATGTTGCTCAATACATTGCGCGTCGCGGCGCTGGCGCTGCTGCTCGTCGCGCTCGCGTGCTCGGAACACCCCCAGGCCACGGCGCCCTCCGCCGCGGACCGGATCGCCGCTCAACCCGTTACCTCCGCCGCGTCCGACGCCGAGCAGTTGGCCCGATCGTTGGCCCTCGCGCTGGGCGACCGTGCCTTCCGCGCCCACGTGAAGAGGCAGCTCGATCGCTCGCCGTTCCGCGAGCACAAGCTGCCGTTCCAGCGGTTCCTCGCCGTGGAGGACGGCCGCGGGGCCGCGGCGCTGGCACGGACCACGGGTATCACGACCGCCGATGTGACGCGTGAAGCGAACCGCGCGATTCCGCTCGAGATGTACCTCCCGGTCCCGGAGCACCGCCGGGCGTGGGCCGGCGGAGACGACGTTTTGGTTGCGACCGCAGTCGCGGACCACGAGGCCCCCGTGGCATTCGACGTGCGTGGCAACCGGACGTTGCTCGATCCGGAGCGGCCGCCGGCGACCCCGGTGATCGCGGTCGTGCCGGTGGAAACCGATTTCTCGGTCGCTCCGAACCTGATCCCGTGCCTCGCGTACTGCGGGGGAGGAGGCGGGGGGGGGCCCACGCCACCTCCGGTTACTCCGGGGTTGTACATGACCAAGTCCCATTTTGTGGACGACTTTGAGGGTTGGTTGAAAGGCTCGCCCGAATTTGAGGTCCACATCCTGGGCCAGAAGGGACAGACGGACTCGCTCACCGACTACCAGTGCGCCGGCGAGAAGCAGCCGACCCCGTACTACTTCGATCAGAACGACCTCGACTGGAGCGGCAACGTGCTGCTGTTCAGCAAGGTGCAGCTCGACGCCTACAACGCGGCGCATCCGGGACAAAACGTCCGCGTCTTCGTGGTGGAAGACGACGACACCGCCTGCGAGATCAAGGCGAATCGCGATCTCTTGGGCAATCTCCTCAAGGCGGTAGACGGCGCCAACAAGTCGCTCAGCGCCGGCAACGACTCGAGCAGTCTCGCCGGCAAGTACTTCAAGCGTGCCTCCGCATTCCAGAAGCTCTGGGCGGCGATCGCGTCGTTTTTCAACACGAACGACGAGCTCGTCGGAACGGCCGTCGAAGATGTCGTGGTCGGCATCTCCTATCCCGGCTACAACTGGATCGTGAAGGGTGAGAACAACGCCACCAACGGCTGGCTCGCCCTCAGCATGAAGTGAACGAGAACACGGGAGAAGCCATGCGCATGCTCGCGGCAACCGTACTGCTGCTCGGTCTCGGACTCGCACCACGGCCGGCCGCCGCACAGTGGGGGCTTTCGGCAGAGATCGGAGTCGCCCGCTTCGGCGGGACGTCGCGCGACACGGCCGGAACGAGGGTCGGGCCATACCGGCCGACCACGTTCGCGCTGCGCGTGGACCGCGCGCTCGGCTCAGCCCGCGTGGCGCTCGCCGTGCTGTACGCGAAGACCGGGTTCGCGGGCGAGCGGAACGGCGTCGCGGTGGTACAGTACGACGTGGGGTCGCTCTGGGAGTTCGCTCCCGAGACTTCACTTCGCGTGGCGCGCTTCGGGGCGGGCACCGAAGCCCGCCTCGAAGCGGGGCCCGTGGTGGAGCTTTGGAAGGTCGATGGCGACCGACGGAGCCGCGTGGGCGGCCGCGCCGCAGCGGCAGTCGAATGGCCGATCGCCCGCGCGCTCACGGGGTCGTTGCGCGTGAGCGGCGTCCTCACCGGGTCGGTGTTCGACCCCATATTTCACGACGCGACGTGACGGAGACAGTCGCCGTGGACAGGAGCCAGCTTCTGAAACGCCTCGACAAGGCCTGGGAGGCGTTTCGGGAATCGTATGCGGGGTTGTCGAACGCCGAGCTGCTCGAGCCCGGCGTCTCGGGCGCCTGGTCCGTGCGAGACATCATCGCGCACGTGACCTGGTGGGAAGAAGAGGCGCTGACGCACCTGCCCCTCGTCGTCGCGGGCGGGCGGCCGCCGCGCTACTCGGTGACGTACGGCGGCATCGATGCCTTCAACGCCAAGATGACGGAGGAGCGGAAAGACCTGTTGCTCGTCGAGGTGTTACGACGCCAGGAGGATGTTCACCGCCGCCTGATCGCCCTCATCGAGAGCGCGCCCGAGAACCAGGTGAGCGGCGAAACGCGCTTTCGCCGTCGTCTACGACTCGATACGTACGGCCATTACCCGAAACACGAGCGGGCGATACGCAAATGGCGGGAGCAGCACGCACAAATGTGAATCTCAGTCCCCTACGAGCATCTTCCTTCTCAAGACAGCCAGCTTCCGCCGCAGCGAGCCGTCGTAGATCCGGTCCCCCACCCGCACCACCACGCCACCCAGGATGGCCCGGTCGGCCCGGAAATGCGCCCGGACTTCCTTGCCGAGCGCTGTGGCGAGCCGCTCGACGATCTGCTGTTCGAGTCCGGTATCGGCCTCGTGCGCGAGCGTGACCCCGGCGTGCACCCGATTGAGCTTCTGATCCTGCAGGACGTCGTACTGCTGCGCGATCTCCGCGAGCAGTCCCTGCCGGCCGCGCCGCACCACCGCCTGCAGGAACCGCAGAAACGGCGCGGGCGCGAGGTGGCCGAGGGCGTGCACCAGCAGCTCGGCCTTGACCGCCTTGGAGACGCGCGGCGACTCGAGCGCTATGGCGATCCGCTCGTCAGCCTGGGTGGCGCCGGCCACCGCTTCGAGCAGGCGACCGTAGCGCTCCACCACCGCCGTCCCGCCCTCCGCCTCGGCCG
>QHUC01000264.1 GCA_003221045.1 Gemmatimonadota bacterium | reverse complement strand
CCTCGAGCACGAGCGGCAGGCCCGAGCCGACAGCGGCGTGCAGCCCGGCCGGCGGGGTGAACTGGGTGAGCGGCTCCGAAGGAGCCGGAGGTTTAGGAGGTTGGGGAGGTTGGGGAGGTTGTGGAGGTTGCGAAGGCGGCGGCATAGGCGCGACACGCGTGACGGGCGTGCTCGGACGCGGGGCGGCCGCGCGAGCGGCTCGGGCGCGCACGCACTGGTCGATGGCGGCGAGTATGGCGGCGTCGGCGCCCACGGACTTGAGCTCGGCGAGGTCGCGTGGCGATGGCTGAAACGTCAGGCAGTTGCGGCGTACCAGAGCGGTGATGGCGGGCTTGCTGAGCGCGCCCGCGGCGAGCAGCTGCACGAGCTCGGTCTTGCGGAGCGGCTTCGTCCCCTGGAAGAGCGGCAACACTCCGGCAAGGAACAGCCAGGTTCCCCGGGACGCGCGCATCGCGTCAGGGACGCGGGCAGCCGGTGCGCTCGAAGTCCGCCTCCACGCCCTCGACTTCCGTCGCGAGGTTCGCGTCCGGGGTAGAGGCTGCGGCCCCTCCTCCGACGTACCGCAGCCACGCGTCGTCCACGTCGGCCAGCCCGGGAGCGAGATCCGCGCACGTCATCTGGTGGTTGGCGAACAGAGTGGCGCGCAGGCGGTACGCCTCGATGGCTCGCCGCACCGGGTCGGCGGGGGCGGCGGAGGCAACCGGCTTTGCTTCGACAGCAGCTGGGGCGGCAGGGACGTCGCCCGGTTCGGGTCGGTGTAGCCACCACTCTTCCACGGTCACGGTCGCCACCACCACGATGCCGGCCGCTGCGACCCACCAGCGCCACGCTCGATCGGGCTCGTCACGACGGGGCCTCCGGCGCTGGTAGCTGTGCTCCTCCTCGTCTTGGTCGTCGGCGTACGGGCCCACCATAAGGATGCGGTTCGCGGGCGTGGTCCGGCGGCCGAGCGTCGAGTCGACCCTCGCCGGAGAGTGCGACGATGCGGCGCCGGAGCGAGGCGGGGGGTTCGGCGACCAGTAGTTGGTCCAGGACACGACGGATGGACTCGAGGCGCTGAGATTCCCCGGCGCCTCGGGCAGCTCGAAAAACGGAAGGTACGGAACCGGCGAGCCGGGATCGCCGACCGGGCGAAACAAGCCGCCCTTCGGACGGTCGCGGCCACCGGCCACGACCAGCGCCACGTGCCACGGGTGCTGGAACGACCGTAAGTGCGCCTCGTGATCCGCCACCGAAATCCGCGGCTCGCCAGAGGGCTGGGTACGGTACCAGCCGACCAGCTCGCCGTCTTCCGGTTGCACCGTCCGCTGCACCGCTGCAAGTGATTGCGTCGGGAGCCGGTCGTTCGCTCCGTCGACGCTCAGCTGGGGCACGGGCATCGCTCGGTCGAGCACCAGGTACAGAAACCCCGTGTCGGGATTCGTGAGCACCCGCCCGACGAGGAACCCGACCAACCCCTGGCCCGGACCAGAGCGAAGCTGGTCCTCCACGGCCGCGATGACGCGCGGCGCGACAAAGATGAAGCACGGATCGGTGTCCGGGCGTGAGAGTTCCTGTACGGCCGGGCGCCACAGCACGGATCCGGCGGTGGGCAGGGGCTGCTCCCGGAACGCTGGCCGGGACGGCGGGACCGAGGGCCGATCCGTACCATCAGGGAACATCACGCTCTCCGTCGCATTGCGGTCGGTCTGGAGATTCTCGTCCACGGGGCCTTGTTGGGCAAGTCGGGGGCCAGAAGTGTGGACTGGTGGAAGCCTCGGGTGCGGCGGAGACTCCGGCATATGTGGCGGGGTCGTTACAAATCCGTAACGAACGGTAACGCGCTGTGAACCGTCACGAGCCTCTCCCCTCTCCCCTCTCCCTTTTTCTTACAGCCGTCCCTCCCACGTACGCCCTGGAACAGCGTGGCCGTGGTCGGATACGCCGGCGGTAGCGGATGCGGCAGGCGTGGATCGCCTTCGCCCTGTCGCAGCAGTGTCAGCTCCGGCTGGAGCAGCACCCCCGACGGCGTGAGCACACCGAGCTTGAGGGTGGCTTGATCGTAATCGGCGAAGTTGCGGCCGGTTCCGAGGCCATGGAACAGCGGAATCTGGAAATCGTCCTCGTTGCGATAGGTGAGATTCGCCACTTGCGTGTAAAATGCCGTCCAGCTCGCCACCCCCCCCCCCACACGACCCTTCGCGCCGAGCGTAAGGCCGTAGCTCGCCGGCTTCAGGTCCGTTGCGACCTGGCGCTCGTACTGGATGTCGTCGAGCATGAGCTGCGCGAAGAGCGTGGTGACGCCCCGCCGTTCCACATCCACACCGAGGAGATTGTTCACGTTGCCTGCGCCGTAGCCCTGGACCAACAACCCCACATTGAGCGGGTTCAGGTACCAGGGCTCGGCCTGCCGCCCCACGCCGGACCACACGCTCCCCTCCCACAGCGCCGCACTCCAACGGCCTCGCGGGTGCACGTACACGCGATGCTGGAGCATGAAGCGGTTCACGGCGGCGCCGGTCGAGTCCGTCGCCGGATCGAGCTCCGTCGCGATCGCCTGGATCTGCAGCGCGGGCGTGCCGACCCGGACGTACAAGTGATCCAGGTTGTACGGATTGTCCGAGAGGAGCAGCCCGGGGATGCCGCTCGGGCCCCAGTTGCGGTCGAGGATCCCGAAGAACACCTCGCCATATCGGCCCTGCGCGCTCAAGTACGCCTCGGCGATGCGCAAGCCGTTGCGACGGGTATCGTACCACTGGGGATCGAAGCGCAGCCGGGTGTCCTCGGTGGGATGGGTCGCCGCCACGAATGGGCCGAATTGCGCCGTGAGCGCCACGTCCGCGCTCACGAATGCCCGGCTCGGCCCCATTGGCATCAGAGGCACGCCGCGTCCTACCGCCAGGGGGTCGCGCAGCGGCTCCGTGGCGGCGGCCACCCCTCCGCTTCCCTGAACCCGATAATGGTCGCCAGCCGGATCTCTGAACTCGGCGAGCAGGCGGCGCACCGTCCGCCGGATCGCGACGCTCGCGCGAACGGTGTCGGCCGCCCGGAGCGCGGCGACCAGGTCCGCCCGCCGCAGCGGACGGGTGAGCGGGGTGGGGTCGCGGATCGTGCCCAGCGCGATCAGGTGCTCCACATACGGCATGGTCCAGTGCTCGACGGGCACATATGGGGAGGCAGCCGACGCCGAAGTCGGTTGCTGCGCAGCGAGAGTACGGGCGAAAATGACCCGGACGACCGTTACAGAGAGAACGAGCGTGAGCGCGCGCATGCGGCGGCCAATGTGCACCTTGCCGGAAGCCCTGACAACAGTGCCGGTTGTGAGCCTACCGTCGGGCGCCCGGCGACGCTAACATAGCGCGGATGCGGATCGCCTTCTGCAGCGATATCCTGCCCCCCGTCGCGGACGGCGTCACCCGCACGCTGTCGGAGCTCGCGCCCGCCTTGCTCGCCGAAGGTGAGGAGTTCCTGTTCATCAGCGCCATGCGACCGCACCCGAGCTTGCCGTGGCGCGACCGCGTGCATTGCATCCCCAACGTGCCGTTCCCGTTCTATCGGTCCTACCGCATGGGCGTGCCGCTCGGCCTCGGCGCCGACGAGGCGCTCGACCGCTTCGCGCCCGACGTGATCCACGTGGTGACGCCCAGCTTGCTCGGCCTGTACGGCGTCCGGTACGGGGAGCGCCGCGGCGTCCCGGTGGTGGCCAGCTTCCACACAAACTTCGTGTCGCTGTTCTCCTACTACGGGCTCGGCCTCCTCGAGCACCTCGGCCTGTTCCTGATGCGGCGCTTTTACAACCGCTGCTCGGCGACCCTGGCGCCGTCCCGCACCACAGCCGCGGAGCTCCGCGCCGCGGGCATCCGCAACGTCACGCTCTGGTGGCGCGGGGTAGACCATCGGCGGTTCGCGCCGGGGTTCCGGAGCGAGGCGCTGCGGGCGCGCGCCGGCGCGGGCGACGCACCGGTGCTGCTCTACGTGGGCCGCCTCGCGCGCGAGAAGAACCTCGACTATCTCGTCACGGCGGTGCACGAGCTGGAGGGGCGTGGCACGGCGTTCCGGCTGGTGATCGCCGGCGAGGGCCCGATGCGCGAGGAGCTCGCGGCGCGGCTGCCACGGGCGCACTTCACGGGCCACCTGCGCCAGGACCTGCTCGCCGCCTGGTACGCGAGCGCCGACCTCTTCCTCTTC
>QHUC01000258.1 GCA_003221045.1 Gemmatimonadota bacterium | reverse complement strand
ATCGCCGGCCTCGCGTTGTGGGTCTACATCGGCCTGCTGCACGCGATCGCCGAAGCGCCGATGGGGATGATGCCGCAGCGGGTGATGACGATCGGGACAATCGTGGCGCTGATCGCGCTCCCGGTGGCGGGCGCGGTGGGGGCGTACGTGTACAAGGAAATGTAGACCCCGCGGGCGTGGGCGGCGGTCGCCGACCGCCGCCCATCTGCCGGTGCTTACGGCGTGCAGTTCGACGCGAGACCCCTCGCGCTACACTCCCCATCCGGTACCGGCATCGCGACGGGCACGCTCCCTCCCGAAACCTGCGGCGGGATGGTGCTCAAGAGGCCAAAGCGGCGAGCGTCGATCCACCGTGTCCCCTGCTCCCACAGGAGCGAGTATCGCCGGTTATAGAGCAGCTCGGTGACGAACGCGGCGTTCGAGCTCGCGATGGTGAGCGTCGTCGGTGCCAGCTTCCCTGCGTTCGTCCTCACCTGATCGATGTCGGAGAGGGCCGTGGTCTGGTTGCCCGCGAACCATTGCGCCTCGGCGTCGAGCAGGATGAGCTCCTCGTTCCGGATGATCGGTATCGGGCGACGCGGATCGTCGTTTCCAGCCGTGAAGTACACGGTGAATTTCAACGTACCGGGAATGGGAATTCCGCCGAGCCGTTGCGTATCCTGGGCGACCGCGATCTTGTCCAGCACCCGTTGATCGCGTGGCGTACCCACCGCGGGCTGCAGCTGCGCGTTGAACACGTTCGAATCCAGCGCGTAGAACGTCACGCCGTTGAGCGGCTCGGAGAGCCCGTTGGAGACGTCGCCGGCAGCCGGTGAGAAATCGAAGTACGTACCCTGGGCGAACGCCGCCGTGGTGGCGGCGCTGCGGTTGAGGAACGAGCTATCCAGATCCGGGAGTGCCCGCGTGTAGCACGGGGTCCCGCAGCTGGCGGCGGTCGCGCGCAGGATCGCCGCCTTCGCGGCCAATGCCCGGTTGAACAGCTTGAACGACGCAGGGCTGTCGAAGCCCGTGAAGCCGGGGGGCAGCGGGAACGGGAAAGCGGCGCTGGCCGCCTGCGCCGTGCGGAGATCGGCCCGCGCGCTGTCCAGCAGGTCGAGGATGTAGCGGTACACGCTATCCCGGGACACAAACGGAGCGGGCGACGCGCTCACTGACTGGTCGACGGCGATGGGAGCGCCGAGGGAATCGCGGGTCAGGATGACGTACATGAAGGCGAGCGCCTTCATTGTGTTGCCCATGCCACGCGATGCCGCCTTCTCTCCGGGCGACAAGTCCGCGTTGGCGTTCACGCCGTTCAAGTAGATGTTGATCGTTCGGATGTTCGAGTAGCGGTCGGCCCATTGGCTCCCGCCGAAGCCACCGCCCTGCAGGGGGCCATAATAGGGCTCCTGGTAGTCCGGCTGGTTATTGCCCGAGAGGTTGATGCCCTCACGACCCATGGAGCCGAGCCGCCAGATGTAGCTCTGGATGCCGATTCGCGCACCTCCGAAGATCCCGATCGCCGCCGCGGACAGCCGATCCCGCGTGGGGTTGGCGAGCAGGGAATCGAGCGAAGGCTGGTTCGTGTTCGTCACGTTGAAGAAATCGGAGCACGAGACGCTCGCGAGCAGGGCAAGGCAGACAGCACCGCTGACGCCCAGTTTCCGAAGGGCTCGGGCCCGCACCGAACCGACTCTCAGTTTGGTGGTCATGGTCAGAACCCCGCCGTGATCGAGAAGTAGAAGCTACGCTCGGGCGGATAGGGACCGAGATCGATGTTCCGCACGATGGCCTGTTGGCCGTAGTTGGACACTTCCGGGTCGTATCCGAAGTAGCCGGTGAAGAGCAGCAGGTTGCGTCCCGTCACGCTCACCCGCGCATTTCGTGCGCCGAACCAATTGGCGACATGGTCGGGCAATGCCAACGAGAGGCTGGCCTCGCGCAGTTTGAGGAACGTCGTGGATTGGACGAACGCCGAGGCAGTGCCGTAGGTGTTGCAGGCATTGAACCGCGCCTGCCCGGCGGTGGTAGCCTGGTCCGGGGCCAGGCCGTTACAGTCGTACAAAGACAGCGTCTGGTTCTGAGCCACGCCGCCTGCCTGCCAGTCCCACAGCATGGACAACGACAGTCTCCGGTAGTTGATGTCGTTCGAGAACGACATTCGGAATTTCGGGTTCGTCTGGCCGAGGTAGCGATTGACGTACTGGCAATCGTCCGGCGTCGGCGTGCAGGTGCCCGGGACCGTGTCGGTGCCGGGCACACGTCCGGTATCGGCAGCTCCTGCACGCGATTCTTGAGGGATGTGAACGTCGTGCGGAACACCCAGTTGAAGTCCTTCTGCTGGATGGGCGTGATTCCCGCCGCGATTTCGATCCCTTCGTTCCACAAGACGCCGCCGTTCAAGATGCGAGTCGCGAACCCCGTCGAAGGCGCCGGCGTGCTCTGGAGCAACAAGTCGTAGGTGTGCCGCGAGTAGCCGGTGACCTCGAACGTGGCTCGACCGTGCCACAACTGTCCGTCCACGCCAACCTCGAACTCCTTGATGCGCTCCGGTTTGATCTCCGATGCGCCGGCCACGGTCCCGGTGCTGCCGCCGATCAGCGTGCCGATGTTCCCCCCGATCACCGTGCTGTTCAAGAGCGTGAATTTCTGCCCGAAGAGAGCCTGGTTTCCGGTCTCGCCGTACGCTCCGCGTAGCTTCACCTCTGTCCCCTCGCCAAGCAGGTTCGGGAAGCGGTACGACGCCGATGCCTTTGGGTACAGGAAGTAATGATTGATGTCGCCGTTCGCACTCGATCGCTCGGCGCGGAAGCCGGCCGCCAGGAGCAGCCGCTCCTGCATGGTCAGAAACTCTTCCTGGGCGTAAAAGGCCAGCGTCCGCTCCTGGGCCGACAGCTCGAACGGCTGACCGAGCACCGATCCCTGGTCGATGTTCGATTGACCGGGAAGCAGTCCCTGCGCGACGACGCGCGACCGCTCGAGCTCGCGGTCCTCGACCTGCACGCCCGCCGAGATCGTGGACTTGAAGCCGCCGCCGGCCGGCGAGTATGCCTCGATCGCGTTCAGGTTCCAATTCCACTGCCGGCTGCTCGCGTTTGACAGCGAGGAGACGCCCGGCGTCGAGGCTGTTGCCTCGAAGAACAGCTCGGGCGGTCCGAACACGGTGGCGGTCTGGTCGTAAAAGTCGAGGCCCGCTGATCCGACGAGCTTGAGATTGTGACGTTCCGTCTGCACCGCTTGCAGTGTGAGGGTGCCGCCACCCGTGAACCGCGTCACGAGCTCGTCGTTCTTTCCCAGCGCGATCGTCTGCAGCGGATTCGAGCTCAGGTAGCTGATGCCGGGCTGCGGGAACACCCCGTTGGTCGGCTCGATATTCACGAACCCAGGGATATAGGCGATGGCATACGTGACGCTCGCGCCATTGTTGTCGTTGTTCGTGA
>QHUC01000176.1 GCA_003221045.1 Gemmatimonadota bacterium | reverse complement strand
GCGCGGGTGCCCACATGCGCCGCGGGCTCCTGGTCGTCGTGGGGGACGGTGGACGCGGGATGGGGGCCGGTATGATTGCCGGAACCGTCGTGCTGTTCGGGAGCGCGGGGCCGGGTGCCGGGCGGTTTCTCAAACGGGGATCGATCGTGGCCCTCGGAACGATCGAGCGACCCGCCACATTCCGCTACGCGTGCACGTATCGCCCGCCGCACGTCAACCTGTTGCTGCGGTACCTACGGACGCACGCCGGCGTGCCCGTCACAGACCGCTACGTCACCGGCCGCTACGAACGGTACTCCGGAGACCTCGCGGAACTGGGCAAGGGGGAGATCCTCCAATGGGCGGGGGAGTGAGCGGCGCCGGTCTGGGCCTGAACGAGCGGGCCTGGCGGCTCGCCGAAGACATGATGGCGAACGCCGACGCGTTGCGCGTCGCGGTGCGCACACTTCCCGGCGGGGCGCGCGTGATCGACGCGGGGATGGACACACCCGGCGGCTACGGCGCCGGGCTCGCGCTCGCGGGGATCTGCATGGGGGGTCTCGGCCACATCGACTACGTGCCAACCATGGTCGGGTCCGACATGTGGCCCGGTGTGCAGGTGTGGACGGACCATCCGGCGGTGAGCTGCATGGCCTCGCAGTACGCCGGGTGGGCTATCCAGGTCGGCAAGTACTTCGCGATGGGGTCAGGGCCGCTGCGCGCGCACGCACGCGTGGAGAAGGATCTGTTCCACAAGCTCGGCTACACGGAATCCGCGCAGCGAGGTGTGCTCGTGCTCGAGACCCGCGCGGTCCCGACGGACGAGGTGGCCGCGTGGGTGGGCCAGAAGGCCGGGCTCGCCCCTTCAACGATCACGTTCGTGGCGGCGCCCACGGCCAGTCTCGCCGGGGGTGTCCAGATCTCCGCGCGCATCCTCGAGACCGGGCTGCACAAGATGGATACGCTGGGGTTCGACGTGAACAAGATCGTGAGCGGCATCGGTGTGGCGCCGCTGCCGCCCGTGGCGAAGAACGACCTCCGGGCGATCGGCCGTACCAACGATTGCGTTCTGTACGGCGGTCGGGCGCGCTACACAGTGCAGGCGGACGACGCCGAGCTCGCGGAGCTGGTACCGAAAATCCCGGCGTCAGCGTCCAAGGACTACGGCACGCCGTTCTACGACATCTTCAAGCGGTACGACGGTGATTTCTACAAGATTGATCCGCTACTCTTCAGTCCCGCCGAGGTGTGGCTGACCAACCTGCAGAGCGGGAAGACGTACCATGCCGGGCAGTTGAACCCCGAAGTGCTGCGAGCGTCCCTGCTCGAGGGCTGAGACGCCGCGCCCCGACACCATCAACCCGAAGGAGCGATCCATGCAGCGTTCGTTGCAGATCCTCTCCGCGCTCGCGTCCGTGGCCGCGTGCTCGAAGCCGGCGCCTCCTCCTCAGCAACAGGCGGCGCCCGCTGCCCCGGCCGGAGTCCAATGGACGGTCGTGGTGCTGTACAACCAGCCCAAGGACACGGCAGCCTTCGAGAAATACTACGTGGAGAAACACTTGCCGCTGCTCGCCGCGCATGCGCAGGAAATCGGGTACACGCGCGGCGAGCTGCTGAAGTTCTCTCCCGGGGCCGCTGGGAAGCCGGCCGCCATCTATCGCGAGGCCGACCTTCGCTGGGACTCCAAGGAGGCCAGAGAGAAGGGCATGGCGACCGCGGGCTTCAAGGCCGTCGCGGGGGACCTCCCCAACTTCGCGACGGGTGGCGTCACCGTCCTGCTCGGACAAAAGACCAACTAGCGGCAGTGCGCATCGCGATCCTCGCCGCGCGGCAGGGTTGGCACACGGACCAGCTCTGCCGCGCGCTGGTCGGACGGGGGCACGAAGGGCGCGTGCTCCCTTACGAAGCGCTGGTCGGCCGCTTCGGCAATGAAGGGGCGAGCTTCGCGGCGGCGGGTGAAGAACTGGCGTCGTGCGGCGCCGTCCTGGCCCGCATCATTCCCGCCGGATCGCTCGAGCAGATCGTCTTTCGGGTGGACGCCCTGCATGCGCTCGAAGAACGCGGTGTCCCGGTCGTCAATTCTCCGCGCACCATCGAGCGCACCGTCGACAAGCTCTGGACGACCGCACTCCTCGCGGGCGCGGGATTGCCCGTACCCGATACGGTGGTGTGCGAGGGCCCCGACGACGCCGTGGCGGCGTTCCGCTCGCTTGGTGGGGACGTGATCGTAAAGCCGTTGTTCGGCTCGATGGGTCTCGGGATGGTGCGCGTGAGCGACGAGGACATGGCGTTCCGCGTGTTTCGAACGCTCAAGACGCTGCGCGGCGTATATTACGTTCAGCGCGCGATCGAGCACGCCGGCTGCGACGTACGGGTGTTTGTGGTCGGCGGGCGCGTGCTCGGGGCAATCGAGCGCAGCGCGCCGGGATGGAAGACGAATTTGGCGCGCGGCGGACGAGCGCGGAGCCTGACCCTCACGGTACATCAGACCGAGCTCGCCCTCGCCGCCGCCCAGGCGGTGGCCGCAGACTATGCCGGCGTCGATCTCCTTCCAGCGCGCGACGGAACGGTCTACGTCGTCGAGGTGAACGGGATCCCGGGATGGCGCGGTCTGCAAGAAGCGACGTCGACCGACGTCGCGGGAGCGATCGTCGAGCACCTGCTCGGCCGAGCGGCGGGTCGGTGAGTTCCACCCCGGCACCGCGCGCGGCCGCGGTTGCCGCCGCCGCCCAGCTCGCCTGCCTGCTCGAGGCGAGCGCCCCCAAGCCCGGCAATGTCTCTCCGGCGGCGGCCTTCCGCGACACGACCTACGAAGACTTCCTCGCGAGCGCCGTCGCGATCGGCCCCGCCCTGGCGGCAGCCGGCGAGCGCTCGCTCGGCGCCACCATTCGTGCGGCGGTCGAGGCGACGGCGCGCTGGGCGCCGTCCAACACCAACCTCGGCCTCGTCCTGTTGCTCGCGCCGCTGGCCCGCGCCGCGCTCCGGCCCGGCCACGAGCCCCTCCGCAGCAGCCTCGCCGCCACGCTCGCCGAGACGACGATCGCGGACGCCGACGACACCTACGCGGCGATCCGGCTCGCGGCACCTGGGGGGCTGGGCCGCGCGGACGACCAGGACGTGGCCCACCCCCCGACCGCCAGCCTCCGAGCCGTGATGACGCTGGCGGCGGGTCGCGACGCGATCGCGCGCGAGTACGCGACCGACTTCGAGACCACGTTCGAGAAGGGGGCGCCGGCGCTCGGTCGTGCGCAGGCCGAAGGGCTATCCTGGCGCGATGCCGTGGTCGAGGTTTATCTCACCCTGCTGGCCGCCGCACCGGACACGCACATCGCTCGCAAGCTGGGCGCCGATGCGGCGGCCTCGGTGCAGCGACGTGCGCGCGCCGCGATCGAGGCCGGTGGCGTCCGCACCGCGCCCGGGCGGGAGGCGGTGGCCGCGCTCGACCGCGCGCTGCGGGACGAGGCCAACACGCTGAACCCGGGCGCCACCGCCGACCTCACCGGCGCGGCGATCTACGTCGTTCTGCTGGAGGGTGGTTGGCCGGACGGGGGAAGGAGGGCTCATGGCCGCGCATAAGGAGTTCAAGGTGACGGTCACGAAGGACAACCACGTCTTCGCGGCCGCGCACTTCATTACGTTCCCCGGGCATCGCTGCGAGCGCCTGCACGGCCACAACTATCGCACCCACGTCGTGGTCGAGGGAGGACTCGACCCCGAAGCGTTCTACGTGCTCGACTTCTCGATGCTGAAGCAGCTCATGAAGCGGCTCACCGACGAAATCGATCATAAGGTGCTGCTGCCGCTCGAAAACCCGAAGATCCAGGTTCGCGAGGAGGGGGAGACGGTGAGCGTCGCCGTTGCGGGGAGGCCCCGTTATGTGTTCCCGCGCATCGACTGCGCGCTGCTGCCCGTGCCCAACACGACCGTGGAGATGCTGGCGCAATACCTCGCGGGACGGGTGCACCGGGAGCTCGCCGGCTCGGGCGGCGTGGCCCTGAGGGCGGTGGAGGTCGAAGTCGAGGAGAACTTCGGGCAATCGGCCACCTATCGAGAGTCCTTCGAGTGATCGCGGTGTCGCACGGCAGACAGGTCGGCTGCGGAGAGGGAACCGTCGTGCAGCGCCGTCCCGACGAGAGCTGCATCGATTCCCACTTCGGCCAGGTCCTCAAGCTGCCGCACCGTTGCGACGCCACCTCCGGCGAGCAGCTCCACATCCGGGTGGACACGGCGGAGTGCAGCCAACAGCGCTATGTCGGCGCCCTCTCCGCTCCCGACCCGCGCCAGGTCGAGCACCAACAGCCCCGCGGCCCCAGCCGCGACCGCCGCGCGCGCCAGGTCGACCGGCGTCCCGCCCCGCTCGGAGATGCTGAGCGGCTCGCCGTTTCGCAGGTCGAGGGAAAAGATCACCCGGGCGGGACCGACCGCGCGGATCACGGCCGCGAGGGCGTCGAACGAGGGCAGCGTCTCGAGCCCCACGATCACCTGGCGCACGCCATCGGCGAGCAGATCCCGGGCCCGCGCCGGGGTGGCTACGCCCGCGTCGACGAGCAGGCGGCTACCCAGCGTCGCGAGATCCCGCAGCGCCTCACGCTGCACCGCCCCCCCGGCGAGGGCATCGAGATCGGCGACGTAGCATTCATCGCACCCGAGGGCATCGCGATACGCGGCCACCAGGGCTCGCGCGTCACCCGTCGTGGAGATGAGTCGGGAGCGAACGGCCGCATACGTTTCGCGCCGGCCGCCGCGCCCCGAAACCGCCCGTCCGCGGGCGAGGTCGAGCACCGGAATTACCTGCACCGGGGTGCTCCCGACCGGCACCGCGCATGAGCGGCGTCCTCGGCTGGGACGTCGGTGGTGTGAACACGAAGGCGGCACGCGTCGCGGACGCGCGCCTCGTCGCGGCGCGGGCCGTTCCCTACGAGATCCAGCGCGACCCCGCGGCGCTCGCGCCCCTCCTCACGCAGCTCGCCGGCGATCTCGATGCCAGGCCGGCGGACGCTCACGCCGTCACGATGACCGCCGAGCTCTCGCAGCTGTTTCGCACGAAGCGGGAGGGAGTCGGGTTCGTGCTCGACGCCGTGGCGGCCGCCTTCCCCGCAGCGTGCGTGCGCGTGTGGGGCGTGGACGCCCGGTGGCGCACGCCGGCCGAAGCGCGCCGCGAGCCGCTGGCCGTGGCCGCGGCGAACTGGGCGGCTACGGCGCGGCTGGTCGGCCGCCTGATCCCGGACTGCCTGCTCGTCGATGTGGGCTCCACGACAACGGACGTCATCCCGATCGTCGGCGGCGCTCCCGCTACGACTAGTCGGACCGATCTGGACCGCCTGCGTGAAGGCGAGCTCGTGTACACCGGCGCCGTGCGCACCCCCGTCGAAGCGATCGCGCCGACGGTGCCCGTGCGCGGCCGGGCGGTCGCGGTGTCGGCCGAGGGATTCGCCCTCACCGGCGACGTGCACCTGTGGCGGGGAGAGCTCGAGCCCGCGGACTATTCGGTGCCGACGCCGGATGGGCGTCCCGCGACTCGGAGCTTCGCAGGCGAACGCCTCGCGCGCGTCGTGTGCGCCGACCGCGAGATGCTCGAGGACCGGGACGTGAGCGCGATCGCCGACGCGGTGTGGGAAGCGCAGACCGGGCGGATCGGCGCCGCCATCGAACGGCAGCGGGGGCGCCACCCGGCCTTGAGTCGAGCGGTCGTCACCGGCCTTGGGGCGTTTCTCGCGGGCGCGGCCGCCACGCGCTCGGGACTTCAGGTCGTCCATCTCGCCGACACGCTCGGGTCCGCGGCGCGGCACGCTCCGGCGGCGGCCGTCGCGCTACTCTTCCCTTCATGACGCACGAACCCGCCAGTGTGCACACCGTCGTGAAGATCGGCGGCGGACTGCTCGGGAAAGCCGGGGCCTTCGACCTGGTCATCGAAGCCATGACCGCGTTCGCGCCACGTCGCCGGATCGCCGTCGTCCCTGGAGGAGGGCCGTTCGCCGACGCGGTCCGTCAGATGTTTCGGCGCATCAAGATCGGGGAGGACGCCGCGCATTGGATGGCCGTGCTCGGGATGGACCAATATGCACACGCGCTCGCGGCCCGCATCCCGAACGCGGTGCTGGTCGACGCACCGGAGGCAATCACCGCGGCCGTCAAGGCCGGCCGTTTGCCCGTCGTCGCTCCGTATCGCTGGCTCCGCGGGGCGGATCCACTCCCGCATTCGTGGGACGTCACGAGCGACAGCATCACCGCGTGGATCGCGGGCGCGCTGCGCGCGCGGCGTATCGTCCTGATCAAACCGGCGGACCGCGATCGCAAGAAACTCGTCGACGCTTACTTCGTGCGTGCCCTGCCGGCGGGCCTCGAGCACCTCATCGTCACCGCGGACGATTTGGGCCAGCTCGAGGTGGCCCTACGAGAGGCGGAGAGGGTGGAGGGGAAGGGCGCCGACCGGCGGGCCCGACGTCGCGCGGGCCAGGGCGAGTAGCGTCGCGACGCGCTCCGGCGCCACGCGGCCCAATCGCCCGCCGATACACGCGGCCCCCCTCACTCCAACGACATCGGCTCCGAGCTCTCGCGCCGTCGCGAGATCCGCATCGGCGAGGCCGCCCGCAAGCGCCGCGAACAACCCGGCCTCGTGCGCGCCGGCGACCCAGGCAGCGACCACGTCCGGCGGCTCGAGTGCGAACAGTGACGCCGGCTTTTGTGCCGTATCGAGGAGCACGCCGGCCGCGCCGACCTCGGCCGCCGCGGCCACGAGCCGCTCTGGAGCGAGACTGCCGATCCGCCCCCAATCCGCGTAGGCGACGAGCACCAAGCGGGCCCCTGTCCCGGCTCCCCGCCGTGCGGCGGCCGCAAGCCCGCGGACACGCGCCTCGCTCCGCACACCGGCAAAGCCCACCTTCACAAAGGCCAGGCCGTGCCGTGCCGCCGCGCGGGCCCGGCGGGCCACGGCCGGCTCGGTCGCGGCATCACCCAAGGCCGCGCTCACGGGCCGAGCCGAGCCGACCGCACGCCGGATCGCCGCGAGCGCAACCGGGGACACGGCGCCCAATGCGCCGCGCCGAGGGTCTTTCGCGTCGATCACGTCCGCGCCGCCAATGAGCGCGGCGCGTGCGTCCGCAGGTCCTCGGACGCTGACCAGAAGCTGCATTTCCGGTTGCTCCCTTGTGGCCATCCCGAAACCGCCGGTAGGTTAGGCTTCCGGAGACGCGATGTCAAAACGAGAACTCAGCGATGTGCCGGCGGCGGCGCCCGAGGCCGTGGTGGATGCTGCTTCGATCGTCTCGCTCGCCGGCAAGGTGGTCCTCGTCACGGGGGCGTCGAGTGGCATCGGACGCGCCATGGCCGTCGCGTGCGCGGACGCCGGGGCCGATGTCGCCATCAGTTACAACACGAACGAACGCGGCGCCGCCGACGTGGCAAACGCCATCCAGGCCGCCGGTCGCCGCTCGCACATCACGCGGGTGAACGCCGCCGACCCCGACGACGTGCAACGGCTCGCTCGTGACGTAGCGGCGGCGTTCGGTCGCGTCGACGCCTGGATCAACAACGCCGGCGCGGACATCCTCACCGGCCGGATCAAGACCGCCTCGCGCCTCGAGAAACTCGATCTCCTCCTGGCCGTGGACCTCCGCGGCACCATGCTCGCCTCGTGGGCGGCGGTCGATCTGATGCAGCACCAGCCCGGGGGAGGCGGCGTCATCCTCAACATGGCCTGGGACCACGTGCTCTCGAGCGGAATGAAGGGCGAATACGCGCAGCTGTTCGCGGCGGCGAAGGGAGGGATCTACTCGTTCAGCCGGGCACTCGCGCGCTCCGTGGCGCCGCAGATCCGCGTGAACGTGCTCGGCCCCGGCTGGATCGAGACGGCCTACGGGAGTGGGCTCGATCCCGCCGTGAAGCAGCGGATCACCGAAGCCATCCCCCTCGGTCGGTGGGGCACCCCGGAGGACGTCGCGCACGCTGCCGTGTACCTCGCCTCGGACGCGGCTGGGTACGTCACCGGCCAGATGTTGTTGATCAACGGCGGGAGCGTGGTCTAGTTCCCCCACAAGGAGACCGCATGGCAGCGAAAGAGCCCACCTACTCCGACGCGGACATCGAAGCGAAGCTGAAGGACTTCCCCGGCTGGTGGTACGAGGACGGTTGGATCCGCCGTACCTATAAGACCGACGGCTGGCCCACCACACTGATGCTCGTAAACGCGATCGGCTACATCGCGGAAGCCGCGTACCATCACCCCGACCTCTCCGTGACCTGGGGACGGGTGATCGTGAAGCTCCAGAATCACGCGGCGGGCGGGATTACCGACAAGGACTTCGAGCTCGCGCGAAAGATCGAGGAGTCGGTGTTGTGGCGCCCCAAGGGCGGCGCCCTCGAGGGAACGCCGAACAAGTTCGTCCGGTCG
>QHUC01000175.1 GCA_003221045.1 Gemmatimonadota bacterium | reverse complement strand
GGCATCCAGGCGGGCCGAGTTGATGCGACGCGCAGACTCGGACTTCGCGTCCCGCACGAATGCGGACAGCATCGCGTCCGGTGCGTAACACACTACGACGTGGACGTGGTCACTCAAGACGGCTTGCGCGTGAACCCGCACTTTTGTGCGGTCAGCTGCTCGCAAGACAGAGTGGTGTACGAGGGGCACGTCGCACTTGCGAATGACCGCCAAGCGTCGCCACGTGTGCCAGGTGACGTGCGCGTAGAGCCCGCTCGCCTTGTGACCGCCGCCTTCCTTACACATCATAGGTCATTATGGGTGGGTTAACCCCGCGGCCATGCCGCGGGCCTTCCGGAGCTAACCCTCCCCCGGGGCAGTGTTGCGGCGCGTGGAGCTCACCTCCACCGGGGTAGTGCGGTAACCGAGCACACGTCACACCAGCTCGAAAAGCATCCCCGGCTGCTGCTTCACCACTCCCCGTATCTCGAGCTCCGTCAGCGCGGTGAGCACCGCGCTGGTGTCCATCCCGGCCGTCGCCACGAGAGCATCGACATGCTTGGGCTCCGTGCGCAGGGTCTCCCACAGGGACCGCTGCAACCCGCTCAAGTCTGGTGGCGGCGGTCGCTCGGCCGGTGACTCACCGACCCCTGGGCGCTCGGCGGATGCCTGCACCGCTCCTGGCATCCCGAGCTCCTCGAGGATGTCTCCGGGAGTCAGCGCGGGCTTCGCGCCCTGCTGGATGAGGCGATTGCAGCCGAGCGAGGTCGGGCTGGTGATGGGCCCCGGTACGGCGAGCACGGCACGCCCTTGATCGAGCGCGCAATCCGTGGTGATGAGTGCCCCTGAGCCTGGCGCTGCCTCGACCACGACGGTCACGCCGGCGAGCCCCGAGATCAGCCGATTTCGCCTCGGAAACGCCCCCGCATGCGGGCGCTCGCCAGGAGAGAGCTCGGTGACGAGGCACCCGCCGGCGCGCATGCGATCGTAGAGCGTGCGGTTCGCGGCGGGGTAAATGACGCCAAACCCGTTCCCGAGAACGCCGATTGAGGCACCGCCGGCGTCCAACGCGGCGGTGTGAGCGACCGCGTCGATCCCGCGAGCCATACCGCTTACCACCACGACGCCGGCGCGCGCCACGCCGGAGGCGAGCAAGCGCGCTGCGTCCGCACCATAGGCCGAATGGTCCCGACTGCCCACGATGCCGGCCGCGGGGCGAACGAGCACGGACACGTCCCCCCAGACGAAGAGGAGCGCGGGCGACTCAGGGATCTCGCGCAGAAGCGGCGGGAACGCCGCGTCATCGGGCAGCAAGACCCCAGCTCCGAACCGGTCGAGCTCGTCGAGGATCTCATGTCCCGCTCGCACCGACCCCGCGCGGATGGCGCTCGCCGCGGCACGACTGAATCCCGGCAGCGCGGCGATCGCGCCGTGGGGCGCCCGCAGCGCCGCAGTGGCCGTTTCGAATGCGGCGACGAGGGTGCGCAACCGCCCGGACCCGATGCCCGGGACCTGCGCGAGCGCGAGATACGCCGCTACTTCGTCGCGGCTCCGACCGAGAGCGCCCGCCACAGGGTTTCCAAGAGTTCCGGGAGCCCTGCGCGGGTCACGGATGAAACGGCGACGACCGGCGCACCGGCCTGGGTGCGAATCGAGGGTAGCGAGGAGCGGGGCGCGGGCAGAAGATCGAGCTTCGTGAGCACCACGACATGCGGCTTGGCCGCGAGATCCGCCGAGTACGCTGCGGTTTCGCGCAACAGGAGATCGTAGGTCCCCTGTGGATCGGGGCTGTCCACGGGCAGGAGTACCGCCAGGAGCCGAGTGCGCTCGATGTGCCGCAGGAACTTGATGCCCAGGCCTTTGCCGGCGTGCGCGCCCTCGATGATGCCCGGGATGTCCGCGACGACGAAACTGCGATGGTCCGGCAGGGCCACCACGCCCAGGTGCGGCTCGAGCGTCGTGAAGGGGTAATCGGCGATCTTCGGCCGGGCGGCAGAGATCACGGAGAGGAGTGTGCTCTTCCCGGCGTTCGGCTCCCCCAGCAGACCCACATCGGCAATGAGCTTGAGGACGAGCTCGAGCCGGCATTCCTCTCCATACTCACCCGGCTCCCACTCCCGCGGGCTGCGGTGGGTGGGCGTCGCGAAGCGCGCGTTGCCCCGCCCGCCGCGTCCGCCGCCCGCCACGACCACGCTGTCGCCCGCGGTCAACACTTCTCCGAGCAACGCGCCCGATTCGGCATCACGCACTTCGGTGCCCGGTGGAACTGGCAGGACGAGATCCGCGCCCGACTTCCCGGTCATGTTTTTCCCCTTGCCGTGCTGCCCCCGCTCGGCTTTCCAGTGCGTGCGGTAGCGGTAGTCGAGGAGCGTGGCCAGGTTCGGATCGGCGCGCACGAATACGCTGCCGCCCGACCCGCCATCGCCGCCATCGGGTCCGCCCTTGGGCACGAACTTTTCGCGGCGAAAGGAGCTGGCACCGGCGCCGCCGGCACCGGCCACAACGTGGACGACTGCGCGGTCTATGAACATCGCGGTGCCGAGTGCGGAGTGCTGAATGCGGAGTGCGGAGTTGAATGAGGAGAACGCCGCGCTGTTCGGATGGACGACACCGTCATAGCCACAATCTCGCCTGCCTCGTGCCGGAGTGAGGATAGACGTTCGCAGTCCAAGACGTTCCGCTCGCGAAGGAGATCGATCCAGAACTCACACTCGTCGGCCTCCTCCTCGACGATCCCCATCTTGGCGATGAATTCTCTACGCGACCGCGCGCGGCATGCGGCACGGTAGTTGGCACCCACCGACGTGCCCGCACGCAGCAGCTGGACTCCGAGGACATCTGCCGCCCGGCCTCTCGGCAGGTCCTCGACGAGGGCGACGACGGCTGAGGCGAATGCCCGCGTACGAGCCTCTAAGCGGGGTTGCGCCACGACCTCCCCTTACGGCTCCGCACTCCGCACTCCGAATTCCGCACTAGTTGTTCCTCTCGCCGTCAGAGTTTCCTCTTCCGTACATCCTCCCACTGCTCCCGTGTGGTCCGTCGCCGATCCGCATCGAGATCCTCCGCCACGATCCCCAGCACCGCCTCGACCTCCGCCGCCGACGCCCCGGTGTTGAGCGCCCCCCGCAAGTGAGAATGCAGCTGCTGCGCGGCGCCGAGCACGGCGATCGCCGCGACGGTCGTGAGCTCACGGCGCTTCAGGTCGAGCCCCGGGCGGCCGATCACCTTGCCGTACGCATCCACCAGCACCAGGTCCTCGAGCGCGGGGTGCAGCGCCCGGAGGTTCACGAGCAGCTTGTGATACGCACGCCCATAGACCTGGCGACACACGGCCGCTCCGCGCGCGGCCCACGCTTCCCAGTTCTCGTGCTCGAGCGGCTCGGCACCGTGTCCCTCGGCAGGCGGAGCACCGGCGACCCCGCGCCACACGTCGAAGGCCACAAGCGCGAGCGGATACCCGACCACGAGCATGCTCTGCAGCAGCAGCTCCTCGACCCACAGGCCGGGCACGCCGGCGTTCCGCGCCGCCCGGAGGCGCGTCTCGAGCTCGGGCCCGTCGCCCATGGCCACCGCCGCCGCCACGCGTACGAGCGCCTCGGTGGATCGCTCGAGCACGGAGACCTTCGGATCGCTCATTGTACCTCTCCCCTCTCCCTTCTCCCCAATCCTTCTATTGCTCCAATCCTCCATTTACGCGCAGCTCTCCGACCGGCTCGCCCCGCGTGTTGAGGTTCGGCCGGGTGCCGACCGAGGGGGGTGCCGGCCGGAGTCCGATCGCCTCGAGAACCGCGGCGATCGCCAGCGCCGAGGCGAGCGCGTGACCGTCGGTGACCTTGAGCGCGACGCCGAGTCCCTCCCCTACAAGCAGGGCACAGTAGACGCCCTCGGCGCCGACCTTCGCGATGACCCGACCGGGGTGGGCGCGCATCAGCTCGGTGCAAGGACGGCCCTCCCCGGCAATCAGCTCAGGGTGGTGGAGCATTGACTGCACAATCGGGGAGCGGGGAGCGGGGGCGCGGTTCGCATCGGCGGGCACCGCTCCCTGCTCCCCGCTCCCCAGTTTCGCATACGCCAGCGCCATGTTGCGGAGCGGGAGGGCAAAGCATACCACGCCGCAGCCGTCCACCCCGGTCTGGATCTTCTCCGACGGCACACTGGTCCAGCGGCTCACCTCCGCGAGGCAGCGCTGCTGGACGGGGTGTTCGGGCCGCGTATAGAACGCGGTGGGCCAGCCGTGATGGCGCGCGAGTGCGAGCATGCCGGCGTGCTTTCCGGAGCAGTTCGAGTAGACCGCGGTGAGCCGCACGCCCCGCGACTGGTAATCCTGCGCCACGCGCTCGGAGAGCGGCGCATGTGGACCGCACAGCAGGTCGCGCTCTGAGCAACCGATCTTCGCGAGGAGCTCGCGAACTTTTGTCACCTGGCCGGGCTCGCTCGAGTGCGACGCGCAGGCGAGCGCGAGCTCCTCGGCGGTCAGCGCGAATCGCTCCATCACGCGGTCTTCAACGAGCGGTACGGCTTGAAATGGCTTCGCGGCGGAGCGCCAAAACGTCACGAGATCCGGGTCGCCCACGCGAGCGACGAGGCGACCCGTAGCGTCCACGACAGCCACGTGAACGTCATGCCACGCCTCGACCACGCCGCCCCGCAGCTGCTCAACTCGCATGGCCGCTCCCTTCCCCAACCCCGCTCCCGTCTTGCGTATGGCGCCGATGAGGAGACAGACCGGAGACATGGGCGCGTGAAGATAACGGAATCGCGGCCGGTTGCCGTCCCTCACCGCGGCCCCCAAATTGCGCGCTCAATGCGCGGCCACCCGGTGTTACTCGTCGCGACGTCAGTGCTCTTGAGTCCTGTCCTGGGGCACGTTGCCCCGCTCGCGGCGCAGGACGCATCGGCCTACGTGTCGCTCGAGCACTGGGCCACTCCGTACCTCGAATACCTCATCGCCCGAGGAATCATCGCAGACCCGAGTCCCCTGACGCGACCCTTCAGTCAGACCGACGTAGTGCGCGTGCTTACGGAAACCGACTCGACACGGCTCAACGGCCCCGAGCGGCGGATGGTGCGCGTTATCCTCTCGGAGCTGAGCATGCCGAAGAGCGATGGCAAGCCGTGGGGCCGCGCGGACGGAGACGTCGCCGCATCGGGGGCCAGTCAGGCGCGACGCGATCCGTTACGTGACGCCGGGCCAGGCCATGTGACCGCGAGCGGCGGCATCGCCGCGCAGGTGCTGCTTGGACCCGTCGCGGCGGTCACACACCCGTACTTCGACACGCGCCTCAAATACGATCCGGATTACCAGGGCAAGAAGGACCGCTTCGTGGCCGGGCGCAACGCCGAGGCGTACGTCGACGCGCGGTGGCGCTTCGGCGAGCTGTTCTTCGGGTCCGTGCACCGCAATTGGGGACCACCCGCGCTCGAGGGACTGCTCGTCTCGCCGAGCCCGTACAGCTACGATCACCTCGGCTTGGTGCTCGGCACGCGGCGTCTGCAATTGCAGGCGATTGTCACCGAGCTCGACGACCTTCCCGACACGAGCGGCGCGCTCAATCACCGCTACTTTGTGGCGCACCGACTGCTGTGGAGGCCCGGCCGCGCCACCACGCTCGGGTTCTGGGAAGGGGAGATCGCGGCCGGGCCGGGCCGGAACCTCGAGCCGTGGTTCGCCAACATCCTCAATCTCGGCCTGCTGGTCGAGTACGACCGCCAAATCAACGTGAACAGCCTGCTCGGCCTCGACTTCGAATCCCGGCTGCATGGCACGAAGGTGTTCGCCCAGGTGTTGCTCGACGATATCCAGATTGACCGCCGAACCAAGGCCGATAGCGAACCGCCCTCCTACGGTTTCACGCTGGGCGTGGAAAGGCCGGTGCGCGCGGTCGTGCTCACCGCCTACTACACGCAGGTCGCGAACCTCACGTACCGAACGCCGAACCCGGCCGAGGCGGTCGAGAGTCGGCTCGTCGGGCTGGGGCGAAACTTCTCGGACTACGATCAGGTGACGATGCGGGCCTCGGCGCTCATTGGCCCCGGAATTCTCCTCCAACCGGAAGCAACGGTGTTGCGTCAGGGCCAAGGAGACTTCCGCTTGCCCTACCCGGCGGTCCCGGCCTACGGCTCGACGCCGACGCTGTTCGCAGGCGTCGTGGAGCGCACCGTGCGGCTCGCGCTCGGCGGGACCTGGCAACGGGGCGCATGGGGCTTCTCGGGGAACGGCGGCGTGCACTTCCTTCACAACGCGGGCCACGTCTCGGGAGCGAGCGAGACGAAGTGGGTGGGGGGCGTGACGCTCGCCTACCGCTTCCACATCCAGGGGGCCCTGCCGTGAGCCTATCCGGGCCCGACCCGCGACTGACCCGCGATCATCTCGAGGCGCTGTTCCGCAAGATGGCGGGTCGACGCATCGTCGTGATCGGCGACGCAATGCTCGATATCTATCTCGCGGGCGACGCGCAGCGCATCTCGCCCGAGGCCCCGGTGCCGGTGGTCACGGTACACACTCGCCGATACGCGCTCGGGGGCGCGGCCAACGTGGCGGCCAACGTGGCGGCGATCGGCGCGGAATGCCGGCTCGTCGCGGTGATCGGGGACGACGCGCGGGGCGACTCGCTGCGGGGTGAGCTCGCGCAGCACCGGCTGGCCGACCGCCACATCGTGGTGGCTGCGGCGCGACCGACGACCTCGAAGACGCGGGTCACGGCCCGGGGCCAGCAGGTGGTGCGGATCGACGAAGAAGTCGACGATCCGATCGACCCCCGGGCGGAAAATCAGCTGCTCGGCCAGCTCGATGCCGCGATGGGCGACGCCGATGCCGTCCTCATCGAGGATTACAACAAGGGGACCCTCACGCCGGCCGCCATCGAGCGGGCCATGACGCTCGCGGCCAAGCGCGGCGTTCCGGTGGTGGTCGATCCCAAGTTCAAGCATTTCTTCGAGTATCGCGGCGCCACCCTGTTCAAGCCCAACCGCCGGGAGCTCGAGCAAGCCATGGGTGCGACGCTCGATCTCGCGCACCCGGACGCGCTGCCGACGGCGCTCGAGAAGCTCGGCGTCGCCAACCTGCTGCTCACGCTCGGCGCCGAGGGCATGGTTCTGGTCACCACGGACCGCCGGATCACCCGCATCCCCACCATGGCGCGCGAGGTGTTCGACGTCTCCGGCGCGGGCGATACGGTCACGGCCTGGGTGGGCACGGCGCTCGCGGCCGGAGCCTCCGTGCGGGAAGGAGCGCAAGTCGCGAACTACGCGGCCGGCGTCGAGGTGGGGAAATCAGGCGTGGCAATCGTGTCGCCAGCGGAAGTCCTGGCGATGCACGAGGCGCAGCATGACCAGCTTGGAAAGCTGAGGCGGGGGGGGCTGCTGTAACAACGGGAGCGGGGAGCAGGGAGCGGTTCCCTCCGCTGCATCGGGAGGTCCCGCTCCCCGCTCCCCGCTCCCATTTAATGCCAATCCAGCCCAAAGCCGACCACCAATCCATCCACCGTCTCGAGTCGCGTCCCCCCGAGCGCCCCGCGGAGCACCGTGTGGTCCATCCGGTATGCCACGCGCGCCTGCAGCGGCGCTCGGGCGAACCGGATGATCATTCCCGCTTCGCCGCCCTGCGCGTGATCGAACGACTCGGGCACATTGACGTCGGCGGACAGGGCCCGCCACAGCTCCACGTACCCGCGAGCCGCCGACCCGATGAACGCGCCCGCAGCGCGCGCCCGAAGCTCCCAAAACACCCAGCGCTGCGTCCCGCTCGTAAGCGTATACGAGCGCGCGTGCGGACCCACGGCCAGCGTGAGCCATGGCAGGGCCTGCGCGCCGAGCAGCACCGATCCTTCGACCAGATCGTGCCCGGGGCCGCCCACTCCGGCCGAGTCGACTTTCCCCTGGACATAACTGACGGCCAGCTGCAGTCGTCCGAAGGACAGCGTGCCATCTCCGCCGACCATCGCACCCGAGAACTGCGCCGTGCCGCTCGGGAGCTGGCTGCGGACCCGCGTGCTGACTACGGACACGATCCCCGCCGGCTCGAGCGTCTGAGCGACGAGCGCACGGGCGAGGAGACTCAGGCCCGCCAACAGGAGCGCGCGTCTCATGACCATGCCCGCGATCCCCACCGTGCCAGCCACCACCACGCGCGACCCGCTTGGCCCGCCGCTTCCCCCCACCACCGACGGGATGGCGAGCACCGCGCCCGACACCAGCACGCCGCCGAGCAACGCCTGCACCGCCGAACGGCCAGCGGCGCGCTCCGGCAGGAAGGCGGATTGGGGAGGCGGAGCGGGCCAATCAAGTGTGTCGGGACGCACGATGCGCAGGTCGAGGGGTAGCTGAAGGATGGTCGAGATCTCGCCCGTGGGCGCCCGCGAGGCGACCCGAAGGAGAACGCGACCGACCGGCGGCAGCTGGCCCGCCGCGTCGAGACCATCCCACTGCACGCGCAGGCTGTCGCCGATCGGCCCCGCGTAGAGCGAGCGGAACGGGGCGCCGTCTTCGTAGCGCAACGTCACCTCGACCGTCTGGAACGAGCTGGCGACCACCCAGGCCCCGAAATTGTCCGCACCGGGCGCGACCTGCGTGTCCGGTGACACGACGATCGCGACGGTCTTGGTGAGCGCGCGGACACTGTCGAACACGGTCGTCACTTCCGGCGGGAACACCAAGCGGTCCGGTAGGAATCGCGGATCGAGCTGCACCAGACGCTTGAACACCGCGACCGCCGAGTCGCGCCGCCCCCGGAACAGATCGGCGGCTCCCAGGTAGACCAGCCCTTGCACACGATCGGCGGCCGGCGCTCCAGCGGCCGACAGCCTGGCGAGGTCGCGACGCAGTGTCGCCGCGGCGCGACCGAACTCGAGATTCTGGTACGCGCGAATACCCTGGGCGAACGTTCCGCTCGCACCTGCACGTTGCGCTCGAACGGGTCGAACCCGTCCCGCACGACGCGCACCCGGTGCATGCCGGGTGCAATCGGCACGCCCACACGCGGTGTGTTACCGATCAACTCGCCGTCCACGAAGACCTGGCCCCACGGCGTCGCGCTGATGAACAGCCGGCCGGGCGCGAGGGACACATCGCGCCGTGAAAGAGGAGGCGGTGCCGCGCGGGGCCGCGGAGTCCGTCTGACCGGCGCGCGTGTGGCGGCGGGGGCGGCCGGGGCGCCTCGCGCGATGCTGGCTGTCCGCGCCGCCGAGTCGGGAAGCACAGTCGGGTAGGCCGAAGGCGGCGCCGTTGACTCCGGGACAACTGGCGGCTGAGGCGCTGGCTGTGAGGCGACGGGCTGCCCCGTGGTCAACCCCAACCCGAGGATCCACGCCGCACCGGCTGCCCCAACGATCACAAACGCGAGCAGCGCGACGGAAACGAGACCCAGGCCATGCCGTGCGGGCCTTTCGAGCGGTGCCACTGGCGCCGGTCCGTGCGCCAGGTCGCGGCGTGCATGAGGCGCCTCCTCGACCCACGACGTGGGCTCTCGCAGGGCCGCGGCGAAGGCCCCGGCCGTCTCGAAGCGCGCTTCGGGCGCCGGGCTGAGCGCACGCTCGATAATGGCGCCGATGCCGCCTGGAATATCGGGCCTGGCATCCGTCAGACGCGGGGGCGGCATTGGACTGCGCCCCTCGGCGATGGCCGCCATCGGGTCGTCCGCCGGTGGCGGTGTCCCAGCCAGGCAACGGTAGATGATCGCGCCGAGGGCGTACTGATCCGCCGCCGGCCCCGGCTCGCGCCCAACGCGCTGCTCGGGCGAGAGGTACGGCCCTGGCCACTCCCGACCAAGCCCGTCCTTCACATCCCCGTTGCCAAAGGCGCCGAAATCTTCCAGTACCCAGCGGATCCAGAAGTCCGTCACGCGGACCGCACCGCTCGTGTCCAGCAGCACATTTGTGGGCTTCAAGTCGGCGTGGACGATCCCCAGCCGGTGCGCCGCGTCCAGCGCCGCCGCGATCTGGTCGGCGAGCTTGAGGCAGGCCTCCAGGTCCATCGGAGAACCTGTGTGCAGCCTGTCGGCTAGGGAGCAGCCCGGCACGAACTCGGTCGAATACCAGAAGAAGCGATCGGTCGCGCCGGCGCTGTACAGCGGCGTGACGTGCGGATGGGTGAGCACCGCGGCGGCGGCCGCGGCTTCGTGAAACGCTTCCTCCGCGTGGGCACCGGCTTGTGGTCCACGCGGCATCACCTTCAGCGCGACGGGCTGGTTGTACTCGACGTCGCGCGCCACATAGACCCGGGACACCGGTCCGTGAGCGTAGACCATCTCGACGTGGAAGAGGTCGCGGAGATCCTCCTGCACGGCGACGTCGGTCGGGTCGCGCTCGACGCTGGTCATTAGGGCGTAATGTTAAACGTATTACTGAAACCATCACTCAGCCCGCCGCCGGCCCCTGCGGTCAAGCGGTAAGGCGGGAGCGACAGATCTGTATTCGAAGCGGTGATACTCAAGTCGGAAAATGTAGCCACCCCGGCGATCGCGGTGATCATGACGGTGCCATTCAACTGTCCGAGCGGGTTACCGGTGAGCGGCGTGATGCTCACCGTAACAGTGCTCGCGAAGGTAGTTACCGTGTTCCCGAACTGGTCCTGCGCGGTAACCACCACGGGCGGTGTAATCGGGGCGTTGACCGCCGCGTCGGTCGGCTGGCCGGTAAACACGAGTTGCGTGGCGGCTGCAGCAGTGATGTCGAACCCATCGCTTCCAGCTCCGGCCAACCCATTAGAGGTCGCGTCCAGCGTATAGCCGCTGCCTGCCTTGTCGATGCTCAGGTTCGAGAAGGTCGCCACCCCACCCACCGCCGCCACCGTGCTCGTTCCAGAGAGCGTGCCGCTGCCGGGGTTGGTCCCAATCGCCAGAGTGACGTTGCCCGTGAAGTCAGCGGTGTTGTTGTTGGCGTCGAGCGCCGTCACTTGCA
>QHUC01000174.1 GCA_003221045.1 Gemmatimonadota bacterium | reverse complement strand
GGGAAGCGCTGCTCGCGGCGGACTGGACCCATAACGCGACCTTGCAGACCGTCGTGCTCGGGGTTCAGCAGGCCTATTTCCTTTACATGGGCACGAAGGCGCTGCTCGACGCGCAGCAGACCACCCTCACCGAGGCCCGGACGAATCTCGAGGCGGCCGAACAGCGGCACCAGGTCGGGCTCGCCACCATCGCGGACGTGCTGCAGGCGAAGACAGCCCTCTCGCAGGCTCAGCTCGCGCTCGAGTCGACGCAGGGCGATCTGCAGACCACGAGGGGCGCGTTGGCGCTGTCCATGGGCCTGCCGGCCAATGTCCCGTACGACATCGCGGTGTCACCGGACACCACCGCGCCGTTGGGAATCGTCGAAAGCGTGGACACACTCATCGCCCGCGCGACCCGCGAGCGCCCCGACCTCGCGGCCCAGCGCGCGGTGGTCGAGCAGGCCCGCGCGCGAGTGAGCGTCGCGAGGTCCCAGGCCTTACCCTCGCTCTCGGTCGGTGGGTCCGCGAACCAGACCTACTTCGTCCACAATCCGCCCACCCCGACCCCGCCTCCGGGTAACGGGTACACGGCCACCCTGACGCTCTCGATCCCGATATTTTCGGGGTGGTCGCAGATCTATGATGTGAAGGCCGCGTCCGCGGCCGCGGACGCCGCCGCGCTGCGCGCGCAGGGCTTCGAGCAGCAGGTCGTATACCAGGTGTTCAACGCGTATTACGCCCTCCGCACGTCGACGCAGACAGTGCGCACGAGCCGAGACCTCCTCGCGAGCGCCACCGAATCCGAGCAGGTGGCCCTCGGACGCTACAAGGCGGGCGCGGGGAGCCTGCTCGACCTGCTCACGGCGCAGGCCGCGCTGGCCAGCGCGCGGGCCCAGGCGATCCAGGCGCGCTTCTCCTGGAACTCTGCGCTCGCGCAGCTCGCTCACGACGTGGGCATCCTCGGGCTCGACGGATCGAGCCCGCTTCGAATGCAAACCGACACCACCGGGACCGGCCGATGAGACTCACCGCCGCCGTCGCGGCTCTCTCGATCGCGTTCGTCCTCGGCTGCTCGCGGAAGCGGGCCGGGGGCCCGTCGCGCGTCCCCGTGACGGTCGCGCACGCGGAGCAGCGGGCGGTACCGTTCGAGATCACGGCCACCGGGTCGGTCGAGCCGCTCCAGACCGTGAACGTGCAGTCGCAGGTGACCGGCGTCCTGCTCCGAGCGGCGTTCCGCGAGGGCGACGAGGTCGCCGCTGGCCAGCTCCTATTCCAGATCGATCCTCGCCCGTTCCAGGCGGCGCTCGACCAGGCGCAAGCCATGCTCGCGCGCGACCAGGCGCAGGCACAGAGCGCGGTGCTCGACGCGCAGCGCTACGCCGATCTGGTGAAGCAGGATTATGTCACCAAGTCCGACTACGATGCGAAACAGGCGGCCGCGCAAGCCCTGCGCGCCGCGGTCCGAGCGGACTCGGCCGCGGTCACCACTGCGCAGCTCAACCTCGAGTGGGCCTCGATCCGTGCGCCGATCACCGGGCGGACCGGCCGGCTGCTCATGCGTGAGGGCAATCTGGTACGGGCCAACAGCGACGCTCTCGTCGTGATCAACCAGACACACCCGATCCTCGTCCGGTTCGCGGTCCCCGAGCAGTACCTCGCCGACATCCAGCGCTACCGCGCCAACCGGTTGCCGGTAATGGCCAGTTCCGGCGCGGCCGACACGACGTTCTCGAGCGGTGTACTGACGTTCGTGGACAACGCTGTCGACACGACGACCGGCACGGTGCTGCTCAAGGGTGAATTCGCGAATCGAGACAACGCCTTGTGGCCGGGCGAGTTTGTCAACGTGCGGCTGCGGCTCTACATCGAAGAGAAGGCCCTGCTGGTCCCGTCGCAGGCCGTGATGTCGGGACAGCAGGGGACGTATGTGTTCGTGGTCGATCAGGACGGCACGGCGCACTCGCAGCCGGTCTCGGTGGCGCGGACGGCGGGTCCGTACACCGTCATCGCCCAGGGCGTACGGGCCGGAGACGAAGTGGTGACCGACGGGCAGCTGCGCCTGATCTCGGGCGCCCCGGTCGAGGTGAAGGGCGTCGCGGACGGGGCGAACGAAATGGCGGGTGACAAATGAGTATCTCGGAGCTGTTCATCAAGCGTCCCGTCATGACCACGCTCGTGATGGCGGGGATCCTCGTGTTCGGCCTGATGGCGTATCGGCTGCTGGCGGTGAGCAATCTCCCGAACGTGGACTTCCCGACCATCACGGTGAGCGCGAGTCTCCCGGGCGCGAGCCCCGAGACCATGGCCTCCGCCGTGGCGACGCCCCTCGAGAAGCAGTTCTCGACGATCGCCGGCGTGGACCAGATGACGTCCCAGTCGGCGCTCGGCAGCACGACGATCACGCTGCAATTCACGCTGGACCGGAACATCGACGCGGCCGCCCAGGACGTCAATGCCGCGATCTCGAAAACGCTGCGCCTCCTCCCGAGCGGCATCCTGCCGCCGTCCTACCAGAAGGTGAACCCGGCGGACCAGCCGATCATCTACTACGCGATGAGCTCCAAGACTCTGTCGCTTTCGGCGCTGGACGAGTACGCCGAGACGTTCATCGCGCAACGGCTGTCGACGGTCGAGGGGGTGGCCCAGGTGAACGTGTACGGCGCGGCAAAGTACGCGGTGCGCATTCAGCTCGATCCCAAGGCGCTGGCGACGCGCCAGATCGGGATCGACGAGGTCGCGGACGCGGTGGCAGCGGGCAACGTGAATCTGCCGACGGGCATCCTGTGGGGGCCGCACCGCGCCTACACCGTGCAGGCGACGGGCCAGCTCCAGAACGCCGCGGAATTTCGACCGCTCGTCTTGGCGTTCCGCAACGGCGCCCCGGTCCGCCTGCAGGACCTGGGACAGGTGCTGGACGACGTGCAGGACAACAAGAGCGCCGCGTGGTACAACGGGAGCCGCTCCATCATCCTGGCGATCCAGCGGCAGCCGGGCGCCAATACGGTGGACGTCGCGGCCCGGGTCCGCACCGTCATGGCGAGCCTGCGGGACCTGTTGCCCGCGTCGGTCAACCTGCAGCTGCGGTTCGACCGCTCCGACTCGATTCTCGCCGGGCTCGCCGACGTGCGATTCACGTTGTTCCTGACGCTCGCGCTCGTCGTGCTCGTCATCTTCCTGTTTCTCCGCAACCTCTCGGCGACCGTCATTCCCAGCCTGGCGCTGCCGTTCTCGATCGTCGGCACGTTCGCCGTGATGTACGCGCTCGACTACAGCCTCGACAACCTCTCCATGATGGCGCTCACACTGTGTGTGGGATTCGTGGTGGACGATGCCATCGTGATGCTCGAGAACATCGTGCGCCACATGGAGAAGGGGACCCCGCCGCTCCAGGCGGCGTTCGACGGGTCGCGCGAGGTGGGCTTCACCATCCTCTCCATGACGCTGTCGCTCGCGGCCGTGTTCATCCCGGTGCTGTTCATGGGCGGGATCGTGGGACGACTGTTCCACGAGTTCGCGGTGACGATCGGCGCCGCCATTCTCGTGTCGGGGGTGGTGTCGCTCACCCTGACGCCGATGTTGTGCAGCCGGTTCCTCAAGGCGTCGCACGAGGCGCAGCACGGGAGGTTCTACCAGGCGTCCGAGCGGGTGTACGAGCGCGTGCTGCACGCGTACGAAGACAGTCTCGGCTGGGTGATGGAGCGGCGTCCGGCCGCGCTCGTGTTGTCGGCCGCGATCCTCCTGGGCACGGTCGTGCTGTTCGTGGTGGTCCCCAAGGGGTTCCTGCCGAGCGAGGACAGCTCGCAGATCTTCGGGACCACGGAGACGGTGCAGGGCACGTCGTTCGACGATCTGGTGCAGCATCAGCAGCAGGTGATGGCGATCCTGCAACAGGATCCCAGCGTGGACGGGGCGATGTCGTTCCTGGGCGGCGGCCAGATCAATCAGGGCCGCCTGTTCCTGCAGCTCAAGCCCCGCTCCCAGCGCTCGAAGAGTGTCGACGAACTGATCCGCTACTACAACCCCAGGCTCGCCGGAATTCCGGGGATCCAGGTGTTTCTCCAGAACCCCCCGCCGATCCGCATCGGGGGACGGCTCTCGAAGAGCCAATACCAGTTCACCCTCCAGAGCCCCGACATCCAGGCGTTGTACCAGAACGCCCAGCAGCTCCAGGCCAAGATGGCCGCCCTACCGGGCCTCGTGAACGTGACCACGGACATGCAGATCTCCAGTCCGCAGGCCACCGTGGCCATCAACCGCGACCGCGCCGCCGCGCTCGGCGTGACGGCGGAGCAGGTGGAGAACGCCCTGTACGACGCCTACGGCTCGGGCCAGATCTCCACGATCTACACGCCGACGAACCAGTACTGGGTGGTCATGGAGCTGCTGCCGCAGTACCAGCAGGATCTGTCGGCGCTCAGCCTGCTCTACATCCGCTCGAAGACCGGAACGCTGGTGCCGCTCGCGTCGCTCGCCACGATCACCTCGACCGTCGGTCCGCTCACCGTGAACCACGCCGGCCAGTTGCCGTCGGTCACCGTCTCGTTCGATCTGAAGCCGGGCGTATCCATCGGCACCGCCGTGACCGACGTGCAGCGCGTGGCCCGGCAGACCCTGCCGTCGAGCATCACGACCAGCTTCTCGGGCACCGCGCAGGCGTTCCAGTCGAGCCAGTCGGGACTGCTGCTCTTGCTGGTGCTCGCCGTGTTCGTCATCTACATGGTGCTGGGAATTCTGTACGAGAGCTTCATCCACCCGCTAACGATTCTCTCGGCGCTGCCGTTCGCGGGATTCGGCGCCTTGTTGACCCTGCTCATCTTCCGGGTCGACCTGAGCGTCTACGCCTTCGTGGGCATCATCATGCTCGTGGGACTCGTGAAGAAGAACGGCATCATGATGATCGACTTCGCGCTGGAGGCGCAGCGCGCGGAAGGTAAGTCCGCCCACGACGCCATTCTGCAGGCGTGCAGCATCCGGTTCCGGCCCATCATGATGACCACCATGGCGGCCCTCATGGGCACGCTGCCGATCGCCCTGGGCGTCGGCCAGGGCTCGGAGTCGCGGCGCCCGCTGGGCATCGCCGTCGTGGGCGGGCTCGCGTTCTCGCAGTTCATCACGCTGTACGTGACGCCGGTGATCTACACATACCTGGACGAAGTGCAGCACTGGCTAGGACGCCGTGCCGTGCGACGGGTGGTGGCTGGTGAGCGGCCGGCACCGGAGGCCGCGCCGGCGGATTGAAGCCTGCGGCGCCGAGGGGCGGTCCCTCCGGCTCGGGACGCCTGACACCCCGTCCCTTCCGCCCCTTGCGTCTTCGCCTGCGGGACCGCCCGCTCGGCGCCGCCGCAAGCAGAGCGCGCAGTGAAGGTCCACTGCGGCCACCGGCAGCGCCGGAGGCGAAGGTCCGGAGTGCGGTTGGGCGGGGAAGTCAGGGACCCCGAGCCGGAGGCGCTGCCGGTGGCTGCAATTACCGGTCTGCTCGAGGCGCGCTAACTTCTCCGCATGCACGAATGGCAGGTCTGGCTCGTCGCCGCTCTGCTCCTATTCGTGGCCGAAATGGTCGCTCCGGGGTTCTGGCTCCTCTCGGTCGCGGTCGGCTGCCTCGCCGCGGGCATCGCCTCCCTGGTGGCGCCGGGGGCCCTCATCCCGGCTCTCACGTTCGCCGCGGGGACCCTCCTCTCCCTCGTCGGTATCCGTCCGTTCCTGCTCCGCCACCTCCACCCCCGGGGCACCGAGATTCGAACGAACGTGGACGCGCTCGCGGGGCGGGTGGGGATCGTGTCGGAGCGCATCGACCCGGCCACGGGGAAGGGGCGCGTGCTGGTCGAAGGTGAAGACTGGCGCGCGGCGTCCCTGATGGACACCGCGCTCGAGCCCGGAACCCGTGTGATGGTCGTTCGGGTGGAGGGCGCGACTTTGTATGTGGACAAGGAGAGCTGAGATGGACATCGGCGCGTACATCGTCCCCGTGGCAATTGCCCTGGTGGCGATTTCGATCGTGGCGAAGGGCGTCCGCGTGGTCCAGCAGGCGCAGACGATGATCATCGAGCGGCTGGGCAGGTACCACCGCACGCTGGCCTCGGGGGTGAACCTCATCATCCCGATCATCGATAAGCCACGGGCGATCGATTGGCACCAAGTGATCGTCACGCCCGCCGGCGACTCGTTCGCGCGGCACTTCCGCACCGAGAAAATCGACCTGCGCGAAACCGTGTACGTGTTCCCGCGCCAGAACGTGATCACCAAGGACAACGTGGTGGTCGAGATCGATGCGCTGATCTATTCCCAGATCACCGACCCGGTGCGCGCCACGTACGAGATCGCCAATCTGCCCGACGCGATCGAGAAGCTGACGCAGACCACGCTGCGCAACGTGATCGGCGAGATGGAGCTCGACCACGTGCTCTCGTCCCGCGACACGATCAACGCCAAGCTGCGCGAGATCCTGGATGAAGCGACCCACAAGTGGGGCGCGAAGGTGAGCCGGGTGGAGCTGAAGGACATCAACCCGCCGCGCGATATCCGGGACGCCATGGAAAAGCAGATGCGCGCGGAGCGGGATCGGCGCGCCGCGATTCTCACCGCCGAGGCGGAAAAGCAGTCGCGCATCCTCCAGGCCGAAGGCATCCGGCAGTCGGAGATCAACCAGGCCGAGGGTCAGAAGCAGGCCAAGATTCTCGCCGCCGAGGCGGAGGCCAACGCGCGCCTCAAGGTCGCCGAGGCCGAAGCGCAGGCCATCGAGCGGATCACCACGGCGATCAAGGGAACCGGAGGGGATCCGGCGCGCTACTTGATCGCGATTCGCTACATCGAGGCGCTCAAAGACATGGTCACGAGTCCCCAGAGCAACAAGGTCATCTACATCCCCTACGAGGCAACGGGCGTGTTGTCCTCGCTGGGCGGGATCCGCGAGATGCTCGCAGGGCCAACGGACAAAGGAGACAAACGGGGATGAGCTGGAAGACGATCGCGGTCGTCGCGTTTGCGACGCTGTCACTATCCGCCTATCCGTCTGACCGTCTACCACCCTGTGATTCCGACAACGGCGGCCTCACGCTGCCCGCCGGCTTTTGCGCGGTAGTCGTGGCGGACCAGGTGGGCGGGGCACGCCACCTGGCCGTCGCGGCGAACGGGGACATTTTCGTTGCGCTCATGGGCGGTCGTATGGGCTCGGGCGGCGTCCTCGCCCTGCGTGACACGAACGGCGACGGCAAGGCCGACGTCGACGCCCATTTCGGCACCGCGGGCGGCACCGGAATCGCGCTCTCCGTGGGCGGGGTGTACTTCGCGACGCGGTCGACCGTGCTTCGCTACCCGATGCACGCGGGTCAGCTCACGCCGATCGGTGAGCCAGAGGTGATCGCACGCGAGCTGCCGAGCGACGGCAACCACACGGCGAAGAACCTGGCGCTGTCGGCCGACGGCAAGACGCTCTTCGTGAACTTTGGGTCGGCGACGAACTCCTGCCAGGTCGTGGACCGCACACTCGAGTCGCCGGGGCGGGACCCGTGTCCGGAGCTCGCCTATCGCTCCGGCATCTGGCGGTTCGACGCCGGGAGGGCGAACCAGAGCGAAGCGACCGGCACGCGCTACGCGACCGGGATCCGCAACGCGGTGGGGCTCGCTCTCGCGCCGGACGGCCGAGTCTGGGCCACGCAGCACGGCCGCGACCAACTCGGGCAGAACTGGCCGAAGCTCTTCAACGACGAGCAGAACGCCGAGAAGCCGTCAGAGGAACTGTTGCAAGTGAACGCAGGAGACGACTTCGGCTGGCCGTACTGCTACCACGACCTCGAGCTGGGCCACCTGGTGCTGGCGCCCGAGTACGGCGGCGATGGGAAGCAAGTCGGGCGCTGCGCGCAGAAGAAGGAGCCGGCGGTCGCGTTCCCGGGACATTGGGCGCCGAACGGGCTCACGTTTTACGCGGGCACCCAGTTCCCCGCTCGGTATCGCGGCGGCGCGTTCATCGCGTTCCACGGATCCTGGAACCGCGCCCCGTTGCCGCAGGCAGGCTACCGCGTGGTGTTCGTCGCGTTCAAGGACGGCAAGCCTGTCGGTGAGAACACGTTCGAGACGTTTGCGGATGGTTTCTGGCACGAGAACGGCGCCGGCCCGCAACATCGGCCCGTGGGCGTGGCCGTGGGGCCGGATGGCTCGCTGTACATCACCGACGATGCGGCAGGCACGATCTGGCGGGTGATGTACAAGGGCGGCAACGGGCGGCAATAGGCGGCAGGCGGCAAAGGCGGCAAGGGCGGCAAGAATGGCTGGGTACTCCGGGAAGCGACTCGTCCAGAAGCTCGGGATCAAGGACGGGTGGACGATCGCGATTTTCAATCCACCGACAGGTTACGAGCGCTTACTCGGCAAGCTCCCGAAGGACGTCACGCGCCGGAGCAGCGCCACGGGACTGCTCGACTTCATCCAGTTCTTCACGCGTGAGAAGGG
>QHUC01000173.1 GCA_003221045.1 Gemmatimonadota bacterium | reverse complement strand
GAGTCGGCGCGGATGAACGCGGTCTGCATTGCCATGATCACGAGGAGCAGATTCACGACGGTGCCGGCGTACTTGTCGGCCCCCACCCACAAGGTCAGGAACGAGCGGTTCCAGGCGAGGATCGTGACGCCCACCGCCGTCGTGAACAGCCAGGTCAGCGCCAGCAGCTCACGGCGCACCAGCGTCGCCCGCTCGTACTGTCGGTCGCCGATCAAGCCGCCCAGCCCGGGCATCGCGGCACCCACGGCGGACGTGTGGATCGCGGCGGCGGCGCGCCCGGCATACCCGGTCAGCACGTACGTCGTGACGATGGTCGGCGAAACCAGGATCCCGAGGATGAGCACGTCGCTCGCGAGCAGCAGCTTCGCGATCAGGTCCCCTCCCGCCAGCCAAGCCGACAGACCCAGCTGCGTCTTGACCTCGGCCCGCGAGGGCCGCGCGGCGCCGAACCACCCGACGTACCGTTTGGCCAGGATCCAGAAACACAGGCCGGAAAGGGCGGCGAGAATCACCTGCGCGCCGCTCACCCCCATCAGGCCCAACCCGGCGTAGACGGCACCCGCGGTGAGCAGCCCGCCAGCGAGGTTGAGGCCCGCCTGCAGCTCCATCCGCTTGTAGCCGAGGTTCATCCCGTACAGCACCGACTCGGGGACCGAGAGCAGGGCGCCGACCAGGCCGCCGGCGAACAGCACGCCGGCGCTGACTCGCACGGCCGTGCGCCATTCGTCCGGGGCGCCGGTGAGCGTGGGCGCGTACCACGCGAACGCGGCGCTCGCGGCGGTCGCAAGCGGTAGAAACAACAGCCACACCACGAGGGCACTTCCCGTAGCACGCCGCTGCGACGAGTCGCCCGCCTGGCGATTGGCGACCACGAGGCGGAGCGCGTCGGCCGGCCGCCCGCCCAAGGCCGCGACGTACCCCGCGAGCCGGCCCAGGATCTCCCACACGCCGAACAGCGCAGCGCCCAGGCGCTCCACCAGGAGCGGCGTGACCACGAGCCCCACGGCAGTCTTGACACCGAAGTCCAGGGCGAACGCGACGACGTTGAGCGACGCGCGCCGGGTCAGCGGCAGCGCTGGCGCGGGTGCCGTGATCGACGAGCGACGGTGAGGGGGGGCGGGAGCGGGCGGAGGCTGCGCGGGAGCGATTGCGACCGCGGGCCTAGGCATGGGACCACCGCCGGCCGGTCCAGGGCAGCTCGCTGAGCCGCCGCCCCGAGTAGACCGTGCCGTCGTCCGCTTCGATCTCGAGGAGGGTCACCGCGCCACTCGCGCACGCCACCACTTGCCCGCACGCCTGGTCCACCGGGCTGACCATGGGCCCGAGCACCTCGCCCGGGAGGGCGGTGGCGGACGCACCCGTGGCCCGCCCAGGGAGGAGCGCGGCGCGCCAGACACCCCAGCGCCGGCCATCGAGCCACCCGAACGCGCCTGGATACGGCTTGGTGAGCCCGCGGATGAAGTTGTAGACCGCGCAGGCTTCCTGGTCCCAATTGATCAGCCCGTCAGTCGGCCGGCGGCGCGGCAGCGTCGCGCCGTTCGAGCGAGGCTGCGGGGAGCCGACGCGCTCGCCGCGGAGCAGCTGGGGCAGCGCGCGCAGGATCATGTCGCGATTCGACACCGCCACGCGCTCGTACAGCGTGCCGCACGTGTCGTAGGGGGAGATCTGGAACTCCGTCTGGTCGATCACGTCCCCCGCATCCACGCCGTCGGCGAGCCAGATCAGCGAGTTACCGGTCACGCGCTCGCCACGGATCAGCGCCCAGTTGATCGGCGCGCTGCCCCGGTTCTTGGGCAAGAGCGACGCGTGCGCGCCGATCATTCCGAGACGCGCGGTCGCCAGCGTTTCGGGTGAGAGAATCTGGCTCCAACCGATGACGAACACGAGGTCGAGCTTCAGATCCTGGAGCAGGGCGCGGGAGTCGGGATCGTTGATGCTCTTCACCTCGTACAGCGGAACGCCGAAGCGCTGGCACACCGGCCCGTAGTCGGCGGCGCCCGAGCGGGGAGCCGCCACCTCGGGTTTGAGCGTGAGCACGGCCGCGACGGGCGCCCCTGCCGCGAGCACCGCTTCGAGGGCGGGGATCCCTTCCATATGAAAGCCCACCCAGCCGAGCTTCATCGCCGGTAGATCCGCGTCACGTCCAGCACCGCCTCGATCACGTCCGCCACGTCCTGGTCCGAGAGCTTCGCGGAGAGCGGGAGGCTCAGCATCCGGTCGAAGTTGGCGAGCGTCACCGGGAAGCGGTCCGGCGTGTAGCCGTACTTGTTCCGGTAGTACGGATGCATGTGGATCGGGATGAAGTGCACCGACGTCCCGATGTTGCGCGCGGTGAGCTCGTCGATGAACCGATCCCGCGTGATGCGGAGCGCCCCGGGCACGAGCCGCAGCACGTAGAGGTGCCACGCGTGCTCCACGTCGGCGCGCTCCACGGGCAGCTCGAGCGCCTCGTCCGCTGCGAACGCGTCGGCGTAGGCACGCACCACCTCGCGGCGTCGCTCCTGAAACGCCGCCAGCTTGCGGAGCTGGCACAGCCCGAGCGCCGCCTGGATGTCGGTCATGTTGTACTTGAAGCCGGGCGCCAGCACGTCGTAGCGCCAGGTCCCGCCCTTGCCGTAGCGCTTCCACGCGTCGCGGCTCATGCCGTGCAGGCTCAGCACGCGCGCGCGCTCGAGGAAGTCGGGCGCGCCGGTGAGCATGCCGCCCTCGGCGGTCGTCATGTTCTTGGTCGCGTAGAAGCTGAACGACACGGGGTTCTGTCCCGACCCGATCCAGCGGCCCTTGTACCGGGCCGGCAGGGCGTGAGCCGCGTCCTCGATCACGGTCGCGCTCACGCCGCGGGCGACGTCGTGAATCGCGTCGAGGTCCACGGGATGACCCCCGTAATGCACGGGAAGGATGACCCGGGTGCGCGGTGTGACGGCGGTCAGCACGGCGGCGGGATCGATGTTCAGCGTGTCGGGCTCGACATCCACCAGCACCGGCCGGGCCCCGACGTGTTCGATCACATTCACCGACGCGGTGAAGGTGAGTGGCGTCGTGATCACCTCGTCGCCGGGGCCGACGCCGAGCGTGGCGAGGGCCGTGTGCAGCCCCGCGGTGCACGAGTTCAGCGCCAGCGCGCCGGGGGCCTCGAGGTACGCCGCAAACTCCGTCTCGAAGCGCTGGGTCTTCGGGCCGGTTGTGATCCAGTCCGAGCGCAGCGTGTCGACGACTTCCTGGATCTCTTCTTCCCCGATGACCGGAGGGGCGAAGGGCAGGAACTCGGTGCGGCGGAGTGGAGCGCGGGTGAGCGACACGGGCGCGCCCAGCGATCAGGCGGTGGCCGAGCTCGGGAGCTCGTCGGCGCCGGAAGGGCCCGCATACGCGGGCCGCAGCGGCGCCCGCGGCTCCGGCGCCTTACGTACCGGCACCGGAAGGGCCGCCGAAGCCGGGACCACTGGCTGCTCGACAGTCGGCGAGGGCACGTACTCGGGCACCAGCGCGCAGATGGCGTCGATCAGCTGCTCGCGCGAGCCGCCGGCCAGGACGCCCAGGAGGTGCTCGAGATCGCGCTCGAGGGCGAGCCCGTCCGCGCCATTGCGCTCGATGATGCGCACTTTCTCGGTCGACGTCGCGACGCTGTCCTCGGTGCACGCCACCAGCTCCTCGGCGAGCTTCTCGCCTGGGCGGAGCCCGCTGAAGGCAATCTGAATGTCGCGGTACGGCTCGAGCCCGGAGAGACGGATCAGGTGCTCCGCCAACTCCAGGATGCGCACCGGCTGGCCCATGTCCAGGATCGAGATGCGCCGCGCCGCCTCGGGGAGCGCCGCCGCCTGCAGCACCAGCTGCACGGACTCCGGAATCGTCATGAAATAGCGGGTCGCCTCGGGGTGGGTGACCCGCACCGGCCCCCCGGCCGAGATCTGGCGCCGGAACAGCGGCACGACGCTGCCGTCCGACCCGAGCACGTTCCCGAATCGGACCGCGCGGAAGTCCGTCGCCGCCTCGCACAACGAGGGGAGCTCGAGGACGATCCGCTCCGCGATGCGCTTCGTGGCGCCGAGCACGCTGGTGGGGTTCACCGCCTTGTCGGTCGAGATCAGCACGAACTTCTCGACGCCGTGCGCCGCGGCACACTCCGCCACGCGGAGCGTGCCGAACACGTTGTTCCAGATGGCCTCCGTCACGTTGCTCTCGAGCATCGGCACGTGCTTGTAGGCCGCGGCGTGGAACACATAGTTCGGCCGGTACGTCTGGAACACGTCCTCGAGCCGGTCGGGGTTCGTGATGCTGCCGATGCACGGCACGACCTCGACCTCGGGGTGGGCCTTGGCCACCTCGAGCTGCGTGAAGTACAGGGCGTTCTCCGCGCGCTCGAGCAGCACCAGTCCGGCGGGCCCGTAGGAGGCGATCTGGCGCGCCAGCTCCGAGCCGATGGAGCCCGCGCCGCCAGTGACGAGGATGGACTTTCCCGCCAGGTCGCGCTTGATCTCCTCCAGGTTGAGCTGGATCGGATCGCGCCCCAACAGATCCTCGATCGCCACGTCCCGCAGCTGGCCGATCGTGGCGCGCTTGTTCAGCAGGTCGTCGATGGACGGGATGATCTTGAACTCGACGCTGGTCTCGCGACAGCGTTCGACAATGCGCCGCGTCTGCGCCCCGGTGGCGCCCCGAATGGCGATCACCAGCAGCTCGACGTCGTGCTTGTGGACCAGCTCCTTGAGCTTGCCGGTGTGGCCGAGCACGGGCACCCCGTGCAGGGTGCGGCCGTGCGTCTCCGGCTTGTCGTCGATGAAGCCCACGACGTTCATCCCGGCGCGGGGGTCGTGCAGCGCCTGCCGCAGCAGCTGCTCGCCCGCTTCGCCGGCCCCGATGATGAACGTGCGCCTGCCGTCGTCCAAACGGGCGCGGGCCAGTTGGCTTTCACGCAGCGCCCGGGCTGCGAAGCGGATGCCGCCCGAGAAGAAGATCATCACGATCCAGTCGAGCAGGAACACCGACCGCGGCATCCCGCGGAACAGGCCCAGCGCCGGCAGCGCTACCGCGAACAGCGCCGAACTGAGCGTGACGGCGAGCCCCAGGTCCAGCAGGTCCCGCAGCCCCACGTGTTTCCAGTAGCCGCGGTGCAGGCCGAACGCCTGGAACACGACCAGCCGAATGCCCAGGAGCCACCATACGGTGGTCTGGAAGTGGGCGAATTCCACGGGGGGGATCCGGAAGTCGAAGCGCAACCCGAACGCCGTCAGGTAGGCGAGCGGGATGAGCGCGACGTGGACCAGGAAGATGAGCGTACGACGGTACAGCACTGGTCGCGATGGCAGGCGTAAGGGCATACAAGCGCATCAAGCACGTCTCGTGCACCCGGTCACACCGATGCAGGTGTCATGTACGGCAACGGGTTACGGGCGCGCGTGGCGTGCGCAATGCGGCAGGCTTGATACGATCCCGTTACAACTCCGCTGGCGAAGTGCGACAAGCGCGCGACACCCCGTGCGGGGCGCGCGGCCCGTCAATGGACTCGCGCGGTGGCGGGCGAAGGGGCGGGAGCGGGCGCGAGCGCGGGTGCGTGCGCGGGCAGCTCGAGCTCGAAGAAGAAGCGGGTTCCCCACCCGGGTCGCGTCTCGAGCCGGAGCGTGGAGCCCTGCGCCTCCACCAGCTTGCGGCAGATGGCGAGTCCGAGGCCGGTGCCCGAGAAGCAGTACCCGCCGCGCCCCGGGGCCCGGCGGAACGGTTGGAACAGGCTCGACAACGCTTCGGGGTTGACGCCCGGCCCGGTGTCCTGCACGGAAAATACCGCGCGACCGCCCGGCCGATCCTCGCCCGCGATCTCGACGAAGCCCTGCTCGGTGAACTTGATCGAGTTGGTGGTGAGGTTGAGCAGCACCCGCGAAAGGGCGACCGGATGACCGAGCCGGCGGTCCACTTCGGGCCCACGAAACCTGAGCGCGAGGCCTTTCTCCTCGGCGAGCGGCCGGACAATGCCCTGGATCGACTCGAACAGCTCGGCGATCGAGAACGGGGTGACCTCGCGGTCCGCCAGCTCCTCGCCGCCGCGGGCCAGCTCGACGGCGTCGCTCACCACGGACGAGAGGCCGAGCGCAGCGCTGTAGATCAACCCCAGCTGGCGGTGCTGCACCGGGTTGACGTCGCCGCTCTGGCCGCGCTGCAGCGTCTCGGCGAGAAAGAGTATCGACGTGAGCGGCGAGCGCAGGTCGTGAATCACCTCCACCAGCAGCTCGAGGCCCTGCACGCCGTTGAGATGCGACTCGAACTGGTGCGCCTCGTTGCGGTCGATGGCCTGCCGCACCTGCTCGAGCGCGTTCAGTGTTCCCAGGATCGCGGCCGGCTGGGCGGGGACGGATGACTCGGACCAGGCGCGCAGCAACTCGGTCTGGAGCATTTCCACCAGCTGGTGACCGAGCGCGGCGGCGGGCCGGGGGAGCAGCTGGGTGACGTAGCCGGGCCGGCGCTGATCCAGGGCGAGCGCCAGCGCGGCGAGCAGTCCGGCCACGACGTCGTGGTCGCGACCACTGGGAGGGGCTCCCGCGGCGGTGGCTTCGTCGCTCCAGCGCCGTGCTACGCGACGCGTGGCGGACGTGATGATCGCCGACGACACGCCCGCCAGCGGAGCGTCGGAGTCGCGGAACGGGATGCCCGGCGACGCAGGCGGTGTCCCGTTCTCCCCCTCGACCCTGTCGCCGCGGCCGGGGCTGTTTCTCACTCGTCCTCGGAGCCGTTCAACAGGTTTCGCTGCAATCCGTGACGCTCCATCAGCCGGTAGAAGGTGGTCCGATCCACCTTGGCCATGCGCGCCGCCTTGGACAGGTTCCCGCCCGCCCGCAGCACCACACGGGTCAGGTAGCGGCGGTCGAATTTCGCGAGCAGCCGATCACGCGCCTCGTAGTAGCTCTCATTCGGGTCCACCTCCTCCGCCAGCGCGCCCAGCTCGGGGTCGGTCCCGTGGTCGCTGATGAAGGGGATGTGCTCGGGCTGCACGTCGGCACCGGGCTCGAGCAGCACCACCGCGTGCTCGATCACGTTCTGCAGCTCGCGGACGTTGCCCGGCCAGGAATGCGCGCGCAGCGCCCAGATCGCCGCCTTCGACAGCTTGGGCTGCGGGCCGTCGCGATGCCGACTCCAGTAGTACGCGAGGAAATGCTCGGCGAGGAGCGGGATGTCGTCCACACGCTCACGCAGCGGCGGCACCGGAATCGGTACCACGCGGAGCCGGTAGTACAGGTCTTCGCGCAGCGCCCCGGACGCCACCGCCTCCTCGGGATCGCGGTTCGTGGCCGCAATGAAGCGCACGTTCACGACCGCGTCCGTGGTCTCGCTGCCGACGCGCCGCACCACGCCGTCCTGAATCACACGCAGCAGCTTCGCCTGGATCGGCTTCGACATCTCGATGAGCTCGTCCAGAAACATCGTGCCGCCGTTGGCGGTCTCGAGCAGGCCCGGCTTGTCGCGCACCGCGCCGGTGAACGCGCCCTTGCAGTGCCCGAACATCTCGGACTCGAGCAGCATTTCCGGCAGCGCGGCGCAGTTCACGGCCACCAGCGGCCGGCTCGAGCGCCGGCTGTTGTAGTGGATGAACTGCGCGATCAGCTCCTTGCCGCTGCCGCTCTCGCCGGTGATGAACACCGACGCGTCGGTCGCCGCCACCTTGCGCGCGAGCGCGATCGTGTCGCGGTACTTGGCCGCGGTGCCGAGGACGGTGACGCGATCGTCCAGCTCGGTGGGGCCCGCGGTGCCGCGTTGCTCGCGCTGCGCCCGGCTTTCGCGCGCCACCGACACGGCGTGCGCCGCGCGGCCCACCAGAATCTGCAGCTGGCTCCCGGTGAACGGCTTGGGCAGGTAGTCCCATGCGCCCGCGCGCAGCACCTCGAGGCTCGTCTCGACGCTCGGCTTCCCGGTGATGACGATCGCGATCGTATCCGGATTGGTGTTGAGCGCGGCCGCAAGCAGCTCGATGCCCGGCACCGGCGTCATATAGAGGTCGAGCAGGACGATGTCGAACGAACGGCGCTGCAGGATGTCGAGCGCCTCGTCGCCCTTGCCCGTGACCGTGACGTTATAGCCCTCGACGCCGAGCACGCTCGCGCAGCTCTCGCGCAAGGTGCGCTCATCGTCGGCGACGAGGATGTGGATGCTGGGCTTGGTGGCCGGCTCGACCGGGAGAAGCTGCGACACGCTCCGTCCAACGGCGGGCGATCCGGATCGCGGCGTCGTCATGGACGGGTCCGTCATTTTGGACATCGAGCACTCCTGCCGACCGCCGGGTGCGGGCGCACTCTGCCATGCCACGAGCCGTACGGCTCGGGACCGTCGTTCCCGACAACGACGCGCGAACAGATCGCGCAAAGATAGCATACGTTGCGGCGACGCGTGAGGGCGCT
>QHUC01000172.1 GCA_003221045.1 Gemmatimonadota bacterium | reverse complement strand
CCTGCGCCGCGGGCTCGTTCTCGATCTCAATCCCGAGGCGACCGGGAAGGCGGACGGAGCCCCCCAGGATCCATCGAGCTGGCACTACACGACCACCGGCCCCGCGCTCGGTGGCAACGTGCGCTGGGGAGTCAGCAACAACTTGACCCTCACCGGCACCGGGAATCCCGATTTCTCTCAGGTGGAAGCGGATGCGGGCCAGCTGCAGTTCGACCCACGCCAGGCACTGTTTTTCGCGGAGAAGCGTCCGTTCTTCCTCGAGGGGCTGGAGCAGTTCGACACGCCGAATACGCTCATCTACACGCGCCGGCTGGTGCAACCCGTCGTCGCCGTGAAGCTGACGGGCAAGGTATCGGGAACGAATCTCGGCGCGCTCTTCGGGGTGGACGGCGCGGGAGCGTCGCTCACAGGCACCGATCATCCCGTCTATGCCATCCTGCGCATCCGGCGGGATCTGGTCGGGCAATCGACTGTGGGGCTCGTGTACACCGACCGGATCGAGGGCGGCGATTACAACCGGGTAGCCGGCGCCGACGCGCGCCTCGTGCTCGGGCCGATCTACGCGCTGGCGCTGCAGGGTGCGCAGAGCGTCACGCGCTCGAGCGGCGGCGTCGTCAACGCGCCGCTGTGGCAGGCGACGCTCGATCGCACGGGGCGCGAGTTCGCGTTCCACTACGGGATCACGGGGATCCATCCCGACTTCGTCGCCGCCAGCGGCTTCATTGCGCGGCCGGGCATCGTCACGGCGGTGGTCGATCACCGGCTGACCTTCTTCGGGCGGCCGGGCTCCTCGCTCGAGAGCTGGACGCCCGACCTGTTTCTCTTCGGCCGTTGGCAATACGACGATTTCACGTCGGGTCGGGCGGCCGAAGATCGCGAGCTACACGTCAATCTCACCGGAGTGCTGCGGGGTGGCTGGGCGATCACGAGCGGTGTGTTCTTCGAATCGTTCGGTTACGATTCGTCGCTATACCGGGATTACGCGCTCGAGCACACGTCGGGAAGCGTGACCGACACCATGCGGTTCGTCGGCACGCCACACATCCGGAACCTCGACCTCCTGTTGAACGTCGCCACGCCCCAGTTCAAGCGCTTCTCCGGCACGCTACTGCTCCTCCCCGCCATTCAGGACGAGAACTTCTTCGAGTGGGCACCCGCGCGCATCCTCATCGTCCAGGCGAGCGGCGACTGGCGCCCCACCGATCAGCTGCGGGTGAGCGCCAGCTATTCGCATCAGCAGTACTGGAGAAAGACGGACGGCAGCACGGTGGGCTTGCGTCGCATTCCTCGGCTCAAAGTCGAATACCAGGTGTCGCGGCCGGTGTTCGTGCGGCTGGTGGGTCAGTACGACTCCCAATGGCAGGACTCGCTGCGCGACGACTCCCGCACCAACGACCCGATTCTCATCCGCGACCCGACCACCGGCGTCTACACTCGCGCCGCGGCGCGGACGAACAACGCGGTACGGGTCGACTGGCTCGTGTCGTACCACCCGACACCGGGGACGGTGATGTACGCGGGGTACGGAAACAGTCTCACCGAGCCCGACGCGCTCGCGTTCCGCGATTTGCACCGGACGAGCGACGGGTTCTTCGTGAAGTTCAGCTACCTGTTCCGGATGTAGTCCGGATGGGGGGCTCGAGGAAATAGCAGGGGCGGGACTCGAACCCGCGACCCCGGCATTATGAGTGCCGTGCTCTAACCAGCTGAGCTACCCTGCCGCACGATAGATAAGGAGGAGCAGAGCCTAACCACCCCTGCCGACCCCGTCAACGACGCTCGCGCCAGACTATGCCATAACATACACAGTTGTCTGCCAACTTTTCACACAGCGTCACGGTCGTCGCGAGACACCGTTCGGAGCGTAGGGACGCCGACACACCCGTTGCCCCGACTCAACAGATCAGCGTCTCCCCGCACCGGAACTTGACGGTTTGACTCCGCTAAGAGCGCGGCGGAGCGGTGCGACGCTTGCATCCTGGCCTGTTGGACCATGAGTAACACGCCTGCGGCCGGACTGACCGCCCCGGACGACGCGGTCGCACTGCCCACCGAGCTGGACGCGCGGCGGGAGCTGGCCCGCGAGTTCCAGATCGAACGCCTGCTCGGGCAATCACCGATCCTTTATCTCGCCCGGGACGCAGAGGACCGGCTCCTCGCTGTCAAAGTCGTTCCCCGAGCGCGGTTCGAGCGGCCAGCCGAAGAAGTTCTCAAGCCGGTCACGGCGGCCACGCGGCTCGACCATCCGCACATCGCCCGCGTACACAGCTCGGGCGCCACCGACAGCTTCCTGTGGTACGCGACGCAGTACGTGGAAGGTCGCACACTCGCCAGCCTCCTGCGCACCGTCGGCTCGATGGAGCTGGCCGTGTGCCTGCGCATCTTCGAGCAGGTGGCGAGCGCGCTCGACTACGCGCATCGGCTTGGCATCTTCCACGGCGCGCTGACCGCCGAGTGTATCGTCGTGGACTCGAACGAATGGGTGCTGGTCGGTGATTTCGGAACGGCCGAACTCCTCGAGTCGGTCGAGTCGGGCGACGTGACGCCCGCCGCGGATCAGCGCGCCCTCGCGCTCCTCGTCCATCAATGCCTGACGGGAGGAGATAGATCCGGGGGGCTGCCACTTCACGTCTCGCAGGCGTTGCGGCGGGCCATGAGCACGCGGACCGCCGATCGGTTCCCGAGCGTGCTCGACTTCGTCGTGGCCCTGGACGACCGAGGGGGCGGGGGGGTCCGGGTCACGCCCGATGTGGTGCGGCTCGAAGCCAGGCCCCCCACGTGGCGGCCCCTCGTGATCCCGGACGCGGACCAGGATCCGGTGGCGGCGACGAGGCGCGTCGGCGGGCGGGTCCTCGCGGCCGTGGCGTTGCTCGGCGTATTCGCCGTCGTCGCGGCATGGATCACCTGGTCCTCGGCCCCCACGGCGCCACCGAGCCGGGCCGCGCCGGGCGCGCCCGCGACGCCACCGAGCCCGCCGCCCGCCTCGCCCGCCCCAGCCCCCCTTGGCCCGGTACCAGCCGCATCGCCGATGAAGCCGTCCGCACGACCGAAATCCGTCGCTGGGCCGATCGTGCCAGCCGCCCCCCGTCCCGCGCCTGCACCCGCGCCGCGGCGCCCGACGGCGAGAATCTCGACTCCGGCTCGCGCCCCTGCCGCCGTCCGTGCGACCCCGCCCCCCTCCCCGGCCCCGACCGCTGTGGTTCCCGGGCGGCACACCGAGCCCGGGCTCCTGTCCATCAACGCGATCCCGTGGGGAAGCGTCTACGTCGACGGCCGGCCGGTCGGGAACACACCGCAACTCGACCTGCCGGTCCCGCCCGGGCAACACCGGCTCCGCGTCGAGCGCCAGGGATATCGCCCCTATGAGCGCATGATCGACGTAGCGCCGGGTCAGCGGCTGCGCATCACCGACATCACGCTGACCGAGCGATGACGTGACCGCGCCACGCGCCGCCATCGTCCTCACGCTCGCGCTCGCGATGGCGCGCCCGCGCGAGCTGGTCGCCCAGACCGCGCGCGATCTCGTGACGCAGGGCGTGCGCGCGTACCGCGCCCTTGAGTACGACGCCGCCGTCGCCCTATTGCGCCGAAGTCTGGCGGAGGGCGCGCTCGGCACACTGTCCACGGCCGAACGGGCGCAGGCCCTCACCTATCTCGGCGCGACAGAACTGTTCCGGGGCCGGCGTGACTCGGCGTCGCTCGCCTTCGCGGACGTCGTGCTGCTTGATCCGCGGTATCGGCCGGATGAGCTGATTTTCCCGCCTCAGGTGACGAACCTCTTCCAGCAAGTCCGGCAGGCGACCAAGACCGTCTCGCTCACGGTGCCGCCCGTCACCGAGCTGCGCGCGCGGGGCGATCGCTTCACGGCCCGCCTGTTCACGAGCTCTCTCGCGGACGTGGCGGTCACGTTGACCCGCGACGACGGGACACCGGTGCGGGAGCTGTACAGCGGACCGGTGGCCGACAGTCTCGCCGTCACCTGGGACGGGTCCGGTGCCGACGGGACGCCCGTCGCGACCGGCCGCTACGCATTGCGGGTCGCGCCGCGGACTCCCGGGGGGGACGTACCACCCGCCCGCCAGGTCACACTCGACATCGAGCAACGTGCCGCCGACACGCTGCCGTGGCCGACGGCTCCCACCTCACCCGCACTCTTGCCGGAGCAGACGCAGGCAGGACCAGCGATGCGCTCGCTCGCGGCGGGAGTCGCCGCGGCCGCCGCCGTGATCATCCTCCCCTCGGTCGTCGCGCGCGGATCGGGCGGGAACGATGCCCGGTTCGCCGTAGGCGCGGCGATCGGGATCGCCGGAGTCGTCGGATTCATCGCTCAACGGCCGGGCCGCCCGCTCGCCGCCAACATCCGGGCCAACGCGCCTCAGCGCGACGCCTGGACAAAGCGTCTCGACGCCGTGAAGGCCGAGAACGCCACTCGCCGCGCGGCGGTGCACATGGTCATCCGCGCGGGCTCGATCGAGACCGCGGATCGCGGGGGAAGACCGTGAGAGCGTTCGCCTCGCGCGCGCTCGTAATGCTCGCGTTCGCGCCCGTCGCCCGCGCCCAGGACCGGCCGACCATGGCGCTCCGGGGTGACGCCGCGGCGGTGTGGCTGAGCCAGGAAACGGCACCCGGGGTGGTGAACCGGTGGCGGGGACCGGCGCTCGCGGGCGAGGCGCGCGTGAATTATGGCCCGTTCGCCATCGGCGCGAGCCTCCTCGAGGGCAGACTCGATGCCTTGGGTGGCGCGGCGTCGCGGCGCGACCTGGTCGAAGGCCGCGTGCTGGTGGCGGCCCGGGCACTCCCCTGGCTCGAGGTCAGCTTGGGCCCGCTGGTGCGAGCGTACGTGACCGACAGCACCACCGAGCGGTGGGTGGTGTGGCAGGGCCGGGCCCGCATCGACGCGCCGATCCTGACGAACAGACTCGCCAGTTACATCGAGGGGTGGCGGGCGTTCTCGTCCCAGGTCACGCTGCCTCCCTTGAGCGCCGGTCGCGTGCAAGGGGGCGAAGCCGGGATGGTGTATCGGCCACCGCGAGGCGGGTCGCTCTGGCTGCGGCTCGCCTACCGAGTGGACAATGCGTTGCTCGGCGCGGGGAGCGAGACGGCTGAAGCGGTGACGTTCTCGGTGGGGATCGGCCGCTAATCCCGCGGTGGGAGCGCGCCGGAATCGTTCCCGGGGTCCACCTTCGGCACGAGCCGATACAGCAGCTCGCCCTTCCTGATCATGCCGAACTGCTCGCGTGCCGCCCGCTCCTGGGCGGCGGGGTCCGTCTCGAGCGCGTGCGTCAGCCGCCGCAGCCCCACGAGTACCGCGGCGCCGATGATCCCGACGATCCGCGCGCGCGTCACAACCCGTACAGGTGGCGGCCGGGGTACGTGGCCGTGTCGCCCAGCTCTTCCGCGATGCGCAGCAGCTGATTGTACTTCGCCACACGGTCGGTGCGCGACGCGCTCCCGGTCTTGATCTGCCCGACGCCGGTCGCCACGGCGAGATCCGCGATGAACGTATCCTCCGTTTCGCCCGACCGGTGCGAGATGACCGCGCCGTACCCGTTGGAGCGCGCGTGCTCGATGCACTGGAGTGTCTCGGTGAGCGAGCCGATCTGATTGAGCTTGATCAAGATCGCGTTCGCCACACCCTCCTCGATGCCCCGGTCCAACCGCTCCACGTTGGTGGCGAAGAGATCGTCGCCCACGAGCTGTACCCGTGCCGAGAGCGTCTCCGTGAGCTTCGCCCAGCCCGACCAGTCATCCTCGGCCAGACCGTCCTCGATGGACACGATCGGGTAGCGGTCGATCCAGGTCTTGTAGAGGGCGACCATGTCCTCGGACGACTTGGTTCCCGCCCCGCTCTTCTTGAAGACATAGCAGCCGTCCTGAAACAGCTCCGAGGCGGCGGGGTCGAGCGCGATCGCGATGTCCTTGCCCGGCTCGAATCCCGCGGCCTCGATCGCGGCCATCACCGCTTCGAGCGCCGCCTCGTCGCTCGGGAGATTGGGGGCGAACCCGCCCTCGTCGCCCACCGCCGTCGAAAGATTGCGCTTGGCGAGGACCTTCTTGAGGGCGTGAAACACCTCGACGCCCATCCGCAGGGCCTCGGGGAACGCCTCCGCGCCGATGGGCACGATCATGAACTCCTGGAAGTCCACGTTGTTGGCCGCGTGCGCACCGCCGTTCAGGATGTTCATCATCGGGACCGGGAGCACATTCGTGGCCGGCCCGCCGAGATAACGGTACAGCGTGAGCCCCGCCTCCTGGGAAGCGGCCCGCGCAACCGCCATCGACACCGCGAGGATGGCATTCGCGCCGAGGTGACTCTTGTTCGGCGTGCCGTCGAGGTCGAGCATGGCATAGTCCACGGCGATCTGCTCCTCCGCCGACATCCCCTCGAGCCGCGGCCCGATCACCTCGTTCACGTTCTTGACCGCCTCGAGCACGCCCTTGCCGAGGAAGCGCTTCTGATCGCCGTCGCGCAGCTCGACCGCCTCGTGCTCCCCGGTGGACGCGCCGCTCGGCACCGCGGCGCGTCCGGCCGCGCCGCTCGACAGTGTGACATCGGCCTCGATGGTGGGCTTGCCCCGGCTGTCGAGGATCTCGCGCGCGCGGACCGCAATGATGGTGCTCATAGTGGCCCTACCCTAGCGGGCGGCGCCCCGCGCGTCAACGCGCACCTTGAGGCCGAGGATCGCGGCGTGGACACGGTCCCGCAGCTCCTGCCGCCGGTCGAGCGTCAGCCCGGCCGTGGGAATCGGATCGCCGACCTCAATGCGGATTGGTCGGGGGCGCAGGAAAAACCGTCCCTTGGGCATGATCTCGAACGTGTTGGAGATGTAGAGCGGCACCACCGGCACCTGCGCCGCTATGGCGAGCCCGAAGGGCGCATTCTTGAACGGCAGCAGCTCGCCGGTGCGGGTGCGGGTCCCTTCCGGGAACACCACAGCCGATACACCACTCCGGATCACCTCGGCGGCGCGCTCATACGCCTCCAACGCCCGTCGTGGGTGCGGCCGATCGATCATCACGTGACCAGCCGTGACCATCGCCCGACCGAGGAGCGGGATCTTCGTGAGCTCCTGCTTCGCCACCATTCGCACCGACCCGGGCAGCGTGGCCGCGAGCGCCCAGATATCGAACATCGAAGAGTGGTTCGACGCGTACACGACCGGGCCGCCGGGGATCCGGTCCAAGCCCTCGACTTCGACCGGGGTCCCGGCCGCTCGCAGCAGCTGGCGCGACCAATCGGTCGTGCCCCAATCGTACACACCCCCCCCTCCGGGGCGCCGCTTGACACCCAGGAGCGCCGCGAGGATGACGCCAGTGGAGTGGACGACGCTCGATACCACGAGGGCGACATAGAACCACAGCGTCCGGATCATCGGACGGGGAATTGGTCGAAGCCCGAGGCCGGAGTGATCCGCCGTCCGTGGTCGAGCATCCGTACGCCGCGACCTCTCGTACACCATCCGATCCGGGTGAGCGGCAATCCCGTAAACCGCCGGAACGCGCGTGCGTGGCGCTCCCCGAAGCCACGCGGCAGCGCGACGAGCAGCTCGTACTCTTCCCCACTTCGTACGGCGTCACGCGGCGTCACGCCGGGCCAGCACGGCACGCGCTCGAGTTCGATCGCGATCGCCACACCAGATGCCGCCGCGAGGTGCCCCGCGTCCCCCGCCAGCCCGTCCGAGATGTCGATCATCGCGTGCCCGCGCCCGCGTCGCGCGAGCCAGCGGCCGGCGGCGATCCGGGGCACGGGGCGCGCGAAGCGAGGCCGGAGTCTCCTCTCCGGTCGGCGGTGCGCCTGGAGGCGACGCAGCGCCAGCCCGGCGCCCCCGAGTCGACCCGTGACCCACAGCCCGTCGTCCGGACGGGCGCCGCTCCGCCGGACCGGCCGGTCCGCGAGTCCCACCGCACACACGTCGACGAGATAGCGCGGGGACCGCACCAGGTCGCCTCCGAGGACGTGAGCTCCCACGTGCCGCGCAGCAGCACCGACGCCCACCATGATTTCCGTCCCGGGATCGGCGCGCCCCTTCCCCCTTCCCCGGTCTCTCACCGGCAGTCCCACCGATGTCAGGACGCCGAGCGGCGTCGCGCCTTCCGCCGCGAGATCCGACAGCGCCGCTGCGGTGGCGCGCCAGCCGATTTCCCGAAACGACAGCCAGTCGGTCCGGAAGTGCACGCCTTCGAGGGAGAGGTCGATGGTAATCGCGAGCGTCCGTCCGCCCACCGAGACGAGCGCGCAGTCGTCCCCGAGGTCCCGGGCGGCAGGGCCGAGTCGCGCGAAGATCGCGCGCAGGCGGTCGAATTCCCCACCCGCGCCCAGCCGCTGCGATCGCGTCGTCACGCCGTCTCCGGTGGCTCCAAGACGGTGACGGTCGGCGGGCCGAGGGGGTGGGCGTTCGTCCAGCCGCGCCAGATGTCGGGCAGGGCGGCGAGGACGTCGGCTGGTCGGAGGCTACGCGCGGTCCACTGCCGTGCCCCGAGCTCCGCGGCGCGGCCCAGCGCGTGGGCGCCCAGGGCGGCGGCCTCCGGTCCGGCGCTCCCGCGCGCGAGGAACGCGCCGATGAAGCCCGCGAGGAGATCCCCCGATCCCCCCGTCGCGAGTCCCGGGTTGCCGCTCGCGACCACGTGCACGGGGCCCCGCAGGTCGGCGATCACGGTGGGCACGCCTTTCAAGAGCACGGTGGCCTTCGCTTTCTGCGCGGCTTTCACCGCGGCCGCCCAGCGGTCGTTCGCCGCCTGGTCGGCGAGCTGGTCGCCGAACTGCGCTCGGAACTCCCCGAGATGGGGTGTGAACACGATCGGTCGCTCGGGGAGCGGGGGCTCGAGCAGGATCAGCGCGTCCGCGTCGACCACGGCCGGGACGGGACGGCACGCGAGCACGGCCTTGAGGAACGAGGCGCGCGGCGCGTCTCGCCCCAAGCCCGGGCCGACGACCACCGCGTCGGCCCAGTCGAGCGCCTCGGCCACCGGCACCTCGAGCTCGGGACCGAGCGCCGATTCGACGGTGAGCACATCGGGAAGGCTTGCCCGCGCGGCTTCGATCGTTTCCTTGGCGGCCACGAGCTTCACGAGTCCCGCGCCGGCGGCGAGGGCGGCGCGCGCGGCGTGGAGCGCCGCACCGGTCATGCTGGGCGCCCCGCCCACCACCGTCACCCGACCACGGTCGCCCTTGTGCATGGTGGGCGCGAGCTTCGGCAATCGTGCGCCGGCCCATGCATCGGTCACCAGGATCGGCCAGGCGGGGTCGGCGGGAGGAAGTCCGATGTCGACGACCGCGATCTTCCCGCACCACTCGCGCGCCAGCAGGTGGCCGCGGCGCGGGCCCCCGAAGGTGATCGTCAGCTCCGCGCGCACAGGTCCGTGCGCCTCGCCGTTGGATAAGTCGAGCCCCGTGGGGCCGTCCACCGCCACGATCGGCGCGCCGTACGTGACGAGTCGCTGGGCCAGCGCCAGGACGTCGCCGCGCGCGGGCCCCGCGGCGCCCGTGCCGAGCAGCGCGTCGACCACGACGGCCGCCGCGGGCCACGGCTCCTCGCGGCCGGTCTCGCGCACGCCGTCCATGCGGGCGAGCGCGCGGTTGTCGATCGCGTCGTCCGTCTTGGGGTCGAGCGCGGCGACCCACACCGGAATCCCACCCGCGTGCAGCGCGCGCGCGGCGACCCAGCCGTCGCCGCCGTTGTTCCCGGCACCGGCCACGACCAGCGCGCCGCGGGCGAGCACGGCCGGATACTCCCGGACCAGCACGTCCGCCACGGCGCGGCCCGCGGCTTCCATCAGCACGCGCGACGGAATCCGGTACTGCGTGCGGGCGGCCGAATCCCAGGCGGCGGCGTCGGTCGCGGACAACACGGGAATCGGATTCACGCGATCACCACCCCTCCGTAGCCGACCACGGCATCGTCGTCCCCAGTTACGAGTCCCGAGTGACTGTAGTGCACGACGTCGGCGCGGGCGGCGCCGAACGTGCGGGCGGCGGCGAGCACGGTCGCCGTCGGCGCCCGGCCGCACATAGAGATCCCCTCGCCCCGGCAGCGCGCCAGGAGCTCCGCCCCGTCGAGCGCCTCGACGGCCTCGAGCGCCCGCCGGTCCTTGCGCGCCGCGACCGACGCGGGCTCATAGTGCGTCAGGTCGCTCGACGCGAGCAGCAGGGCGCGATCCGGCCAGCGTCGCACCAGGGTCGCGAGCGCTTCACCCAGCTCGCGACATCGATCCCAGGCGTCCCAGGCCAGGACGAGCGGTACGATGCGCACATCGGCGCGCCGCACCTGGAGGAACGGCAGCTCGACTTCGACCGCGTGCTCTTGCGCGTGCGCCGCGTGATCGGGCGCGACCAGCGGAGAGGCGTCGAGCAGGGCCTGCGCGAATCGATCGTCCACGCGCACGTCGCCGAGCGGCGTACGGAAGGCGCCTGCTTCCCACAGCGACGCGCCGCCGGGGGCGCGGCACACGCCCGTGTGATTCGGCGCGAGGATCACCACGACGGAGGGAACCTCGAGACGCGCGAACACATGCGCCGCGGTGAGTCCGGAGTAGGCGTACCCGGCGTGTGGGGCGACGGCCGCGCGGGCCGGCGCAGGACCCGCCGTGCCGACGGCCTCGAGGAGGTCTCGCACCGTTCGCTCGAGCTCCGCCGGCGTGTCTGGATAGAAGCGCCCGCTCACGGCGGGTGCGCGCACGGCGTCCAAGCTTACTTGAGGCTCTGGCCGATCGCGCGACCGAAAGAGATCTCCCCGTTGTCGATGCGGATGTTGAACCCGCATTCGGGGTTGCTACACACCCACGCCTTGTAGGTGATCGGCGCCCCGTCGCGCCCGTAGTCCGACAACGGTATGAGGAGACCTTGTTGGCATTTCCTGCAGGCGGGCCATTCCCTCACGTCGTCCATGCGCCACCCCCTTCACCCGATCCACCGTCTCCTATCCCCGCTCGACACCGGGCCAGGGGTAGCCGGCCCGGAACACCTCCGTGAAATCGTAGACGCGATCGAAGTCCTCCTGCTTGTCGCTTGCCTGGCGCGCCAGCAGACCGACCTCGATCAGCGCGAAGACAATCCGTCCGAAGTCCTCCGTGCTCGTGATGCCCCAGTGCGCGAGGACGGTCGGCGCCAGGAGGCCGAATTGCTCCTGGGCAAAGTCGCGGCACGCCCACGCGAGCTCAGTGCCGCTCAGGTGGCGGCGGGCGGGGAGCTTCCCCTGCGCGTACTCGAGCGCCGCCAGCACGAACAGGTACCCGCGCTCGTGGTAACGGCCGTCCTGCTGGCCGATTCGCTCGAAGGCCTCTTCCAGCGTGGCGAAATCGCTCATGGGCGGGCTTCCGTCTGCCCGGACGAGCGTGGCCGGACGGGGAGGGGCCGGGACTGGCGCGGCTCGAGGAGCGCGAATTCGAGCACCTCGTCGATCGTCTCCACGGGCCGGATCTCGAGCAGCTGCTTCACTTCGTCGGGTACCTCCACGATGTCGTTCTGATTGCGCGCGGGCACCAGCACGGTTTTCACGCCGGCGCGCGCGGCGGCCGTCAGCTTCTCCTTGAGCCCGCCGATCGGCAGGATGCGCCCCCGCAGCGTCAACTCCCCCGTCATTGCCACGTCGTGACGCGCCGGCCGGTGACACAAGAGCGAGGCCAACGCCGTCGCGATCGCGATGCCGGCGGAGGGCCCGTCCTTTGGCACGGCGCCCGCCGGCAGGTGCAGGTGCACATCGGTCTGCGTGAACGCCTCGAGCGGAATCCCGAGCGCCACGGCCCGGGCCCGCAGCAGGCTCCACGCCGCCTGGGCGGACTCCTTCATCACGTCACCGAGCTGCCCGGTGAGGGTGATCTGCCCCTTGCCCGGCATCTGGATCGCCTCGATGAACATGATGTCGCCGCCCACGGGCGTCCATGCCAGGCCCGTGGCCACGCCCACCTCCGGGCTCCGCCCCGCTACCTCACTCTGGACCTTGGGCAGACCCGCGAACTTCTCCAGGTTCTTCGCGGTGATCTTGACCGTCGCCGCCCGCCCTTCCACCACCTCGAGCGCCGCCTTGCGGAGCACGCCCTGGATCTCGCGCTCGAGCTGGCGCACGCCGGCTTCACGGGTGAATTCGGCGATGAGGCGCTCCAGCGCGCTATCGGCGACGGCGGCCTTCTCGCCGGCGAGCCCCGTCTCCTTGAGCTGCCGCGGCAGCAGGTAGCGTTTGGCGATCGCGAGCTTCTCGCCCGGCGTGTAGCCCGGCAGGGTCAGCACTTCCATCCGGTCGAGCAGCGGGTCGGGGATCGGCGCCAGGCTGTTGGCCGTGGCGATGAACATCGCGCCGGACAGATCGAAGGGGACCTCGAGGTAGTGATCGACGAACGTGGCGTTCTGGGCCGGGTCGAGCACCTCGAGCAGCGCGGCGGTGGGATCGCCGCGCACGTCCGCGCCCATCTTGTCCACCTCGTCGAGCATCAGCACCGGGTTGCGCGTCTCGCAGCGCTGCAGCGCGTGGATGATGCGTCCCGGCAGCGCTCCCACGTACGTGCGGCGGTGGCCGCGGATTTCCGCCTCGTCCCGTACGCCGCCGAGCGATACGCGGGTGAAGCGCCGCCCGAGCGCCTCCGCGATGCTCTGGCCCAACGAGGTCTTGCCCACGCCGGGCGGGCCCACGAAGCAAAGGATGCTACCGCGCGCCGACGGGTTGAGGGTGCGCACCGCCAGGTATTCGAGGATGCGCTCCTTGACGGTCTTCAGGTCGTAGTGATCGTGATCCAGGATGTCGCGCGCGGTCTTGAGGTCGAGCCGATCCGTGGACGTGCGGTTCCAGGGCAGCGTGGCGAACGTCTCGAGGTAAGTCCGCGCCACATGGTACTCGGCGGACTGCGGCGACATCTGCCGCAACCGCTTGAGCTCTCGCTCCGCGACCTTTTTCGCCTCCTCGTGCAGCCCGGCGTCCTCAAGCCGGCGATCCAGCTCGGTCAGCTCGTCTTCTTCCGCGTCCTCACCCAGCTCCTGGCGAATCACCCGCATCTGCTCGCGCAGCACGTATTCGCGCTGATTCTGATCCAGCCGCGTGCGAACCTTCTCCTGGATCTGACTCCCCACCTCCAGCACTTGCAGCTCCTGGCCCAGCAACTCGGCCAGCCGCTCGAGACGGCGGTTCACGTCGTCGATCGCGAGCAGCTCGGCCTTGGCGGGAAGCGCCAGGTCCAGGTTGGCCGCCACGAAATCCGCAAGCTTGCCGCCGTCCGTGATGCCGACGAGCACCTCGTGCAGCTCTTCACCGAGGTAGGGAGCGATGTCGATCACGCGGGAGAACTGGGCGTGGACCGTGCGCTTCAGCGCCTCGGTGCGCGCGTCGTCGGTGATCGTGTTGGGCAGCGTCGCGAAGCGCCCCACCAGCCAGTGGTCGGCGGGGGTAATCTCGAGCAGCCGGGCGCGCTCCAGCCCCTGGACCATGACGCGCACGGATCCGTCGCCCAGCTTGAGCATCCGCACCACGGTGCCGAGCGTGCCCACCTCGTACAGCTCGTCGGGGCGGGCGTTCATGACGGCGCCCTCCGGCGGCTCGACGCCGTTGAGCCCCTTCACCACGCCCAGTAGCAGGCGCTTGTTCCCCTGCACGACTTCGTCGATCAGCTTGACGGCGTTCGGGTCCGTGAGCGCCATCGGCAAGACGACGTGCGGATAGACCACCAACCGGCCGAGCGGCAGGATTGGTAGGCGATCCATCTACTGCACCCGGACCGACTGCGGTCCCGAGAGGCGGGTGGGGAGTTTGGTGAGGCGAACCTCGAGGAATCCGTGCTCGTAGTTCG
>QHUC01000171.1 GCA_003221045.1 Gemmatimonadota bacterium | reverse complement strand
GGGGACAAGCTGCCGACGTCGCTCCACTGGGACGTGATCGACGAGTGGATCACCGTGTCGGACAAGGACGCGATGCTCATGGCGCGGCGGCTGGCCAAGGAGGAGGCGCTGTTCGCTGGGGGCTCAACGGGCGTCAACGTCGTGGCGGCGCTCGACGTAGCGCGCCGGGTCAACGATCCCGCAGCGCTCGTGGTCACGGTGCTCGCCGACACCGGCGAGCGCTATCTGTCGAAGGTCTTCAACGACGAGTGGTTGCGCGAGAACCAAATCCTCGAAGCGGAGCGGGTGTCCGTGGGGGCGTTGCTCGACGCTCGCAATTCGGGCGCTCCGCCGCTCATTTCCGTCGGCCCGAACGCGACCGTGCGACAAGCGTTGAATTTGATGAGCACGTACAACGTGTCCCAGCTACCGGTGCTGGACGGCGGCGACGGTGTGGGCGCCGTCTCCGAGCAGGTGCTGATGGCCCGCGCGCTCGAGGACCCGGCAACCCTCGACCGGCCGGTGCAGGACGTGATGGACGCGCCATTCCCGGTGGTCGACGCGGATCTTCCGGTGGAGCGGCTCACCACCTTGCTCTCGCGCGAGACCCCAGCGGCGCTCGTCCGGCGCGACGGGAGGATCGCGGGGATCGTCACCCGCTACGACGTGCTCCACCAGCTGGCCGGGATCCGTTGATGCGGATCACGGTGATCACGGGCGGCGCGACGGCCGAGCGCACCGTCGCGTTCGCCGGCGCCGCGCAGATCGTGGAGGCGCTGCGGAGCCGGGGGCATGCGGTGACCGTCGTGGATACGGTCACCGGGCTCCTGTCGTCAGCCGAGGAGGCGCGACTGCTCACGACCGCCGTAGGCCGGGAGCCGCCGGTCGTGGCCGAGCTGGACGACCGCGAGCGCGCCATGCTGTCCAACGGGCTCGCGGCCCTGCCCTCGATTCGCGATGCGGACGTGCTGCTGTTGTGCCTGCACGCCGGCCGCGGCGAGGGAGGGACGCTCCAGGCGGTCCTCGACGTCATCGGCGTTCCCTATACCGGAAGCGGCGCCCTCGCGAGCGCGCTGGCCATGGACAAGGACCTCTCGAAACGGCTGTTCCGTGCCGCCGGCGTTCCGGTCCCGGCGTGGTTCATGGCACCGGTCGGTGCGGCGGATGTCACGACCGCGCTGGGCTGGCCGGTGGTCGTGAAGCCTTCCAGAATGGGCTCTTCCGTGGGGATGACCCTGGTCCGGAGCGCCCGCGACCTGGACACGGCCGTGGCGCTCGCCCGCGCGTACGACGTGGAAGTCCTGGCGGAGCAGTTCATCCCGGGTCGCGAGCTGACGGTCGGCATTCTCGGGGACGTGCCGCTGCCGGTGGGGGAGATCATTCCGAAACACGAGCTCTTCGACTACGAATGCAAGTACACGCCGGGGATGTCGGATGAGATTTTTCCGGCAAAGCTGGACACGGCCCTGACGCGCCAGCTGCAGGAGCTGGCGCTCGCGGCGCACCGCGCGCTCAAGCTCGGAGGGTACTCACGCGTCGACTTCCGGTTGAGCGCCGAGGGCGACATCTTTTGCCTAGAGGCGAACACGCTTCCCGGCATGACGCGAACCAGCCTCCTCCCGCAGGCCGCCCGGGCCGCGGGCATCGAGTTCCCGGAGCTGTGCGAGCGCATCTGCCGCCTGGCCGGGAACCCGGGGAGCGCGCGCGGGGGATAACTACCGGATGGACCCGCAGCGGATGTTTGGCATGACACCGTGGGTACGGCGACTGATCGTCGCGAACCTGGTCGTCTTCCTTCTACAGCTGACGATCTTCGTGAACCCGTGGTTCGAGGTGACGTTCGGGTTTGTGCCGCTCGACGCGCTGGCGCGGCCGTGGACGTTCCTGACGTACATGTTCCTCCACGCCAATTTCCTGCACCTGGCCGTGAACCTGCTGGCGCTGTTCGTGTTCGGGCCGCAGGTCGAGGAGCGGATGGGCGGCGGGCCGTTTTTGGGATACTACCTGCTGTGCGGGCTCGGCGGGGCAGGGTTGTCGTTCGTCCTCATGCAGTTCCGGCCCGTGACGCTGGTGATCGGCGCCTCGGCCGCCGTGTACGGAGTCCTGCTGGCGTTCGCGTGGGCGTCCCCGAACGAGCCGATCAACGTGTTTCCGCTGCCCGAGCCGGTCCCCGCCAAGTGGCTGGTGACGTTCATCGTGGCCGTCTCGCTGGTGCTCGCCCTGCTGCCCTCGAGCGACGGCGTCGCGCACCTCGCGCACCTAGGTGGGTTCGCGACCGGGTTTCTGTATTTGAAGGCGGCCGACTGGCGACTGGGGCGAGCGGAGCGGCATTTGCGCCGGGCGTCGCAGCCGAGCGTGCTGGTGCATCCCGGGCGCGCGGCGCGGGCGAGCGACGCGCCGAAGCGGGGCCGCCCCGAGCGCGATCCAGCGCAAGCGGAGATCGATCGGGTGCTCGACAAGATTTCGGCGCGCGGCATCGACAGCCTCACGCCGGCCGAACGACGGTTCCTCGCCGAGATGAGCCGCAAGATGCGCGATCATACCTGAGGTTCCCCGCACCCGCACCACCGGCACCGAAAAAGTCAAGGCATCGAGACGAGAGCGCGCGCTTGTCTCCCACGCGGCTGATTCCCAAATTGGGGCCGGCCGATCGCCATGCTCGTCAACCTCGTGCCGGAGTTCCTCGCGATCCTCGCCGCGCCCGACCCCCTCGCGGCATACCACGACTATCTCGAGCGCCACCGGCCCGTGTTGCACAGCTACTGGCACAACTACGTCCTCGACCCGACGTCGCCGCATGCCGAACAGGTGATCGGCGCGGCGCTGCGAGCCGACCGCACGGATCTTGTCCGGCTGCTCGAGGACGTGGACGTGGCGGCGATCGCCGAGGATGCGTTGCAGCGCTCGCTCGAGCAGCTCGAGGCCGATTGTCCGGTCGACTTGTATCTCATGGTGGGCGTGGGCGCCGCGAACGCGGGGGAGCTGGTGATAGGCGGCCGGGGCATCGCGTTCGTATCGCTCGAGCACTTCACGGGTCGCGCCAATCCGCAGACGTTCGGCATGGGGCTCGCGCCGCACTCACGAACGAGGGCGCGGCCGTGGCCACGGCGCAGGCGGTCGCGCCGGGGTTCGAGCCGTGGGAGTACTTCGGCTACACACGGCGGCAGTATCGCCGCATCCGGGAGCTCGATGCGTTCTTGCGGCGCACGGCGGCACCGCTCCTCGACGCGTCGGGCCTCGGCTTGCGGCTGCGATTCCTGTCCGGCGGGCTCGCCCCCGCCGCCCGCCTGATGGGCGGCAAGGTCCTGCCGGAGCGCTCCGGGTACTACCTCGGCCTGCGATTGGTTGAGGGCTACCTCGCCGAGCGGGGGCTCGCCTCGACCGCGCGGGCCTCGGCGGCGGAGTTCAAGACAGCGGAAGAGCGGGCGCTGGGAATCCAGAGCGCATGAAGACGCGATCCCGCGAGGAGCGGCGCAGCAATCGCTCACTGCGCGAAGTGCTGGACGACCTGCTCGCGCATACGCGGGAGATCGCGCGACGCGCGAAGGCGATGACTCCGGCGGAGCTCGACTACGCGCAGCAGCGCCTCGAATGGCTGGCGGACGAAGTGTGGCGTGTCGCGACGGGCGGGCCACCGCCGGGGTAGCCCCCGAAAAAATCCCATTTTGCCACCGGCCGCGCGGCCTTGACACCTGTCGGGGCGGCGGGCAGGTTAGCTCCCCATCGATACGGTTCCGTAGGAGCTACCCGCAGACGCGGGACGGCGTGGCCTTCCACACCCTCTGACCACGCTGCTCTCACCACCGCATTCGTGACGGCCGGCAGGTGAACTCGTGGACCCCATCCGGATCGGGAGGTAGTTATGGCAGCGGATTTCTTCATTGGCGAGTCTCTGGTAGGCGACGGAAATGAGGTCGCGCACATCGACCTGATCATCGGGTCGAAGTCGGGCCACGCGGGGCAGGCCTTCGTCAACACGTTGTCGAGCAACACCGACGGCTTCACCAAGCTGCTCGCCGTCGTCACACCCAACCTCCCCGCGAAACCCGACACGCTTCTGTTCAACAAGGTCACGATGAAGAACGCCACGCAGGCGGTGCAGATGTTCGGGCCGGCGCAGGCGGCCGTGGCCCGGGCGGTGGTCGACAGTGTCTCCTCGGGCGTCATCCCGCGGGACAAGGTCGAAGACTACTGCATCCTCGTAGGCGTGTTCATCCACTGGCAGGCAAAGAACGACAAGAAGATCTTCGACTTCAATTACCGGGCGGTGAAGGAATCGATCGAGCGCGCCCTCAAGGGACAGCCGAAGGTCGACCAGGTCATCTCCCAGGCCAAGACGGCGTCGCATCCGTTCGCCGGCGGCGCGGACAAGGGTTGATCGTTCTGGCAGTAGCCTGAAGTGCCAGGTCGAGGGGCGCGCTGCCGCCCCTCGACTGCTTTTCGAGCCCTGCGCCCGCTCATCGTGGAGCATGAGTCCTGATGCGTAAGCTGCTGCTGCAGCTCGACAGCTCCCGGCTGCCAAGCGTCTTCGACCAGGTCGTGGCCTACGACGCCGGCGCCGATCAAGTGATGAGCTACGGCGGGGTGACCGAGACCGACGTCCGTGACTTGATCCTTGGCTGCCTCTTCACACGCGGGCCGAAGGACCTCCACAACACCGCCGTCTGGATCGGCGGCAGCAACATGGCCGCCGGTGAGCAGCTACTGGCGATCGTCCTGGATTCGATGTTCTCGCCGTTCAATGTGTCGGTCATGCTCGACTCGAACGGGTCGAACACCACCGCCGTAGCGGCGGTCGTGAAGATCGAACAGGCGGTAGCCGACGTGAAGGGCAAGAAGGTCGTGGTCCTGGGAGGCACGGGCCCGGTCGGCCAACGGGCAGCCGGACTCCTCGCCAAGGCCGGCGCGCGCGTCACCATCACCTCCCGGAAGCCGGAGCAAGGTGAGAAGTCGTGCCAATTCGTCAACGCTCGCTTCGGGGTCCAGGTCGAGAGCGCGACGCTGGCGGATGCCGCACAGCTGCCGCGCGTGCTCGATGGGGTGAACATCTTCCTCAACGCTGGAGCCGCGGGAGTTCAGATGGTGTCGAAGGCCGGCTGGACCGCGGTGAAGACGCTCAAGATAGCCGTGGACCTGAACGCGGTTCCGCCGCTCGGTATCGAGGGTATCGAAGTGAACGACGCGGGCATCGTGAAGGAAGGCGTCACGGTCTTCGGTGCCTTTGGCATCGGAAACTTCAAGACGAAGCTGCACAAGGCGTGCATCGCACGCCTGTTCGAGCGCAACGACCTCGTGTTGGACGCCGAGACCATCGCCGACGTCGCGCGGGAGTTGATGGCGCCCAAGTCTTGAGCCGATGCCCCGCGTCGTCGGCATCGATCCGGGGACGGTGAGCATCGATCTCTGCGGCCTGGACGACGGCCGCGTGTTCCTCGACCATTCCTGGCCGACCGCGGAGGCCCTCGCCGATCCGGCGCGCTTCATCGCGCGCCTCGAGGCGGCCGCCCCGCTCGACCTTGTGGCCGGGCCGTCGGGCTACGGGCTGCCCCTCACCCGGGCCAGGGACGCGAGCGAGGAAGACTTGCGCCTGGCGTTTCTCGCGGCGCCCGGGGAGACCGGCGGCGTCGGCGGCCTTCGCGCGCTGGTGCGAGCCCTCGCGCGGTCCTCGCTGCCCGTCGTCCTCACACCGGGGGTGCTGCACCTCCCGACTGTACCCGCCTCGCGCAAGGTGAATCGGGTCGACATGGGTACGGCCGACAAGGTGTGCGCGGCCGCCCTCGCGATCGCCGAGCACGCTCGTCAGTTCGGGCGCCCGCTCACCGAGGTGTCGCTCGTCCTGGTCGAGTTGGGGGGCGCGTTCACCGCTGCGGTCGCCGTGGCCAGCGGGCGGATCGTGGACGGCGTGGGTGGCACCAGCGGACCGCTCGGCTTCCGTGCCGCAGGCGCGCTCGACGGCGAGGTCGCGTATCTCGCGGGTGAAGTGCCGAAGGCGATGCTGTTCCGGGGCGGGGCGGCGTCCGTCGCTGGGTGGAACGAATCGAATGCCTCAACGGACCGATTCGCCCACCCGAGCACGCCGGCGGAGCAGGTCGCGTGGGAGGCCTTCGTCGACAATGCAGTGAAGGCGGCCCTGGCGATCGCCGCGTCGGTCCCCTCCCCCAAGGAATTCGTTCTCTCGGGGCGCCTCGCCCACGTCGAGACGGTCAGCCACGCCATCCGCCAGCGGCTCGACCTGTTCGCGCCGACGCGGCTGCTCGAGGGCTTCGCGCAGACGGCCAAGGAAGGAGCGCAGGGAGCGGCGCTCATCGCCGACGGGCTCGCGGGCGGTACCAATCGCGAGCTGATCGAGCTGCTCGCACTCCGCGAGGCCCGGGGCACCGTGCTGGACCATCTCTACGTGATCCCCCGCGAGCAGGCACGCCACCGCCTCGGCCTCTCATGACGCGCGTGCTCATCGCCGGGGTATCGACGCGGGCACTGGCCGAGTCCGCGGCCCGGGCGGGGTACGACGTCGTGGCGATCGACGGGTTCGGCGACCTCGATCTGCGCGCCTGCGCCCGGACGGTGACGCTGGCGCGGGCAGGTGCCCGGTTCAGCATCCGCAACGCGCTCGCGGCCGCGCGCGCGGTGCGGCGCGACGCCACGTGCTACGTCGCAAGCTTCGAGAATCATCCTGCGGCAGTCGAAACCCTCGTGGGCGGGGGCCCGGTGTGGGGGAACACTCCCGCGGTACTGGCCCGCGTTCGGGACCCCGTGCGGCTGGCGCGGGCGCTCGTGGCCCGCGGCATGCCGACACCGGCGGTTCGCCGCGCTGGGCCTCCAGGCGGCGCCAGTCGTCGCTGGCTCGTGAAGCCGCGGGCGTCCGGAGGCGGGTCGGGCATCGTCTCCTGGCGGGGAGGTCGCATCCCGATAGGTAGCTATCTGCAGCAGCGCGTGGTCGGCGTCCCCGGGTCCGTGGTGTTCGTGGCAGATGGGCGAAGGGTGGTCCTCCTCGGGGTCTCGCGCGCGCTCGCCGGTGAGCGCGCCTTCGGCGCGACGGGCTTAAAATACAGCGGCAGCATCCTGCTCGACCCCGAGGAGCCGCTGTTCGGGAACGCCCTCCGGCTCGCAGAGGCCGTCACGGCGGAGTTCGGTCTCGTGGGCGTGAACGGCATCGACTTCGTGGCGGCGCACGGCATCCCGCTCGCCGTGGAGGTCAACCCGCGCTACACCGCCTCGATGGAGCTCATCGAACGCGCGTTCGGAATTTCGATCTTCAAAGCGCACGAGCGGGCCTGCGCAGGGTCGCTTCCGGATTCGCAAGTCCCGCGACGCCACAGCGCTACGTGGGGCAAGGCGGTCGTGTACGCGCGCCGCGCGGTCACGCCATCGAGCACCGAGCGCTGGCTCGCGGACCCGGATCTCCGGGACGTGCCGGCCGCCGGGGAGCCGATCGCGCCAGGACGGCCCATCTGCACGATCTTTGCCCGCGCGCCAGACCCGGAGCGCTGTGTAGTCGAGCTGGCGCGTCGCGCCGCTGCTTTGTATAGCACACTCGAGCGCCGCGAGGCGCGCATCGCATGACTGAGCGCGCCACCGAGCACGTCACCTGCCTCGGCTGCGGATGCGCCTGTGACGACATCGGCGTCGTCGTGAAGCATGGCCGAATCACGCAGGCGAATAACGCCTGCGCGCTCGGCGCGGCCTGGTTTGGTGACGGGATGGTCCCCGCGGAGATCCGCGTCGACGGTCAGGCGGCGACGCTCGAGAAAGCGATCCACAAGGCGGCAACGCTGCTGGTGCGGGCGAAACGCCCGCTCGTTTACATCGCGGGAGACGTGTCGTGCGAAGCGCAGCGCGAGGCGGTCGCCATCGGGGATCGGCTGCACGCGGCGGTGGACAGCCTCGCCGCCACGGCGGCGGCCGCGGTACTCGCCGCCCAGCGCCGTGGCCGGGCAACCGCGACGCTCGGAGAGATTCGCCGGCAGGCCGACCTCGTGGTCTTCTGGGCAGTGGATCCGAGTGAGCGCTATCCGCGGTTCACCGCGCGCTACACGGGCGAGCGGCGCGCGAGTCGCGCAGTAATCGGCGTGGATGTGGGGCCGAGCCGCGGACCGCGGGACTCGGACCTCCGTGTGACCATCGCTCCCGATGACGAAGTCGATGCCCTCGCCATCATGCGCGCGATTGTGGCCGGGCGCGACCTCGATGCCGCCGAGCGATTCGAGTCCGCGGTCGACCTTGCCCGTCGCATGATGCGGGCTCGCTATGCAGCGATCGTTGCCGACGGGGAGCCGAGCTCCGCGGCGGCCGATCCGGATCGCGCCGAGGCGCTGGTCGCGCTCGCCCAGGCGCTGAACGGACCGACACGGTGCGCTCTTGCCACGCTGCGCGCGGGTGGCAACCGCTCGGGAGCGGATGCCGTCCTCACCTGGCAGACGGGATTCCCCTTCGCCGTGGACTTTGCGGGGGGCACACCGGCCTATCGTCCGGCCAGGGGGGCCCGCGTGCTGCTCGCCGGCGGTGAAATCGATGCCGCGCTCGTCGTAGGCAGTCCCGCGACGCTGCCCGAGGATGTGGCGGAAGGACTCGGCGGAAAATCGGTCGCCGTCGTCGGACCGCGAGCCTCCGCAGCCACGTTTGGGCCCGGCGTGGCGATAGACACAGGGGTAGCGGGCATCCACGAGTGCGGGACCGCGTTCCGCATGGACGACGTCCCCCTGCCGCTCCGGGCGTCGCTCCCTGGGCCGCCAGCCGCGCTGAACGTGGTCCGCACGATCCGCGAACGGCTCGGAGCAAGAACGCATGAGTAGCCCCGCACGGCTTCGCATTGCCGGCGGTACCGTGTACGATCCGACGAACGGCGTGGACGGCGTGGTCCGCGACGTCTGTATCGAAGACGGCCGCATCGTCGCCGAGCTCCCGCGAGACGCGCAACGGCTCGATGCCGGCGGCATGGTGGTCATGCCGGGCGGTGTGGACATTCACTCGCATATCGCCGGGCCAAGCGTGAACCACGCGCGGCGCCTATCGCCGGAGGAGCACGCGGCGGATGCGATGCCCGCTCCGCGGCTCGAGGATGCGACGCTGGCGCGCTCGGGCACGGGAGGCACCGTGCCGACCACATTCGCAACCGGGTACCGCTATGCGGGCCTCGGCTACACGACGGCGATGGAGGCGGCCGTGGCGCCGCTCGGGGCCCGCCATGCCCACGCCGAGCTCGACGACACCCCGATCCTCGATGCGGGGTTCTTCGTCCTGCTGGGCAACGACGACTACCTGCTCCGCCAGATCGCCGCAGGAGAGACCGCCCGCGCGCGCGACTATGCCGCCTGGCTGCTCGGCGTCACGCGCGGCTACGCCATCAAGATCGTCAACCCCGGGGGCGTGGCCCTCTGGAAAAGCGGCGGGAGCGACGGGACACGCAACGTGACCGGTCTCGACGACATCGTGGGATCGACCTCCGTCACCCCCCGCAAGATCCTGGAGACGCTCGGCGCGGCCGCGAACGCGCTCGCCCTACCCCATCCCGTGCATGTCCACAGCAACAACCTCGGCCAGCCGGGCAACTACGCGACCACGCTCGCGAGCATGAAGGCGCTCGGGGGGCAGCGCGCGCATTTCACCCATCTCCAGTTCCACAGTTATGGGGGAGAGCGCGGCAAACCGTGGCAGTCGGCGGCGCGAGACGTGATGGAGTATGTCAACGCCCATCCCGAAACGAGCGTCGACGTCGGGCAGGTGATGTTCGGGCCTGCAACCACGGTCACCGCAGACAGCCCGGTCGAGCACCTGCTCGCCACGAGCACTGGGGGGGGGCGCAAGTGGGTCAACGTAGATATCGAGCTCGAGTCGGGGTGCGGCATCGTGCCCTACGTGTACAAGGAAAAGGCCGCCGTCGCCGCGCTGCAGTGGGCCGTAGGGCTCGAGCTGTTTCTCCTCGCCAAGGATCCGTGGCGCGTGGTGCTCTCGACCGACCACCCCAACGGGGGGACGTTCCTCTCGTATCCGGAGCTGATCCGCCTTCTCATGGATCGATCGTATCGGGACGAACGGCTCAAGGCGGTGAACCAGAAGCTGCTCGGAGGCAGCGCCCTGCTGGACGGGCTGTCGCGCGAGTACACGCTACAGGAGATCGCGATCGTCACGCGCGCCGGTCCGGCGCGTCTGCTGGGCCTCACGAACAAGGGACACCTTGGACCGGGTGCGGACGCGGACGTCACGCTCTACACGAGCGACGCTGATCGGGCGAAGATGTTCGCCACGCCACGCTACGTGCTCAAGGGAGGCACGGTCGTCGTCGAGGAAGGGCAGCTGCGACGCGCCCCCGCGGGGCAGCGCCTGTCCGTACGCCCCGAATACGACACCGCCGTGACCAAGGACCTGCGACGCTTCTTCGAGCAGAACGCCACCGTCTCGTTCGCGAACTACGGCGCGGAGGCGGTGCCATGAAGATCAACGGAGTCGTGATCGACGACACGTTCGCCGAGGCATTCACGATGCGGGTCGCGCGGATCGTGATTACCGGCCGGACCATGAGGTGGGCACGGGAAGCGGCCCTGAAGCTGACCGGGTTCGCGACGTCGGTGATCGCCTGCAAATGCGAGGCGGGGATCGAGCGGGAGCTGGCGCCGGCGGAGACGCCCGACGGGCGACCCGGCGTGAGCGTCCTCTTTCTCACAATGGACAAGGAGAGCCTACCGAAGCAGCTCATCGTCCGGATCGGCCAGACGGTGCTCACCTGCGCCACGACCGCCTGTTTCGACGGGCTGCCCGACGTGCCGGACCGGCTCACCGTCGGCAAGGCGCTGCGGGTGTTCGGCGACGGGTTCCAGGCGAGCAAGGTGATCGGCGGAAAGCGCTATTGGCGGATTCCGGTCATGGAGGGCGAATTCCTGATCGAGGAGACGTTCGGGATGCAGAAGGGCGTGGGCGGCGGCAATTTCCTGATTCTCGCCGAGGACGCCGAAGCCGCGCTCGCCGCCGCCGAAGCCGCCGTGGACGCGATGACGAATCAGCCCGGCGTCATCCTGCCGTTCCCCGGCGGTGTGGTGCGCAGCGGCAGCAAGGTCGGCTCGCAGCGGTACAAGGGCATGGTCGCAACTACGAACGACCCATTCGCCCCGACGCTGCGAGCCATGACGAAGTCGCAGGTCCCCGAGGGCGTGAATAGCGTGCTCGAGATCGTGCTCGACGGAACCGACGCGCCGTCGATCGAAGCGGCGATGCGGCTCGGAATCCCTGCGGCGTGCCAGCCGGGGGTCCGGACGATCACGGCCGGGAATTACGGCGGCAAGCTCGGCCCGCACCATTTTCACCTCAGGAGAATCATGAGTGATGTCGGGTGAGGAATCGCGAGTGAACTCGCGGCTCGGCCCTGTCAGTGAACTGACAAGTACGCACGCCGCTTCAGCAACTGTGTCATCGGTCAAGGGGTGGCTCGCGCGACGATCGGCGTCGCGCGCCACGGGGTTTGAGTACGCACGATGGCGTTGAGGATCAAGAGCAGTCGGCGCATGCAGGCCGTGAGGGCGACCTTGTGAGGCTTGCCCGCCGCCCGGAGTCGCTGATAGCACTG